>NZ_JBIWAQ010000005.1:0-510406 GCF_044760155.1 Kitasatospora sp. NPDC098652
CACCCAGCCCCCGGAGCGCCCACCCCCGGAACCGCCCCCGGACCAACCCACCCTCCCGAAAGCCCACCCCCGAACCAAAGCCCCGCGCAGCGGCCCCCACACACCCCCTGAATGCCCCCACCCCCAATACGGTTGGATACACCCATGGCATCTCGTGCACGCGTCCGCGCCCCCGAACTCATCGGAGCAGGCGGCTGGCTGAACACCGGCGGCAAGACCCTCACCCTCGCCGACTTCCGAGGCAAGATCACCGTCCTCGACTTCTGGACCTTCTCGTAGGGATCTTGCCGCTCCAGGGCCAGCATGCACCGGTCAACCCCTCGGCCGACCTCGAAGTTGATAAGTTCAATTAGCCAGTCATGGCATGTATCAACTCCGAGGAGAGCGACCTTGGCCGGACGAGGCAGGCCCAGCCGCAGCACTGTCTACAACCGACTCACCGGCGCACTGACCGAGCTGAACGAGCGCTTCGGCGGACTTCCCAGCCCCAGAGAAGCCCACGAGATCTGGGACGACATCTGGCATCAGGAGGCCCACCACTCCACCGCGCTTGAGGGCAATACGCTGGTTCTGCGTGAGGTGCAAGCACTTCTGGACCAAGGGCGAGCCGTCGGAGCGAAGCCGCTCAGCGAGTACAACGAGGTCCAGGGATACGCCGACGCAGCCCGCTGGGTCTACGGCCAGGCGCTGGAACCCGATGCCTGGCATGATGACGGGCGCCTCGTCACCCTCGGCGAGATCCGCCACATCCACCACACGGCGATGACCCCGGTCTGGAACGTGGCGCCCCACCCCGAGGCCGGCGACCGTGAGGGCCCCGGCAACTTCCGCGAACACGACATCGCCCCCTTCTCCGAGGGAATGACACCGCCGCGCTGGCCGCTAGTGCCGGCACAGGTCGAGCAGTGGGTTAACGAGGTCTGCGCCGTTGGCCAGCTGATCGAGAAGGGCCCGGATCTCGGCCGCCCGCTCCCCGAAGAACTGGCCCGCATCCATAACCAGTTCGAACGGATCCACCCGTTCCTCGACGGCAACGGCCGAACCGGCCGACTCGTCATGAACCTTGTCCTCGTCCGCCTCGGATATCCGCCGATCATCATCTTCAAGCGGCAACGGGACGCATACTTGACTGCGCTGCGCAGAGCGGACGCAGGGGACTACGGCAGCCTCGGTGAACTGATCGCCCGGGCCATGGAGGACAACCTCAACCGCTTCATCGTCCCCAACGTGGCCGGCCCCGCGAGGATGGTCCCGCTCGCCGCGCTGGTTGATGAAGAGCTGTCCCTCGCGGCTCTCCGGCAGGCAGCCCAGCGCGGTCGTCTGAACGCCGTACAGGGCACCGACGGAGTCTGGCGCTCGTCGCGCAAATCCGTCGCAGCCTACAAGGCCGCCAAACATCAGCGCAGGCCTCGTTCCACGGTGTGACGCCCTGCGCCGGAATGCGGACGGGGGGCGTGAGGTTTGATTGGGGCATGGCTTCTCGTGCACGTGTCCGCGCCCCCGAGCTGGTCGGCGCCGGTGGATGGCTCAACACAGGCGGCAAGGAACTCAAGCTTGCCGACCTGCGAGGTAAGTGTGTCGTACTAGACTTCTGGACCTTCTGCTGCATCAACTGTCTGCACGTCCTGGACGAGCTCCGCGAGCTCGAGGAGCGGCACCGCGACACCGTGGTGATCGTCGGGGTGCACTCCCCCAAGTTCGTGCACGAGGCCGACCACCAGGCCGTGGTGGACGCCGTCGCCCGGTACGAGGTGCACCACCCGGTGCTGGACGACCCGGCCCTGGCGACCTGGAAGCAGTACGCCGTCCGGGCCTGGCCGACCCTCGTGGTGATCGACCCCGAGGGCTACGTGGTGGCCCAGCACGCCGGTGAGGGCCACGCCCACGCGATTGCCCGGCTGGTGGCCGAGCTGGAGGCTGAGCACGAGGCCAAGGGCACGCTGCGCCGCGGCGACGGCCCGTACGTGCCGCCGGAGCCGAGCAGCGAGGACCTCAAGTTCCCCGGCAAGGCGGTGCGGCTCCCGAACGGCCACTTCCTGGTGGCCGACTCCGGCCACCACTCGCTGGTCGAGCTGGCCGAGGACGGCGAGAAGGTGGTGCGCCGGATCGGTGACGGGCAGCGCGGCCTGGTGGACGGCACCAGCCCGCGGTTCAGCGAGCCGCAGGGCCTGGCGCTGCTGCCGGAGGGCCACGACTACGACGTGGTCGTCGCGGACACCGTGAACCACGCGCTGCGCGGCGTGCGGCTGGCCGACGGCAGCGTGACCACCCTGGCGGGCACCGGCCGCCAGTGGTGGCAGGGCTCGCCGACCGAGGGCCCGGCCCGCGAGGTGGACCTCTCCTCGCCGTGGGACGTCGCCTGGTTCGACGGCAAGCTGTGGATCGCGATGGCGGGCGTGCACCAGCTGTGGGCGTACGACCCGGCGGCCGGCACGGTCGGCGTGGCGGCCGGCACCACCAACGAGGGCCTGGTGGACGGCCCGGTCGCCGAGGCCTGGTTCGCCCAGCCGTCCGGCCTCGCGGTCTCCGCGGACGGCGAGCGGCTCTGGGTCGCCGACTCGGAGACCTCCGCGCTGCGCTTCGTTTCACGTGAAACGGGGACGGTCGAAACGGCCGTCGGGACCGGGCTGTTCGACTTCGGCCACCGGGACGGCGCCGCCGACCAGGCCCTGTTCCAGCACCCGCTGGGCGTCACCGTGCTGCCGGACGGCTCGGTGGCCGTCAGCGACACCTACAACCACGCGCTGCGCCGCTTCGACCCGGCGAGCGGCGAGGTCACCACGCTGGCCACCGACCTGCGCGAGCCCTCCGGGGCGGTGCTGGTCGACGGCGACATCGTGGTGGTCGAGTCGGCCCGGCACCGGCTGACCAGGCTGCGGCTGCCGGAGGAGGCGGTGCGGGTGGAGTCGGTGGCGCACCGCACCCAGCGCGCGGCCACCGAGGTCGCCCCGGGCGCCCTGCGGCTGGACGTGGTGTTCGAGGCGCCGAGCGGCCAGAAGCTGGACGAGCGCTACGGCCCGTCCACCCGGCTGCTGGTCAGCTCGACCCCGCCCGAGCTGCTGGTCTCCGGTGCGGGCGCGGACTCCGCCCTCTCCCGCGAGCTGGTGCTCTCCGACGAGGTGACCGAGGGCGTGCTGCACGTCTCGGCGATGGCCGCCTCCTGCGACGACGACCCGGAGATCGAGTACCCGGCCTGCCATGTGCACCAGCAGGACTGGGGCGTGCCGGTGAAGCTGGTCGCCGACGGCGTGCGCCGCCTCCCGCTGGTCCTGGCGGGCATGGAGTAGCCGGGCGAGGCGCGGGGGCCCGTCGGCGAACCGGCGGGCCCCCGCGCGTCACAGCGTCCGTGCTCAGCCCTCCAGGAAGGCCTTGATCGCGCTGGCCAGCAGGTACGGGTCCTCGGCCCCGCACAGCTCGCGCGCGGAGTGCATGGACAGCGCGGCGATGCCGCAGTCCACCGTCTTGATGCCCAGCCGTGCCGCGGTGATCGGACCGATCGTCGTCCCGCAGGGCATCGCGTTGTTGGAGACGAAGCTCTGCCACGGCACGCCGGCCTTCTCGCAGGCGGCCGCGAACACCGCCCGGCCGACCCCGTCGGTCGCGTAGCGGTTGTTGACGTTGACCTTGAGGATCGGCCCGTCGTTCGGCAGCGGGTGGTGGCCCGGCTCGTGCCGCTCGGAGTAGTTCGGGTGGACGGCGTGGCCCATGTCCGAGGACAGGCAGACGGTGCCGGCCAGCGCCCGGGCGCGGTCCTCCGGGGAGCCGCCGCGGGCGTACACCGTGCGGTCCAGCACGTTGCCGAGCAGCGGGCTCTGCGCGCCGGTGTCCGACTCGCTGCCGGTCTCCTCGTGGTCGAAGGCGGCCAGCACCGGGATGTACGGCAGCGCCACCTCGCCCCCGGCGGCGGCGAGGGCCACGGCGGCCAGCGCGGCGGTGGCCGCGTGCACCGAGAGCAGGTTGTCCAGCCGCGGGCCGGCCAGCAGCTCGCGGTCACGGCCCAGGTAGGAGGCGGGCTGGACGTCATGGGTCATCAGGTCCCAGCCGGCCACCTCCTCGACGGCCAGCCCGGCCCGCTCGGCGACGTAGCCGATCAGCGAGCCCTCGTCGACCGGGCCGAGGCCCCAGATCGGGGTGACGTGCCGCTGCCGGTCCAGCTTCATGCCGTCGTTGACCTGGCGGTCCAGGTGGATGGCGAGCTGGGGCACGCGCAGCAGCGGCTCGTCCAGCTGGACGAGCCGCGCACTTCCGTCCTTCAGCGCGAGTCTGCCGGACAGGCCGAGGTCACGGTCCAGCCAGGTGTTCAGCGGCACCCCGCCGTAGATCTCCACCGCGACCTGCCGCCACCCGGCGGAGCCGGTGTCGGGGACCGGCTTCACCCGCAGGTTGGGCGAGTCGGTGTGGGTGCCGACGATCCGGAACGGCGTCTCCGGCCCCGCGCCCTCCGGCAGGTACCAGGCGATCAGCGCGCCGCCGCGGATCAGGTAGCGCCCGCCGGCCGCCGCGTCCCAGGCGTCCGTCTCCGCGACCTGACGGAACCCCGCCTTCTCCAGGCGCTCGGCGGCGCTCGCGACCGCGTGGTACGGGGACGGCGAGGTGCCGAGGAACGCGATCAGATCGTCGGTGTGCGTCCGGTCGAAGAAGGCCCGGCGGGCGGCGGTCGACATACTGCTCCAGGGTCGAGGGAGGGCCGAAGCCGGATGGGGGATCGGCTTCGCACCTTGAGCATATGCCCGTACACGGACATGGCATTCGGGCCCCGGCAGGGGTTTCGGAACACCGGCACGATCCCGAACCCGCCTCCCACCGGCCCTTCTTCACGCCCTGGTCCCGCCCGGTCGCACACCGTCAGCGGACCGCGGCACGGGGGCCGCGCCTCCCCCGCCGGGCACGGCGCCGGAGCCCTTCGACACCCGGCCCGCACCCGGCCCACAGCCAGTCCACAGCCGGACCACAGCCGGACCACAGCCGGACCGCTGGGCCCAACTCCCGTACGGCCTCCGGGCCTTGGGGCGCCTCGCCCGCGCGAAGACGCCGAAGGGCCCGGTGGCAGCCGGGCCCTTCGGCGTGAGGGTGTCGTCAGGCAGTCAGCAGAGCGCGCAGGGCCTTAGAAGGCCTCCTCCGCCAGCTCCATGATCTCGTTGTCGATGCCCTCGGCGATCGCCCGCTGCGGGGCGATGGTCGGGAGGACGTTCTTGGCGAAGAAGCGGGCGGCCGCGACCTTGCCCTGGTAGAACGGCACGTCCTTCTCGGAGGCGCCGGCCTCCAGCTTGGCCAGGGCCACCGCGGCCTGGCGCAGCAGCAGCCAGCCGACCACGACGTCGCCGGAGACCATCAGCAGGCGGGTGGTGTTGAGGCCCACCTTGTACATGTTCTTGACGTCCTGCTCGACCGAGGTCAGGTCGGCGATGAGCTTGCCGACGATGGCCTCCAGGTCGCCGGCGGCCTTGGCGAGCAGCTCGCGCTCGGCGGCCAGGGCGTCGCCGCCCTCGGCGGAGCCGAGGAACTTCTGGATCTGCTCGTTGAGGGCGGTGAGCGCCTGGCCACCGTCCTTGACGATCTTGCGGAAGAAGAAGTCCTGGCCCTGGATCGCGGTGGTGCCCTCGTACAGGGTGTCGATCTTGGCGTCGCGGATGTACTGCTCGATCGGGTACTCCTGCAGGTAGCCGGAGCCACCGAAGGTCTGCAGGGACTGGGCGAGCTGCTCGTAGGACTTCTCCGAGCCGTAGCCCTTGACGATCGGGAGCAGGAAGTCGTTGAGGCGCTCGGCGGCCTCGTCCCGCTCGCCGCGCAGCTTGGCGGCCAGCATGTCGTCCTGGACGGACGCGGTGAACAGGACCAGCGCGCGCATGCCCTCGGCGTAGGCCTTCTGGGTCAGCAGCGAGCGGCGCACGTCCGGGTGGTGGGTGATGGTGACGCGCGGGGCGGTCTTGTCCAGGAACTGGGAGATGTCGGCACCCTGCACGCGCTCCTTGGCGTACTCCAGGGCGTTCAGGTAGCCGGTGGAGAGGGTGGCGATGGCCTTCGTGCCGACCATCATCCGGGCGAACTCGATGATCTTGAACATCTGGCGGATGCCGTCGACCTTCTCGCCCAGCAGCCAGCCCTTGGCCGGGTGCTTGGCACCGAAGGTCATCTCGCAGGTGTTCGAGGCCTTGAGGCCCATCTTGTGCTCGACGTTGGTGGCGTAGACGCCGTTGCGCTCGCCGAGCTCGCCGGTCTCCCAGTCGAAGTCGAACTTGGGGACGATGAACAGACCGAGGCCCTTGGTGCCCGGCTTACCGCCCTCGGGGCGGGCCAGCACCATGTGGATGATGTTCTCGGACATGTCGTGCTCGCCCGAGGTGATGAAGCGCTTGACACCCTCGATGTGCCAGGAGCCGTCCTCCTGCTGGATCGCCTTGGTGCGGCCGGCGCCCACGTCGGAGCCCGCGTCGGGCTCGGTGAGGACCATGGTGGAGCCCCACAGGCGGTCGGTCATCCGCTTGGCGACCTCGAGCTGCTCCTCGGTGCCCTCCTCGGCGATGACGCCGGCGAAGGCCGGGCCGGAGGAGTACATCCAGATGGCGGGGTTGGAGCCCAGGATCTGCTCGGCGAAGGCCCAGATCAGCGAGTTCGGGGTGACCTGGCCGCCGATGGACTCCGGGATGCCCAGGCGCCACCACTCGGCGTCCATGAAGGTCTGGTAGCTCTTCTTGAACGTGGCCGGGATCGGGGCGGTGTTGGTCTCCGGGTCGAAGACCGGCGGGTTGCGGTCGGTGTCGGCGAACGACGCGGCGAGGTCGTTCTCGGCGAGGCGGGCGATCTCGCTGAGGATGTTCTTCGCGGTCTCGACGTCCATGTCCGCGAACGGCCCGGTGCCGTACACCTGGTCGCGACCGAACACCTCGAAGAGGTTGAACTCCACGTCCCGCAGGTTGGACTTGTAGTGACCCATGGCCGTTTTCTCCGGTTCGTCGCTTCCGGGTGACCGCCGCGTTTCGGGCGTCCCGTACCCACCAGTAGGCATCATGATGCTACCCAGCGGTAACTTGGGCAAGCCCCCGACGGTGAATCCGGTATGAACGTGGTCACGTCCCACAAGCCGGGACGACCACTCCTTGTCAGGATCGACGCCAGCGCGGGCGGGTGCGCTCCCGCTAGCCTGTCCGTGTGTACGGATATGACCAGAACGCATACCCGGGTGACCCCTACCAGCAGCAGGCGGGTCCGCAGCCGGGCATGAACGGCATGCCCGGACCGGACGCGTACGGCGCGCAGGGGCAGGCGCCCCAGCAGTCGCTGTACCCGGAGCCCTCCCCGCCATCCCTGGCGGACGCGGTGCGCGCCTTCACCACGGGCTCGATGGCGGTCGAGGACTTCCAGGCCATCTTCATCACCTCGAAGGTGCACTGCCCGCGCGGCGAGCGCCCCGGCTTCCTGGCACTGCACAACACGCCGACGCCGGTGATCCCGATGTTCAGCTCGCTCAAGGAGCTGCGCCGCTACGCCGGCAAGGACTCCAAGCACTTCACCGTCACCGGCGCCGAGGTGCTGGACCTGCTGCCGACCGGCTACGGCTTCGCACTGGACATGGAGGGCGAGCACCGGATGGTGTTCGACGCCAAGGCGGTCGAGCAGATGGTCGACTTCACCATGCGCCGGATGTACGGCTGACCCATCCTGAACGAGGAGCCCCGCGCTCCTTCGTCGACACATAGTTCAACTTTCAACTTGCTTGTTGTTGAGGATTGAACTATCCTCGTGGACGTAGGCCAGAGAACCCCCCTCGAAGGAGGCCGACATGCCCGCCGTGACCGTCGACAACCCGCTGACCCTCCCGCGCGTCACCACGCCGGACCCGGTCGTCGCCACCCCGCGGCCGGTGCTCACCGTCGCCACCGCCCCCGAAGGCTTCGAGGGTGAGGGCTTCCCGGTCCGCCGCGCCTTCGCCAAGATCAACACCAAGTACCTCGACCCGTTCATCATGATGGACCAGATGGGCGAGGTGGACTACGCGGCCGGCGAGCCCAAAAGCTAGTCCAGTTGGGGGACTAGTCGCAAGAGGGCTCTGACCTGCGGAGACGCAGGACGAACATCGCAATCCAACCCAACTGAGGAGGCCGGCATGCCCGCCGTGACCGTTGAGAACCCGCTGATCCTGCCGCGCATCGCGGCCCCCGCCGAGGGCTCTGTCGCCCGCCCCGTCCTGGCCGTCTCCACCGCCCCCGAGGGCTTCGAGGGCGAGGGCTTCCCGGTTCGCCGCGCCTTCGCCAAGATCAACCAGAAGTACCTGGATCCCTTCATCATGATGGACCAGATGGGCGAGGTGGACTATCAGGCTGGTGAGCCGAAGGGGACTCCCTGGCATCCGCACCGGGGCTTCGAGACCGTTACGTACATCATCGACGGCACCTTCATCCACCAGGACTCGCACGGCGGCGGCGGGGTGATCACCGACGGCGACACCCAGTGGATGACGGCCGGCTCCGGGCTGCTCCACATCGAGACCCCGCCGGAGTCGCTGGTGCTGTCCGGCGGCCTCTTCCACGGGCTGCAGCTCTGGGTCAACCTGCCCGCCGCCGACAAGATGATCGCGCCCAAGTACCAGGACATCCGCGGCACCAGCGTCAAGCTACTGGCCTCCTCGGACGGCGGCGCGCTAGTCCGGCTGATTGCTGGCGACATCGACGGCCACCAGGGCCCCGGTGCCACCCACACCCCGATCACCATGACCCACGTGTCGGTGAACCCTGGCGCCCAGGTCACCCTGCCGTGGCGGGCCGACTTCAACGCGCTGGCCTACGGGCTGGCCGGCAGCGGCTCGGCCGGCGAGGAGCGGCGGCCGTTCCACATGGGCCAGGCCGTGGTTTTCGGCGAGGGCGACTCCCTCACCATCCGGGCCGACGAGAAGCAGGACTCGCGCAGCGCCAACTTCGAGGTGGTGCTGCTCGGCGGCCTGCCGATCCGCGAGCCGGTCGCCCACTACGGTCCGTTCGTGATGAACAGTCACCGCGAGCTCCAGCAGGCCATGGAGGACTTCCAGGCCGGCCGCCTCGGAACAATCCCCGCCGATACCACCCTGGGACGCTGACCGGCACAGCGGCGAGGGCCCGGACCGGGAACGGTCCGGGCCCTCGCATGTCCGGTTCAGACCGTCAGCAGCCGCGCTGCGGTCCGACCACAACGAACTACAGGGAAGTGGTAGCGACGATCTGCACTGACCTGGCTCAATAGCAGGATGGAGATCGGCGAGAACTGGGCGTACCGCGCCCAGCCCAAGATGCTCGGCAGTGTGATCCGCCGTGTAGAGATCGTCCGGGTCGGCGGCCCGCGCCGGGCCGCTCAGGTGCACATCAGATTCCTCGAAGGCGAGGACGCAGGCCTGCAGGACTGGGTTGCTCCTGCTTCCCTGGTGGCGCTGTGGGATGACGTCGCGGTCTTCCAGAGCGACGATGCTGCTGAACTGGCGCTGGTCGAGGCATCCCGGCACGTGCGGAAGACCTCCGAGTTCGAGACTGCCCGAATGGTTCTCGGCTTCGTCCGTCCCAAGAGCCATCTACGGCTGCGCACGACTGCGGTCGATGCCGGCGTGCTGGAGCTCACGGCTCTCGATGCCACCGCTGACCGGCTAGGGCTCGATGCAGCTGAGCTGCGTGCAGACCCGATGGTCCATGAGAACCGCACCGGCCTGATCCTGGCGGGTTGGCCGGTCACCGAGCGAATCGCCCGGCGAGCCGCAGAGGTCCTGGCCGAGGAGATCCTCCCGGAGGTCGAGCGCCGCCAGGAAGCCCTCGACCAGGAACGTACGCAGCCCTCGTGGCAGTCGTGGAACCGCCGTCGCGACGAACGGAAGCTGCAGGCGGAGGATGAGCTACTGCGGACCGTTCGCGAGTGGTGCGGTCAGGAACGGGTGGAGCGGTTCGACGAGTTGCTCGCGCTACGGGCCGAGGTCGAGCGGCTTGGCACGATCGTCGAACGGGCTCTGAAGGCTCTGCGCGACCGGGGGCACGGCGTCATCGCCTCCACCATTGAGCGCGACCTTGGGGTCCGTATCTCCAGCCTTGGCCCTGAGGTGCGGCGCTGACGTCGCGCCACGGGTCGGTCTGCTGCCGCGGCTGGACGGGCGGGGCGGGCGGTGCCTCCTTCTCCGGCCGATGCGGGCTCCAGCCGTTGAGGAACGGCCTCAGCTCATCGGCCGTAGGCTCGGTCTCGAAGGCTTCGACACCGAGACCTCTTCCGAGCGCCGTCGGGTCGATCCTGTCCGCCTCTGCTCTGCCCCAAGCGGCCCACTCGCGGAACCTCCGCACCTCCCCCTCGTTGCCAGTCCGGCTCGCGGCTTCGTCCAGTGCCGCACAGAATTCCCGGATTTCCCGCGCCCCCTGCCACCGTTCCAGCGCCGACCCGAACCTCTCAAGGCGTGAGGCCTCGACGGCCTTGGCGCCAGCCGCAGCGACCGCAGCCTCCCAGTCCCGCTGCTTGCGTGCCTTCTCCTCGGCCGCCAAGCGCTGCCGCTCGGCCTCCGCCCTCTCGCGCTCCTCCCGCAGCCGACGTTGCTCGGCTTCGCGCTCCAGCTGGAGGCGCTCCTGTTCCTCGGCGCGCGTCTTCAGCTTCCGGAAGAGCGAGCTGATCTGCTCCTCCACCGGCCGCTTCGGAGTGTCGGCACAGTCGGTCTTCCAGCCACCGCCGTATCCGTAACCCCCCTGGGGCGCCTCGACGACCTGGAGGTCGAGTTCACCGGACGGCTCGGACCGGTGAGCAGGAGTCACCCGCTGCCAGTCGTACGTCTTGCGCCGTCCCGCGGCCTGGGGCACGTACTTGACGTGCTTCTGCCGCTCCTTGAAGCTCAACTCCCATGTCCTGCCATGGACGGAGAGGAGCGGCCGCGGCTGCTTCCGCTTCTTCAAGATCGCCACGTCACCGTGGCGCGACAGCGCCTCCTGTGCGATGAGACGGACGATCGACAGCACGCGAGGGAGTACCTCCTCGGAGACCTCGAAGGCGCTGTGATCGGCTTCCAACGCTGCGACCACAGCGTCCACGTCCGTGATGACCCGGCTGCGTTGCAGCCGAATCCGGTTCCACTCGGTCTCATCCAGCCCGTTGTCACGCAGCAGGCCAAGGTAGAAATCGCCTTTCTCCCGGCCGCTGTACTTCAGCTGATAGCCCTTAGGTGCACAAGTGCGAGCCGCGTCGAAGGCCCTGCGCAGCCTTGCCCGTTCCTCCGGCGACGGATCGGCGATCGTCAAGAAGCGCCCCGCCTGCTGGACCCGCTCGATCAGCGCCGGACCGCTCACGGCCCTGGACTCCTTCGGCTGCTGCCGAACTGCTGGCGCTCGTGTGCCGGCCTTGTCGCTCAGCTGGCCAGTCTCTACGGGCCTGCTCTGTGGTGCCGGGTCGGCAGGGGACCGGACCACGGTCTTTGGCTTCGGGGTCGGGCGGTCCGGGTGGTGCCCATGCTCCAGATAGAAGCGGCCAGCATCGGTGATCTCAGCCCGCCATTTCACCCCCACAGCCTTCGGCATGCTGATGAGTCCGCGCTCCTTCAGAGCACGGGCGCTATGGGCGAGTTCAGACTCGTCCGAGGTGACCGGGCTCCCGTCCCCGCCGATACGGGTCAGAAGCGAGAGCTGACGCTCATTGAGGGGAGACCAACGAAGCATGAAGCCGTCGTACCCCATCAGCACGATCTGAGACAACCGCCTCGCGACGTGCTTGCCGACGACGAGCTGGTCGGCGATTCCGGGGATGGTGCCCCAAACTGACCATGGGGATGCACACCTCACGATCTGACCAGCGTAGCCCTCCAGCGACGTACGTCAGTACGGTTTCTCAACTTAGCTCCAGTCATCCGGTGGTCGCTGGAAAAGTCGCGAACACGTCGATTCCCGCGACCTACGGAGCGTTATGCCGAACAATGCCTACCTCAGCCACTTCCCCTCAGAAGCCGCAGCGTCGTCGCTCCTGGCGTCGGACCCGACGCCGGCGCCGATAGCCACTCAGTCGTGCACCGAGATGCCCGGATGCGTCATAGATCACCTCGCCCAGAGAAGTTCGGTGCCCCAATGCAATCAGTTCGACCATCACGGTCCTGAGCACACGGTCTACGGTCCTGCCAAGGACCCGGTCCTCACGGTCCGCCGTACCTGGCGCACCGAGGAAGAGTGCGCACCGCTCATCGAGCTCTGGGGTTACTACGCCGACCTGGAACTGACCCAGGACGAGGCCCGTGGCTTCAGCGCGCAGTTGCGGGACCAGGCCGACCGCATCGACGAAGAAGTCGAGCGTCTCGTAGCTGACGGCATTCCGCCAGCCAGCGCCGGCCGCCCGCGCACCGACCAGTGCGTCACCCATCCCTGGTGCCTGAAGGGTGCCGCACCCCACTACGACTGCGAGGGCGCGGAGATCGCACTCGGCTGCGTCGACTCCCCCAGCATGGGCCGAGATAGGTCCTATCTCGGTGCTTTCCTGGCGACCTACGACGGTGTACCCACCTGTGGAATGCATCTCGACAATTGGACGGATCTCAGCGCCGCCGACCTCCGTCAGGTGATCAACGAGATCGAGGGATACCTCCCGAAGCTCAGGATCCTCGCCGCTCAGCTGGCTCTGGCCGAAGCCGGAAGCGCGACTGCACAGAGGCTGTCTGCCTGAGCGGTGGGACCTCCAGGCACCCGCTGCGTTGGGTCCTCCCACGCGTCACCCGATCGGGCGTCAGCAGTATTCGGGACAGGCCAAGATGTCTTGGCCAGCCAAGGCCCGTTGGGGCAGGAAAGCCACGGTCGGTGAGTGCCCACGCGTGCAGTGCCCCGCCGTGCTGCGCCTGGTGGAACGCAAGCAGGCGGGGCCATCTGCTACTGGTCCTCGTCGGGCTCATCACTGTCGAGGTCTTGCGGGACGGTGCGCCGGTACTGCGGGTGGTCTTGGTCCATTTGGAGCGCCGCATGGAGCGCGATCGGGTAGCGAGTGCGGTGCTTCCACGCGAGTGCCTGGTGGCAGAGCCTGGCCGTCACCATCGTCAGTTCACGCCGGTGGTCCGGGTTGGTGGCGATCGGGAAGATCTCGGTGGCGGTCATGGCGTAGTAGTTGGCCTTGATCTCGTTCTTGCCCTTGTTCCACGGCAGGGCGGTCCAGCGGGTCTTCTTCGATCCTTGTCGGCCGGCGCCGTTGCCGTCGAACTGGTGGGTGGTGTTGACGAGGAGCCAGGCGCCGTTGGTTCCGAGGTCGGGGTCGATCCGGAAGACCTGGGTGGTGCGTTCCTTGGTCTTGATCGTTGTGTCGTCCTGGTCGGTGATCGTGACCTGTACCGGGCGGGGGACTTCGTCGTCGGTGGTGTTCAGGCGGATCACTGCGAGGGGCCGGAAGCGAGGGGCGATGGTGGAACCGGGTAGCCAAGTGGTGTTGGCCTCGGGGGGCTGTCCCTGGGCCCTGTTGTGCAGTCCCTTCCAGAGTCGGCGGCAGGCGACCCCGTCCACCGTGACGGTGTACGGGGTGCCGCCGAGGTAGTCGGAGAGGTCTTCCAGGGCCTGGTCGATGACCTTGGCGGTGCTGGAGTAGCCGGCACTGTTGTCGACGAACTCCGTCATCTTCCCGGCCGGGTAGTCGGAGGCGTGGAAGGCGGCTTCGGCGAGGTGGTAGGGCTTCCAGATCCGGTCGGTGTAGGACCAGCCGTGGAGCGTCCACGCGCCGTCCTTGACGACGGGGGGCTTGAGGACGGTGGCCGAGACGACGATCCTGGCGTCCCGTTCTCCCGGGCGCCGCGATTGCCTGCGGACGTGGATGCCGCAGTGGGCGACGCCGTCGGCTGGGAGTTCTCCGATGGGCTTGGTCAGGACGTCGGAGACGCGTCGGTCGATGAAGCCGAGGTTGCGGTAGAGGTCCATGAGGCAGGACAGGCTCTGGTGGTCCATGCCGGTGGACTTGTCGATGCCGGTCTGGGTCGCGCTGTCGATGTACTGAACGACCAGGTCCATCTTGGCGAGGATGCGGTGGGTCTGGTGCTTAGCGTCTTCGCTGTCCTTCGGCCTCGGCAGGGAGTTCTTCTTCCCGTCGCCGTACTCGGTCTCCGCCCACACGCCGACGATCTCGCCCGACACCGCCTTCAGGGAGAGCAGGTCGGCCGTGTGCGCGGATCGGCCGGCTGCGGGTCCGTGCTGGAGGAACTCGGGGACGTGGTGGAAGACGGCGCTGACCCGCGTGCCATGCAGCGTCGCGCTCTTGCCTTCGGCGGGATTGAGGTCGGCGGGGTCTTGGCCGTAGGCGAGGGCGAGTGCGTTGATCATCCGCTGGCGGACTTCGTGTGTGGCCCACAGGCACACGATGCGCAGGTGCTCCAGGCCCATGGCGTCCAGGGAGCGGGTGATGTCCAGCGGGTCCATGAGGACGTCGGCCTTCTGGGCCTGCTTGAAGTTGCCGCCCTCGTAGAAGCCGTGGAAGGGCTGCCACTCGTCCCCGAGTGTGGACTGGAGGTGCTCGTGGAACCCTCGGTAGTAGTCCATGCCCACGCCGGACCCGACGGGGAAGTAGAAGGCCTTGGCCATGATGGGCCGGACAGTTCCCAGTTGCTGCGGGGCCGGAGCCTCCTGGCCGTTCTCCCGGGCTTGCTGGCGGGCCGATCGGTCGGCCTGGATCTGCCGGTCGACCTCATGGAGGACTGACCGGCCCATGCCGAGCCGGGAGAGGGCTTGCAGGGCGAGTCGGTTGACGTTGCGCAGGCGTCCCCGGCCGTCGAGTTCGACTTCCACGAGCGGCCGGCCCGGGTGGTCCTGCTCGGCCAGGACGGTGCGGGTGAAGTCCATGGAGCGGTTGATCCGCGTGGCCGAGGCGGAGACGAGGATCAGCGGGTCGCGCACGTTGGGTTCGGTCTTCATCTGCAGTCGGATCCGCGGGAGCCGGAAGCGGTTCTCGTTCTCGTCGGGCCAGGGGTCGTCCCACGCGACGAGGCCGCCAGCGGTGTCGGGCCGGAGCCGGACCGACCGGCCGTCGATGGACCAGGGTTGGGCGGCGATCCTGCGGGCGAGGTCCCAGGCGACGGTCTGGTAGACCCAGTTGGGGGCGTCGGGCTGCTCGCTGGGTGAGCGGAGCAGGTAGTCGGCGAGCGCGCGCTGCTCTTGGTGGGTGGAGGCGAACTTCTCCGCGATGCCGACGGGCTGGTTCAGGTCGATGTCGTCGATGTCCTCGCCCATGGCCAGTCCGTGCAGCAGGGTGAAGACGTCTCGGACCGTGTCGTCGTCGATTGGGTCACGGCTGGCCAGGACTGCCTTCTTGGCGTCCAGCCAGACGTATCCGCCGGTGAGGGCGCGCAGGGCCGTCGTGACGATGGAGTGCGGGGCCTGGACCTCCTCGCGTCCCGCTCGCCGGCGGTAGGCGTTCTCGAAGATCCTCCACATGTTGACGCCGGCCGGGCCGCAGTCGCGGATGTGGACGGAGGCGTCCCCGAGGAGGTCGCGGGTGACCCGGCCGGCGAGGAGGTCGAGTCGCTGGATTTGCTTGGGCGGGCGGGCGGACATGCGGGCGGGTTCTCCTTCGAGGGTCATGCAGCCGGTTCGATGCCGGCGTATGCGAGGAAGGCGGCGAGGGCTTCGCGGTAGATGTCGTCCATGCGGCGACGTTCGTCCTCGTCCCAGTTGGTGTGCATCCGCGTGAGGATCGTCGCGAGGTCGGCCTGCCAGGAGTCCCGGTGGAAGGCGTAGTCGACGAGGTGCAGGGTCATGTCCGTGCCGCCGCGCCGCGCGCGTCCGGCGAGCTGGATCATGTCGACGACCATGCCCGCGACGATCTCCTCCTGCAGGACCTTGTGCGTCGACCCGAAGCCGGGGGCGGAGCGCATGATCAGGCTCAGCCGCCGCCACGCCTCGGTCCGCGCGGCCGTCAGCGCGGCGACGGGGTCGTCGCTGGGTTCCTTGGGCAGGCTGTTGAGGCCGGCGGCGTTGACCGATGCGTACATCTCCGGAGGGTCGCTCAACAGCGCGAGCGGGCGGGTGCACAGGTAGACGGGGGTGATCGCCGACTTGGTGCCGATGACGATGTTCAGGCCGCGGGCGATGCGGGCCATGGGGACGACGAGGATCTTTCCCTTGGTCGGGAAGGTCTCGAACTCCTCAGGTGTCAGTTCGATGATGCCGCCCGGTAGCGGCGGCAGGTCGCTGCGGCGTTCCTTGTCCGGCGGGACGGCCACGCACAGACCACCGGTGTAGTTGCCGGAGTTGTAGATGCCCAGCGCGATGTAGCGGCAGTGCAGGTAGGAGTTGACCACGACGGCGGCGTGTGCGCGGTCCTTGTCCTGCTTCTCCAACCGCTGCAGTTCGGGGTGGATCCGGGTGTCATACAGGCGCTCGCCGAGCTCCTTGAGGGCACCGGCTTTGAGGTGCTGGGGGAGCCCGGAGATCTGGATGGGATCGTTGAGGGCGTCGGTGATGGTGTGCTTCTTCGCGCGGATGCTGTCGGGTGCGGCATCGGTCATCCACCACTTCACGGTGCTGTGGATGTGCTCGCGGACGGCCTGCGGGAAGTACGCGGTTGCGGAGAGGCCCATGACGGGCCGTTCGGTGCCAGCGAGGGCGAGGGCCACGATGCTGCCGAGCTGGGCGGTGTAGGTGTGCGGGTCCCCGGTGATGCTCTGCGAGGTCAGCTCGCCGGTCTTGGCCGGGTCGTCCAGGCCGGTGACGCGGTAGCCGAAGAGGGCGCGGCCGAGCATGCCGAAAGGGAGGATGTTGGCTCCGATTCCGCGCTCGAGGCGTTCGGCGAGGGCGCGGGCCGAGGCCAGGCCGCTCGCACGGAGTTGGGCTGTCTTTCCCGTGAGGTCGTTGAGGGTGTCGTCCAGCTCCGACAGCCATGTGCGGACGATGAGCAGTTCGACGGCCTCGGCGCGGTCGTGCTCGTCCTTGACGACGTCTTTGAGGAGGTCGTTGAGGCGGTGCTGGGCGTGGGTAAGTAGGTCGGCGCCGCGGTGGCCGAGGAGCTCGCCGAGGATGGCACGCGCTTCGACGTAGTGGCCCTCCAGCTCCACTGCGGCGAGCGGGTCGGTGAGCGGGTCCTGGCCGGGTTTCGGCGGCCTGAGTGCGTTGAGCTTGTCGAACAGCTCCTGGGGGATCTCGTGTTCGATGGTGATGCCTGCCTCGGGGAACAGCAGGTGGATCAGGCGGCGGTCTCGGCCCCCGGAGATGTGCCAGCCGGTGCTGTTCATGCCTGCGCGGTCGCCGACGGGGCCGCCGTCCCCTTCGTAGTGCCGCAGGTGGAGTTGGCCTTCGCAGACCGCGGCCAGCAGGAACTCGGTGAGGTAGCGGGCGTAGGTGACTGGTGGGACGAGTTCCTTGACCGTGGCCGGCGGTTGCTTGCGAAGTTCGTCGTGGAGCTGTTGGAGCGGGAGCTTCTTGTCGAGGCGGGAGTCCAGGACCAGTTCGCTGGAGCACTTCCCGATGGCCGTGGACTGGAATTGGTCGATCTCGTCGACGAGGGTGGCATGGCAGCGGCGGAAGAGGAACTCAGCCACGGTCAGACCGGCGACGGGCCGGTCGTCGAGGGTGACGCCGATGGGCATCCGACCCATCATGAAGTTGTGGTGGTTGGTCACCACCACCGAGGCAGTGCAGGCGTTGTAGTGCTGCTGGTACTTCCCGCAGACGGGCACGAACGGGCAGCGCCGGGTGCCCTTGGACGGCGGGAGCGGGTAGAGACTCATGCAGGATTCCGAGCCCGCCGGGTAGGGGTGCGTGGCCTCGGTGAAACGGCTCAGCGAGCAGCCGTAGGAGAGTTGACCGATCTTCCACAGGACCTTGGCCGACTGTTCGGCGATCGATCCGTCGATGCGGGAGACGATCTTCATGGCCCGATCGTGCAGCCCGTAGGGGGACATCAGCGGGGTGCACGTCTCTTCGCGGCCGAGGTAGGCGAGGTCCTGGCTGATCTCCCACGCTGCCGAGAGCGTGGCCTCGACGGTGGGGAGGACGATCGCGAGGGCCAGCCCGTTGATGGCGAACCATGAAGCCATGACGCGGACGAGGACGCTCTTGCCGGTACCCGTGGGGGCGTTGAAGACCTCGGTGGCGCCGGCGCACAGGCGGATCGCCTCCTTCGGGGAGAGCATGTCCGTGCTGTTGAGCTGGCCGAAAAGCGCTTTGAGGACCTGGTGCAGGTGCCGACCGTCCGGCTTGAGCCGCAGGTCCAGCTGTCGGGCGAGATCCAAGAGGCCGCTGGTGGGGATCTCGATGTTCGGAACGTGGGCGGCGGTGTGCACCTGGGGTGGAGTCTGGCACGGGTCGGCCTCGGTGCCGCCGGCGAGTACGGGGATGGCTGCCCGGCCCTGGATCTCGCCGATGCCGCCAGCGTAGAGCGTGCGGGTGAGCCACTGTCCGGCGGCTGCCGGTTGTGGCGGCTTGGGACGCGGGTGGTCCTTGTGGACCCGTTTCATGGTGCGGTCCACGTAGCCCAGGAAGTCGTCCCCGATCCTCGGTGAGGCGGCCACCGCAGTGTGGGGTTCACCGACGAGGACGAACTGGGGTGCCTGCCCGGCGGCCGTCGCTGCCAGGATCCGGCGCGCGGCTTTCCCGAAGGCAGGTGCACCGGCAAGTTCTCCCGGTGCGTTGACGAGGACGTCGGCGAGGCGCTGCTTGTCCGCGTGAGGAAGGCGGGCCCAGCCGTCCCACTTGTCGTACTGGCCGGACAACAGGAAGGCGGCGTGTCGGAACGTCGCTGCGGGCTGCCCGTGCTCGTCGAGTGGGCCGGGGAAGTAGTGGGCGGCGAGGGCCAGAGCACAGTAGACCGCTGCGTCGTCCTTGCGGAGCTTGCCTGTCACGCCCATCGGATACCCGCCGTCCTGCAGATCGCTTGGCCAACCTCTCCCGCGGTGGCCACCTTCAGGGAGAACTCCTCGCATACCCCGCGCAACAGTGGAAGCGACGCCTCCCGGTGATCGGGGACGACGATCCACTCCGCTCCTCCGACGTCGCCGCCGTCGGCCTGGATCTTCTTCGCCAGCAGCATCTCCGAGGTGAAGTCCTTGACGTCGAGCTGGAAAGACTGCGTCCGTCCATCAGGGAGCCAGACGTCCACGTGCAGGTCATAGGTGTCCAGGAAGGGCCAAAGCGTGACACTGCCAGGGCAGTTGTCATCGGCACCGAGGGCAGCCCGGCTCATGTGGGACTCCGGGGCGGCAGCGAACCCACGCGCGATGAGCGCGTCGTACAGGGCGATCTCGAGGAGGCCGGGAATCGTCGTATACCGCCAGGGCCCGCGGGCCAGCGCCACGTACCCGGCGCTCGGCATCGGCTTCGGCACCGGACCGCGCAGGTCAGGAGCCAGGACAGAAGCCGCCCCGGTGAACGCTGGCGGCGGAGAGCCGGGGATCAGGGTCGGCGGCTTACCAGCAGCGGGGATCTTGAATGTGTAGGAGGCACCCATCAGCTCAGCGTGCGGCCGATAGAAACACTGGACCCTCCCGCTGGCTGACTTCCGGGAACGGTGCCGGGTTACCTTCATCGGCCAGCGGCACACGGGGCAAGCGAACCACCATTGCTCATACAGCGCGGCGAAGCTGACAGGCCGGTAGTACTGGCCGACCACACTGGGCAGGTTCAGCCGCCGAACCGCCGCCTCGGTTCCGGCTGGCATCCGGGAAAGGTCCGCCCTGCCCTTCGCGTACGCCTCCTGCGTGCCGCGCTTCCTCAAGCCCGAGTTGACGGTGACCTGGTCCATCTCCTGCTCGATCTCCGCGAGCGAGGTGGACCTGCCGCCCTGGGTGGCCTTCTGTACGGCCTTGGCAACCTCCCGCTGTTCCTGGTCTAGGTCGAACAAGTCCTCTTCGAAGAGCCCGTCGTCATTGATGAGGTGCACACCGGCCATCTCCTCCGGTGACACGCCATCGGGTAAGAGCCCGGCGAGGTCGTCGGCGAGCATCGTCATGAAGGACTCGAACGTGAGGGGATGGCCGGGTCCCCGAGCAGCGAGGACTTCGCCGTGGCTGTCCATGAGAGTGCGCAGCCGCCCCTCGGCCGACTGCTCGGTGTCCGTGAGCGCCTTGGCCGCCACTGTCGCGGCACGCATCACCATCTGCCGGATCACGTCGTGACTCACCGGCTCCGCTGCGGAGGTGAACTTCACGCAAAGCACCATAGACCTGAGGTCCGACAGCGACACGGGAATCACGCGATCAGAGCGGATCCGGGGCTCTCAACTGGACATCCGGGTAACGGGTTTGATAATCGGATCGGTGCGCGTTGACGTGCCGCTTCCCGGCCTCGGTAAGCCGCCACCTGTACTCAAGGACGAACGTCCCACGGCCCTTCTCCACCCGGACGGGGTGGCAGTCGATGTATCCCCGGCTCGGCCGGCCGTTGGGGCGGTAGCCAGTGCCCAAGTAGAACCTTGACTTGCCTCCCATCGCGTCCTCGGACAGCCCCTCGGCCCCAGCTTCGGCGACCCGGACGAGATTGCGCCAAAGCCACTCCGACAACAGGTACGCCGGTCGGCGTGGGACGGTGGGGATGCCCAGTGCGGCGCGCGCGCAGGCACGACCGGAGCGTGTCAGTTCCACCAGGACGCGGGAGGCGAGACCGACTTGGGGGACGTCGACGCGGTCCTCGCTGATCTTCAGAAGCCCTCTGCGGGCAAGCGCATGCAGGGTGGCCCCTGCCCCCGCATCGAGATGCCCGTCCGCGCGAAGTCGATCCTGGATCGCGGTGTACTCGGCGAACGGCAGCTCGGACCGCATCGAGAAGGGCAACCTTCGCCACTCCGCCGCCGCACCAGGGTCTCGAAACGCCGCTCGGGCCGACTTCGCCCGGCGTTCCGCCTCCTGATCCTCGTGGAAGCAAGCGAGCAAGTAAGCTTGCTGACGACTATTCAGACTCTCCCGCATAGTGTCGGTCCTTCGGCCGCAGGGCGATACACAGGGGCGGAGCGACCATCCACATGATCGCCTCGAATCCCGGCGTCGCCGGGGGGCGTGGTGCCCCTACGCTCCCAGAGCATCGCTGAGAAGTGGCTGCCCCTCGCCGATGCCGCCTGCGAGCTCCCAGCACATCGCACAACGGGTAGAGCCTGAACTGTCACGATCACCCCAGTCTTCGCGTAACAGACACCAGCCTCCGCCCTGCGCCTGGCATAGGACCGGAATCCCTCGTCGCCAGCAAGTGCGGTCCAGTGGATTGCTCATGCTCGAATAAGCAGGAGAACAAGCCCAGCAATCACCACAGGTTGCTGGGCCGCCTCTAAGGGTTCGTCAGTCAACCAGGTAGTGGGCTTCGATGTAGGCGACAGTGGAGTCATACGGCTCCCCCACCGGCTTCAGCATGTACCGGCGGAAGACCGCTGCGGTGGCGCGGCGGGCGCCTCGGTTTCGGGCATCGGCGTTGTCCCATGACTGGGCGAGGGTTCGGGTGACCACCTGGTCGATCTCCTCGGCCAGGTTCCGCTCGGTGACTGTGATTCCAGTCGGCGCGTGGTCGCGGATGATCCGCGACAGGACACCCACGCGGTCGTCGTCCAGCACGACGACGGCCGTGTTGGGGTGCTTCTCGGCATCCACGACGGCGCGGGCGACTCGAAGTGCTTCGGCCAGGAAGTCCAGGGCGTCCTGAGCGTTCTGGATGATCCGGTCGCGCAGCAGCCTTATCCGCTCCGCGAGGGCGGTGTACTTCGCGGACCCCGGTTCGACGCCCTTGTCGAGGGCGGCCTTGATGTGATCCAGGATCTCCGCCGCAGACGGCGGCTTCTTGTCCTCACCGTCACCCTTGTCGGTTTTGGGGCGGACCAGGGCCAGCAGCTCCTTCAGGATGACAATGCCCTGGGCGTCCAGGACAAGGGCTTCCTCCTGGGAGGCGGCCACCGAGAAAGAGTGGACGTGGGCGTTAATGATCTCCAGGACCATCGGCCCGAGCTCGCCCAGCCGTTCCTTCCTCTCCTCATCAGAGGACTTCTTGAACAGGGTCGTATACACGGATCCGAACAGTCCGAAGCCGTCCTGGTACTTGGCGACCCGCTTGTCGGTGTTGATGAGCGGGTACAGGCGGGCCAGGAGTCGGTAGTCCTTCGTGAACACCTCGGCTGCGCCAGGGTTGGCGTCCAGGAAGCCGTTGATGGCCCGTACGGACTCGTAACCGTGGACTGTGAGGTCGAGGCCGTCCACGTCCGCGAGGAGGTCTTCGATGCGGGCGAAGGTGGTGCGGAACTCGGCGACCAACGCGGACAAGTCAGTGATGAACCCGCCGCCCCTGCCGGCTCCCTTCGAGGTGGGGTCGACGACGGCCCGCTGGACCTCTTCGGCCAGGCCGATGTAGTCCACGACCACGCCGCGGGTCTTCACGAAGCCCGTCGGGGACACCCAGGTGCGGTTCGGACGGGTGATGGTCTGGAACAGACTGTGGGCCTTCAAGGGCTTGTCCAGGTAGAGGACGCCCTCGTTCGGGGCGTCGAACCCCGTCATCAGCTTCGCGGTCACCACGAGGAAGCACAGCGGGTCGTCCGGGGAGAGGAACCGCCGCTTCTGCTCTTCCTCCTCGGCCTCCGAGAGCTGGAACGGCTTCATGGCGGCGACTTCGTCCTTGGCATCCGAGACGGAGATGTTCACCTCAGCGGTGATCCGAGTGTGCTTCCCGACTCTGGCGAGCACCTGTGACGCCTCGAAGCCGGCCAGCAGCTCGTTGATCTTCTGCATGTATGCCACGGCCAGCTCGCGGTTGAAGGCGACGACCTGGGCCTTGAGGCCGTTGCGGTAGGCGCCGGCCAGGTAGTGGTCCACGATGTCCTGGCAGACCGCGTGGATGCGGTCGGGGTTGGCGAAGACCGAGGTGAGACGGCCGAACTTGCGGGACAGCGTCTCGCGGTCAGGGTCATCGAGGTCGAAGTCGTCGGCGAACTGGTCGAACTCGGCCTGCAACTCCTGGTCGTTCATCTCGAAGACGACCGGGCGCGGGTCCAGCACGACCGGCACGGTCGCCTCGTCCAGCAGAGACCGGGACACCGAGTAACGGTGCAGCACCCTGCCCGGGTCGGCCTCCTCGCCGAAGAGGGCGAAGGTGTCGGTGGCGAGGTTCCGTACGGGGGTGCCGGTCATGCCGAAGAACTTCGCGTTCGGCAGCGCTGCGCGCATCTGCCCGGCCAGGGATTTCTTCTTGTCGGACTGGGTGCGGTGTGCCTCGTCGACCAGCACGATGATGTTGGCCCTGGTCGACAGGTTCTCGCCGGCGTCGGCGAACTTGTGGACGGTCGTGGAGATGACACCGCGCACGTCGCCGGCGAGCAGGGAGCGCAGCTTCTGGCTGGTCTTGGGCTGGTGGAAGTACGCGTCCCCCATGGCGGAGGTGAACACTCCGGCGGTGTGCCGCACGAGGTGGGTCCGGTCCGAGAGCAGGATGATCGTGGGTGAATCGGTGCGGGTGTCAGCCAGCAGCAACGAGGCGGCGAAGACCATCAGCAGGGTCTTCCCCGACCCCTGATGGTGCCAGACCAGTCCCTTCGACCCACCCGCCAGGACCCGTTTGTGGATTAGGTGGGCGGCTTCCATCTGCGGGTAGCGGGGCAAGTACTTGATGTCAGCCCCGCCCCCTGCAGTGTCGAAGAGGACGAAGTTGGCAAGCATGTCCAGGACCGTGGCCGGGTTCATCAGCAGCTCGACGGAGCGCTTTACGTCCGCCTGCCCGGAAAGGTTCTCGTCGTCAGTGGTGGACCGGAACGGCTGCCACAGGTTCGTGGGCGCGCCAGCGGCACCGAACCTCAACTTCAGTCCGTCGGAGGCGACGGCGAACACGTTAGGCGTAAAGAACCAGGGGTACTCGGTGACGTAGACGTTGTTGATCTCGTTGGCGGCATCGACCCATCCGGACTTCGCGGTCGGTGACTTCACCTCAACCACTACCAGAGGGAGACCGTTGACCCAGTACACGAGGTCGAACCGACGGGAGGTCTTGCCGGGGACAGTTATGGTCACCTCGTCGGACACGACGAGCGTGTTGGCGGTCGGGTGCTCGAAGTCGACGACCTTCAGGGCGTGCCACACGCCGTCGGCGTCCCGGAACTCCTTGTGCCCGCGCAGCAGGCGCAGTACCTGCTCGTTGGCCCGCACCAGCCCGCCCTCGACAGCGTTGACCGTGGCGACGATCTCCTCGACCACCGCGTCCACGTCGAACCCGTCGATCATCCCAGGATTGAGTCGGACGATGGCGTCCCGCAGCTGGCCTGCGATCACCGTCTGCGTCGTCTCGCGCGGCAGCGCCCTGCCTGCGGTGAAGGCCCAGCCCATCGGGAGGGACCAACGAATCATCAGATTCTGGAACTCGCGCTCTTGTACGCCCTTCGCCACGGCTCAGACCTCCAACTAGGCGGACACGATTTCGGTAGTGCGATCCAGCAGCCCAGACAGCAGCCCCGCCCGGACTTCACGGAGACGGGCGGCCTCCGCCCGGGTCGTCTCCAATGCGGACTCCATCGCGTCAAGCTCCGCCGCCATCTCGCGTTGGCGGTCGAGCGAGGGCAGGTGTACGGCCATGCCCTTCGCCCGCTTGGCGCTGATGTGCTTGATATTGGTGCCGCCGGCGACGTCGAGGAAGGCCCTGGACTCGTAGGCCCACATACTCCAGTGGAAGACGAATTCAGGGATGCAGACCCCTTCAAGCGCCCGCAGGCGGATCAGGGTCATCTGGGTGCAAACGGGTGCTGGCAACTCGTCCCGCCACATGGCTGGCATCCCAACCGCATTCGCGCTTGCACTGCCCTCGGACACCACGACGTCGCCGTACTGGAGGCCGAACTTCTGACGCTCCGCTGGGTCGAAGTTCATCTCGAGCACATCAGACAGGTCGAGCTTCCCGTAGCCAACATTCGCGGAACGGAGATAGGGCGTCATGTACGGGCCAGCCGCCCTGTCAGGTGTCCGGCGTACACCGGTGGAGAAGTCAAAGGCTTGTTCGGCCCTGACGGCATCAACCGAATCGTCGGTGATGAGGTCGGCTCGTCGGCGACGCAGAACTGCTGCCAGGGCCCCGGCCTCGACGTCGAGTGCGGTGATCTGGTCGTCGACCGCGCCAATCACCTCGACGATCCGCTCCTGAGTCGGCAGAGGAGGCAACGCGAACGGGATGGCACGAAATGAGGCGTCGGAGATGGTCTTACGGCGCAAGACCGTTCCCGAGGCCCGGTTCTGCATCTCGTGCCAAAACGCTGGCGTTTGAAAGTACAGCGCCAGGAATTCCGGAAGAGCTTTCTGGTCAACCTCATAGGTGATGAACACGCCGGAGACGTGGGTGCCGTCATGTTCCGCCCGCGCGACGCCTGCAGGGGCCTCGAACGCCGTGATCGTGCGGAGCACGACGTCGTTCTCCCGCACCGCGTTGAGCGTTGTGTACTTCGAGACACCGCCGACGAATGGCTCCTTCTCACCGAGGCCGCGTCCATACATCTGGACACTGACCGCCGGATAGGTGACGCCATCCTCCACGGCCACCTTGCGGCGTACACGAGCTAGTTGGTCACCGAGGGTGACCTGCTGCCAGTCACTCATCGAAACCCTCGATCCCTGCGGCGGAGAGGGCAGCGAGCATGCGCTTCTCGGCCTTCTGGCGTTCTGCTCGGGCGATGTTGTAGGCGTCAATGAGGGTGCCAAGGTCTTCCTGCTCAGCGGCGGCCTGCTTGATGTAGCGGCCGATGTTGAGGTCGTACCCGTTCGCCACGATCTCCGTGAAGGGGACGAATCGCGCAGCGAGTCCGACCACTCCGTCGAGGTCCACCGGGTTACCGTCGGCGTCGAATTTCGCGCGGTAGGCGCCCACGACGGCGGCAATGTCGGCGTCCGTGAGGATGTTGCGATTCTTGGCCTTGCTGAACCGCCTGGAGGCATCGACGAACACCACGCCGCCCTGCTGCTCCGGGTCCTTAGTGCCAGATGCACGGAACACCAGGATCGCTGTGGGGATGCTGGTGTTGTAGAAGAGGTTGGCGGGCAGACCAATGACCGCTTCGAGCAGATCATCGTCCAGGACACGCTGGCGAATGGCTGCTTCTTGGCCGCCGCGGAAGAGGACGCCATGGGGCAACACGACGCCAGCGCGCCCCTCCTTCGGGCCCATGCTGGCAATCATGTGCTGCACGAACGCCCAGTCCGCCGTCGACTGCGGGGCGACCCCGCCAATGGCACGCGGATCCTTGGTCCAGGGCTTCCACTTCATGCCATAGGGCGGGTTGGCGAGGATCACATCGAACTGCTCGACCGACCCATCCTGCTTCTTGAAGCGCGGGTCCTTCAGAGTGTCGCCGACTTCGACCTTGAAGTCGGCGAGGTTGTGCATGAAGAGGTTCATGCGTGCCACACCAGCGGTGTCTGGCACGGCTTCCTGTCCGTGTAGCTTGAGCGTGTAACCGAGCTTGTCGCGGGCCTTCAGGAGGTTCGCCGAGGCGATGAGCATGCCACCCGACCCGCACGTCGGGTCGTAAACCGATTCGCGGTTCTGGGGGTCCAAGATCTCGACGAGCAGCTCGACGACCTCGCGCGGCGTGAAGAACTGGCCGGCGCGGGTACCGGACCCGTCGGAAAACCGCTTCAGCAGATACTCGTACGCCCCACCAAGCACGTCGTAGGACATGTTGCCCTCGTGCATCTTCGGGACTCGGTCCATCGCCTGCATGACCGCCGCCAGGACGTCCCCCGGCAGTACCTCATCGGAGGTCCAGGTCATGGCCCCGAAGATGCGGGAGAACTTGTCAGGGTTGGCCGTTTCGATGGCCTGCAGGGAGGCGCGGACCCGCTGGCCGAGGCCCGGCCGGGTCACGGTGGCGAGGATGGACGCCCAAGAGGCCCTACGCTCCTGGACCGTGCCAGGGTGGATGAAGGGGATGTCGAACGACTGGTAATCGCGGTACTCGATCTCGTGGGCTTCTTCGGCGGAGTAGTCCAGGCCCTGGTTCTCGGCCTGGAACTCGTGACGGCGGTACTCCCAGGTGTCCGACAGGTACTTCCAGAACATCAGCGGGAAGACGACCGACGAGTACTGCGCTTCGGGCATCGCCACGCGCAGCTCGTCGGCGGCGTCCCACAGCCGGTTCTCGATCTCCTGCTGGGTCACTGCCATCAGTCGGGGGTGTCCTTGCCCGTCACGGGGCGGCGACCCGAAGGTCGTGGTGTTCGTGTTGGTCATCCAGTCTCGGGCACACCCGGCAGGTATACGCCGCGCGTGTCCTGCTAGGGGACCTAACACAAGGCATCGCAATCCCTACTCGGGCACGACCCATCAACGATATCTGTCCCCTAGGACAGGGAGCGCCGTATGCCGTCAGAGGCCAGACTCCCCTACTAGTTGATCTTCCTCTCAGAGCCGACACCGTCCGGTACTGGGCTGCTGAGGGCAGCCCTGGCGAGGTGCGCTGTTGGTCCTCGGCCGCATGCCCTCTCCTCACATGCAGGCTGCTGCCCGTCTCGTAGCGTCAGCCCACGCACCAGCGAGCTGGGCGCGGAGGCGGGCCTGGCGGGCGTGGTGGTGCTGCCGTTCCAGCCGCCAGGCGCACAGGTGGCAGGCGGCGAGTGTGACGGTCTCGCCTTCGACGGTGAGTGTGCCCAACTCGGCGACCTGCGTGACCTCTTCGCACTTGAAGCAGAACCCGGTCGTCCAGGCGAAACGGAGTCGGAACTCGGCGGGCGGGTTCCGGTCACGTCGGGGTCTCACGTTCGGCTGCTCCAGCTCGACCAAGGTTGGGGGAGTGGGTTGGCAGAGGTGGCGTCGCGGCGGTGGATCTCGCGCTCGATGACGAAGGCGACCTCGGGCCACGGCAGGGCCATCGGTGAGGTGAGGCTCCAGAATCCGTGGCTCGCCCGGACCAGGGCGCTGACTCCGAGAGGTGCGGCGTCGGCGGGGACGGCAGAAAGGATGCGGCGGAGTACACCGCCGGCCCCTCGTGCCGCAGGGGCGATTCCGTTACCGACCAGCAGCGTCGCTGTTCGGATGGCGTCGAGCACGTCGGCAGCCACACCGGATGTCGCGAAGCGGCCGAAGGCCAGCTCCCACCAGGGGCGACGGGTACGGGCCCAGGCCAGGCGCTCAAGGCCGGAGCCCAGGTCCACCGCCATGCAGCTGGGATCTGCAGCGTTCCAGAGCAGGACGATGTCACCGATGGGAAGGTCGAGGTGCCGGAAGTGCACCGTGAGGCCGCAGACTTCGCGGCGTTGCCAGACGGCGTTGCGGCCATGGATGGTGAGGTGTCTGGCGTGGAGGCCGATGCCGGACAGCAGTGTGAGCCAGTGGTCGAAGATCTCGGTGAACTCGGCTGTCTGAGTGACGGGTTCGATGCGCGAGACGTTGACGAACGAGGTGAGGAATCCCTCCCTCAGTGCGCCGACGTGGTCCCGCTCGCCGGTCAGCCGGACGACCGGCTGGGGCAGGTAGCCCCGGCGGAAGACGTACGGCTTGCCGTCCTTGAGGAGGGGGTCGACTGCCTGGACGGCAGAGATCGTCAACTCGGTGTCCCGGCCCCACCGCATGGGCAGCGGTCTCGCGCGGGTGACGCCCGCCGCACGGAAGCCGCTCTCCAACTGCTTCAGCAGACCGGCCCACTGGAGCGGTCGACTGGTTGGCCGGTACGGCGTCCCCCGGTCGCGGTGGCGGATCTCGAAGCGGCCGTTGGCGTCGTGCTCGATCTCCCACTGCGTGCCGAGCCCGAGGCGGTCGCTCAGGAGATCGAGCGGCCTCGACGGTGGGTCCGCGGTCAGCACGGCCTGGTCGCCATGGCGCGGAAGTGCCGCTCGGGGTCGAACCGCTTCAGGCCGATGTCCTGCACGGTCGGCGCGTCCAGTTCCAGGCACTGCTCGATCGCAGTGGCAAGCGCCAGGGCCGCGTCCTCGTCGTCGTGCTCAGGATCGACTCTGGCAACGGCTCCGGTGGTCTCGCACAGAGCCGCCTCTGCGCAGGTGCCGTCTCGCCAGCAGAGCGCGGCGACGGGCGTGCCAGCACGCAGGGACTCCCCGAAAACAGCGGCGCCGGCCTCCACGTAGCTTCGTGAGCAGGTGTAGACGTAGACCGAGGCGTCGGAGAAGGCGGCCGTCTTGGCGGCCCCTCCGACTTCGCCGACCCAGCTGACGTGATCAGCCGCGAACAGTGCCTGGTGACGTCGCACGTAGTCGTCGTCGAAGACCGGTCCGACGATGTGTATCCGCCGGCCGAGCAGTTGGGCCGCGCGCACAGCAAGGTGCGGCGACTTCTCCTCGTCGATCCGGCCGAGCCAGACGAGGTCGCGGCCGGGTCGGGCGGGAGGTTCGGCTTCACCGAGCCCGAGGTGGACCGCGTGCTCCAGCACCGGTGCGTGGGCGGCGTACAGCCCCGCCATCTCGGGCGAGTAGCAGTAGAGCCGGGAGCGCTTCGCGTCGAAGGCGTCGGCGCCGTGCCGGAAGACCGGCGAGTGCTGGAAGGTCGCGACGTCGCAGTCGAGATCAGCCCAGACCCGACGCCACCCGGGGAGCGACGGGTACTCGTGTCCGACCACGAGCAGGTCGTAGCCGGTGGAACGCAGGTCCCGAGTCTGCCGGGTACCCGGCTGGAGGTCTTCGAGACGGATCGGACGAGTGGTCCAGTCCGATCCGAGGTCGGTCCTCCAGCCGGGGCCGAGGAGGTGTACGTCGGCGCCTGCGGCTCGGGCGCCTTCCGCCACTGCCCAGAGCCAGCGTTCGATCCCGCCGTAGCCGACGGGCGGGAAGGTGTAGCTGCTGGGGAAGTCGCAGATGCCGACTAACACTTATGCCTCCGTTGTTCCGTCCGCCGAGATCCGGCGGAATCCGAGGTAGGGCACCAGGGCCTCGGGCAGGACGATGGAGCCGTCCTGCTGCTGGCACTGTTCGAGAAGGGCGGCCAGGGTGCGGCCGATGGGCAGTCCGGAGCCGTTGAGGGTGGCGACGGGCTTGGTCTTACCGTGCTCGTCACGGGTGCGGATGCCCGCGCGGCGGGCCTGGAAGGAGCCGCAGTCCGAGACGGAGGAGATCTCACGGTAGGTCTGCTGGCTGGGCAGCCAGACCTCGATGTCGTAGGTGATCTGGGCGGAGAAGCCGAGGTCGCCGGCGGCGAGCTGGACGACCCGGTAGGCCAGTCCCAGCTCCTTGAGGCAGGCTTCGGCGTGGCTGAGCATCTTCTCCAGCTCGGCCTGGGAGTCCGCGGGGTCGCAGATGCGGACCATCTCGACCTTGGAGAACTGGTGCTGCCGCAGGATGCCGCGGGTATCCCGGCCGTAGGAGCCGGCCTCAGAGCGGAAGCACGGGGTGTGCGCGGTGAGGGCCAGGGGGAGTTCGGCGGGCGGGATGATCTCGTCCGCGTAGAGGTTGGTGAGCGGGACCTCGGCGGTCGGGATCAGGAATAGCTCGCGCTCGCCCATGCCGGTGGCGAAGAGGTCCTCCTCGAACTTCGGGAGCTGGCCAGTGCCGGTCATGGTCTGCCGGGTGACGAGGTACGGGACCGCGTGTTCGACGTAGCCGTGCTGCTTGGTGTGCAGATCCAGGAAGAGCGTCGCCAGGGCGCGCTCGATGGCGGCGCCGGCACCGCGCGAGACGCTGAACCGGGAGCCGGAGAGCTTGCTGGCACGGGCGAAGTCGAGGATGCCGAGGGCCTCGCCGAGGTCCACATGGTCCTTCGGTTCGAACGAGAAGGACGGCGGCGCGCCGAAGCGACGGATCTCGACGGCGTGCTCGTCCGAGTCGCCCTCGGGGGTGCTGTCGAGCGGCAGGTTGGGAATGGTCAGCAGGAAGTCGCGCAACTCCTGCTGCACCTGCTCCTGCTCCGCCTCGGCCGACCGGATCTCTTCCTTTAGGTCGCGGGCCCGGTCCTTCAGCGTCTCGGTGTCGCCGCCCTGGCGGGCCGCCTGCTGGACCTCCTGGGCGACTCGCTTCGACTCGGCCCGCAGCTCGTCCACGCGAGTGATGAGCTGGGATCGGCTGGACTGAAGAGACTCCAACGCAAAGAGATCCAGGGTGTAGCCGCGGCGGGCGAGGCGGCGGACCGCCTCGGAGCCCATCTCGATGAGGGCGCGGGGATCATGCATGGGAGTTCGTCTCCTCCAGCTGGACAGATGGTCCATCGAAGGTAGCAAGCGTGCGCCGGTCTTCTGGCCGCGATGACCATCCGCCCGCTGCGGCGGTCTCCTGTTTCTCCGCGTCCAGGAGTTCGAGCAGGGACGCGGTGAGGTCTTCGAGTTCGCGGTCCTCGAACCTGACCAGGTACAGGCAGGGCACCTCGTCGAAGAAGATCGGCATGGCCCGCCCGGGGGCGTCGCGCGAGGTCTGTCTGTGCCACCGCAGCACGGAGGCCAGCAGGCCGTGCGCGACGACCGTCCGAGGCGAGGGCAGCTGGAGTGCGCTCCGGAGGCCGGCAAGCATTCTGCGCATGGCCTCGCGCTGCGACTCGGCGGCCCCGGGCGGGTTCTCCCATGGTCCGGCGGCGACTAGCCAGCGCGCGTACTCCGTGAAGGGCCCGCCTTCGAACTGCCCGTAGTCGACTTCATTGAGGGCCGGCTCGACCCTGACGGGCTGATCGGCATCGCCCATCAGCAGGCGTGCCGTCTCACCCGTCCGGGCGAACGCCGAGGTGAGCCAGATCTTCGGTTGAACGGCAGTGATCACGCCGCTACCGGTCCGGCAGGCGACGCGTCCTGCCGGATCCAGCGGAAGATCGACAGTCGGGTCGCCGTTGACCCGGTGAGCCGCGCTGTAGTGGGTACTGGAATGGCGCAGGAGGTAGGTGGTCACGTCTGGCCGGCCTTCTCCGGCACCGCAGTGAGATCGAGGTCGCCGGCCAGCCCCGCGATCACCCGCTCCATCACGGAGGCGCGGTGGTCTCCCACCTCGCGGTAGTAGAGGAGACCGTCCACGCAGAGTGCGAGGCTCCAGTGGCGTAGCCGCCGCGGATCGAGGCCGGCGGTGGTGACGGCGATCTCGAAGCGGTCCCGGGTGTGTGTGCCCAGGTTGTAGTAGACGGTCCAGAAGGCCCAGTCGAAGACCTCGTCGCCGACCATCGGCAGGGGGTCAGCCAGGACCGGCTTCCGGCGGTCGTCGAAGAGGACGTTCTCGCGGTAGACGTCCGCGTGAAGGACTGATGCCCGTGCCGCGTCCGGGTGCAGTCCGGTGACCAAGCGCTCACCGAGCCTTGCCCAGTCGACCTCCAGCTGGGGGCGCTGCACCTCCAGGCGTCGGTGCACTCGCGGGACCAACTCGCATTCGAGGAAGTCGTGGAGGCTCGGAAGTGCTGCGGCTGCGGTGTTCGCGACCCGGCCGAGGCGATGCAGTTGCCGCAGAGCGGCGGCCACCGCCTCGTACTCGTGCGTCTCCGGTCTGACGGAACCGCCGGGTACGGCTGCCACCATCTCCAGGACGGCGACGCCGAGGTCGTCCGCGTGCTCGAGCACCCTGACAGCCGGCCCGGCCGCCCAGATGCCGAGCACGATCATCTCGTTGCGGTAGCGGCTGTGGTCGGGCCATGCCTTCAACAGGACCTTGCGCCCGCTGGTTCGCTCACGCGCCACCATCAACAGGGAGGCGTGGCCGGCGTCGTGGTAGCCGTCGGGGGTCAACTGCCAGCGGCGTGCGGCTTCGTTGAGGAGCTCGGGGGCGCGGGCCAGCCACCCGTGCACCTCCGGACCGTAGTGCTCCCGGAGCCGCTGCCAGGCGCTGCGCGGGGGGAGGAGCGTGGGCGATCCGGCGTGCATCAGCTGAGCCGGACGCCGTGGTGGACCAGCTCGGCGGTGAGCTCCGGGAAGCCCCCGAGGGCCAGGGCGACCTGGGCTTGTACCTTCTCGATCTCCGGGTCCTCGGCCGCGAGCCGGACCAGGACCTTCCAGGGCTGGTCGAGCCGGTGGCCGGTCGCGCTGACCAGGTGCACCTCGGCATAGCTGCCGGTCTCGTCGTACAGGCGTTGGGCGAGGCGGGTGGCCGCGAGGTTGTAGAGCTTCCCGACGTGGTAAACGGGGTTCTTACCGCTGGCCCCTTCCAGGTTCATCGGGCGGAGCGGGGTGATGAGGCCGTTGACCCGGTTGCCGCGGCCGACGACGCCCTCGTCGCCCGACTCGATGGAGCTGCCGGTGTAGGTCAGGTAGAGCTCGTCCTTCTCGGGGACGTCACGGGCGTTGAGGAGGAAGGTGACCTCCACGCCGGGGAGGTGCTGCTCGGCGAACCGGGCGCACTCGGCCAGGACCTCCTCCTTGTTGGCGAGGTACGAGGCCCGGTCGGGCACGTGCTCGGACTTCTGCGGGACGCACAGGATGGCCTCGGCCTTGGCGCCGTCGAAGTGCCCCATCAGCTTCACGTCGGAGCCGCACCAGGGATTCGCCAGGGTGAAGTCGCTGACGCCGGAGAGGTGGTTGACGAGCGCGTGGGCGAACTGCTCGAACGGGGCCATCGGGGCCCAGCCGGTGCCGAGCGAGGTGTCGTTGGCGATGAGGGTGTGGCGCTCGCGCAGGTCGTCCACCGAGCGGGGCGCGAACCAGCGCGACCGGTCGGTGCCGCTCTCGTCGGTGACCACCGCGCCGGGGCTGGGGTTGCTGGTGATGTTGAAGACCAGGTCGAGGTGACCGGCGAGCTCGGGCAGCCGGTCGTGGAAGAAGGCCAGGACGGCCTGCTCGACCAGCTCCCGCACCGGGATGTCTTCGCCGCCGCAGGCGTACGCGGCCCGGCCGTTGACCAGAACCTTCACCGGGGCCGTCATCCGGCCGGCGCCGTAGCGGACCTCGCAGGAGCCGCCGAGCAGGGCGAGCTTGTCGAAGTTGTGGTGGAGCACGGCGCCGAAGCGGTCGAGCGTGTAGCGGCTGTACGCGCGGGAGAGCTCCTCAGCCAGGTGGTCGGCGAGGGTGTCGGGGTGGCCGAGTCCCTTGCGTTCCAGCAGGACGAGGTCGGTGGGGAGCGGACGCCCGGTCTCGATGGTGATGCTGCTGTGCTCCACGGTCGTGCTGACTCGCTGCATGGCGATCTCCTCTTCCGTCGGTCCGGCTACGGCGGCAGCCCGCGGGGGCGTTCGGCGCGTAGTTGTGCCGAACACCTGCACGTCAGGCTCGTAGCGGTGTGTAATGGGCGCTTAGCGCTCGGAAACATTCAGCCCTGCCGGGGAACCGCTCGACCAGTACCGGCATTCGGACAGCGACCGCTGTCCACAAGAGACGCCCTGGGGGATCAAGTGCCGCGACCACTCAAGCCTCTGGACCCCACCCGATCCGCGGCCCACTGGTTCGGCGCGGAGCTTCAGTACTGGCGGAAGCTCAGGGGGCTGAGCCAGGACAGGCTCGGGCAGTTGGTCCACCTGAGTGGGGACCTGATCAGCAAGATCGAGCGGGCGGAGCGGCCCTGCAAGCTTCACCACGCCCAGGCGTTAGACGCGGTCTTGGACACCGGCGGAGTACTCGCGCGAAGCGTCGTGCTGGCCGCGGCTGAATTGGACAACCGCTCAGAGGTAATGGACAAACGGCGCAACGGGGCCGTCAAGCCTCCCCGAAGGGAGCTGCTCGGGGGCACGCTGGAAATGCCACCGCCAGCCTCCGAGTGGAATGAGTCCGACCCCGTGGAACGACGCAACTTCCTTGCCGTGACGAGTGCAGCTCTCGCCGCCGGCCCTCTGGCCCAGCTCCTGACCTCCACCCCGGCCACCGCGGTACCCGCAGTGGTCCGGCCCGCCGACGTCGAGCAGATCCGCACCGCAGCGACCACACTGCGCAGCTGGGACAACCTCTACGGCGGCGCCGGCGTCGTCCGTGACACGGCGCTCGCCCAACTGCGCTGGGCAGCCGGTCTCCTGAAGAGTCGCTGCCCCGCGCCGTTGCGGGCTGAACTGTTCGGAGCCGTCAGCCGCTTGGCGACCGTGGTCGGCGCCTCGGCTTTCGACGCCTTCGCCCACGAAGACGCCCGCCGACTTTTCGCCTTCGCCACCTCGTGCGCCGAGGAAGTGGACAACTGGCCGCTACGCGCCATCTCCTACAACCTCCGCTCCCGCCAGGCCATCTGGTGTGGGGACCCCGACGCCGGGCTCACCTTCGCCGAGCTCGGCCTGGCACGCGCCGACCGGCTCTCCCCCGCGGAGCAGTCCATGCTCCACAACGCTCGCGCTCGGGCCCTGGCGAAGATGGGTCGAGCTCAGCAGACCCTGGCCGCGATCGGCGCGTCCGACGACTCGTTCACCTCGATCGCCCCGGCCGCTGAAGGGCCGTGGATGGCGTATTACGACGGCGCCCAGCACCACGGCGACACCGGCCACGCCCTCTTCGACCTCGCCCTCGCCGGCCATCCGCCGCAGGAAGCCCTTCGGCGACTCCAGGCAGCGGTCGACGGCCACGGCGACGGATTCGCCAGATCCCGTGCGTTCTCCCGAACCAAGCTCGCCACGCTCCAGATGGCTGCCGGTGACCCTGAGCAGGCGTTGGCCGAGGGCCGGACCGCGCTCGCCGAGGTCAGCGACCTCCGCTCGCTGCGTGCCAACCACGAGCTGGCTGAACTCGGCCGGGTCGCCCATCGCCACCGCAACCTTGGCGACGTCCGGGACCTGCGGGAACAGATCGCCGATACGGTGGCAGCGTGAGCAACATCGAGGACTCCCACTCCCTACTGCTCAAGGCGTGCGCGACAGTGGGCCTGTCCGCAGCGGGAGCCGAACCGATCCGGATCGGGGAGAACGCGCTGTGGCGATTGCCGCTGGGGATCGTGGCTCGCATCAGCCGCCCCGGCCAGTCGGCTGCTGCCGGACGCGAACTGGCGGTCGCACGCTGGCTGCGCGACTGCGGGGTTCCTGCAGTTCGCCCGCTCGAGCACCTGCGGGAGCCAGTGGATGTCGACAACAACCCCGTGACCTTCTGGCACGAGCTGCCCCAGCACCGCCCAGGAACCGCTGCCGACATCGCGCCGCTCCTGCGGCGGGTCCACAAGCTTTCCGTTCCTGACTTCCCGTTGGGCCAGCTCGACCCGTTCGTTCGGCTGGCCACCAGGATCGACGGGGCCGCCACCCTCGACGACACACAGCGACAGTGGCTGCGGGACCGCTTGGCAGAGCTCCAGACAGCGTGGCTGAGCCTCCCGCCCGGCCTGCCAGCGAGCGTCATTCACGGCGATGCATGGGGCGGCAACGTGGCGGTCACACCGATCACCACCTACCTGCTCGACTTCGAACGAACCTCCCTCGGGCCTCCCGAGTGGGACCTGACCGCTACCGCCGTCGGCTTCGGCACCTTCGGCACCGTTTCGGACAGCGAGTACACCGCCTTCTGCGAGGCGTACGGTGCCGACGTGATGACCTGGGCCGGCTACCCGGTGCTACGGAGCATCCGCGAGCTCCGGGTCACCTGCTTCGCTCTCCAGCACGCGGCAGCCGATCCGGCTCGACACCGGGCGGAAGCCCACTACCGCCTCTCCTGCCTGCAAGGGCAGAACGGTCCACGCCCGTGGGGTTGGACAGCTGTCAGCTGAGATGTCGATGAGAGAGACGAACCCGACCGCGATGACTGCACCCGTGATCCGCAGTAATGTCCCCGGATCCTTCGCTTGGGGTGTCTTCCACGACCGTCACCCCAAGCTCATCCAGCAGGTCCTCGACGCGCTGCCGTACGGGCCGAGCGAGCGAGCCGCGATCGAGGAGCTCCTCGCCGAGAGCACCGAGGGTGTACTACAGCCACTCAGCACCGGTGCCCACGACCACCAGCAATGGCTGGAGTGGGGTGAGGGTCTGTTCGGACGGCCGTGGGGCGAGGCGCCGTTCCTGTGGGCCGAGAGCTACTTCTACCGCAGGCTGCTCGAAGCCACCGGCTACTTCCGGCCAGGGGTTTGGCACGGCATCGACCCGTTCGCACCGTTCAAGGACGCCGAACTCGCCGGCCCGGCCGTCGACGCCGAGCTGGCGGCCCTCGGCGACCTGCCCTCGGACTTCACCGACAAGCGATCCGCCGCGCTTCTCTCCTCAGCGCTCTGGGGCAACCGCGCCGACCTGAGCTTCCAGATCACGGCGGAGGCTGGAGGGTCGATCGCCTCCGACCTGGTGGCCGACGACAGTGAGGCGTTGTGGGCCGAGCTGGAGCGGGCCGAAGGCGGGCGGGTCTGCATCATCGCGGACAATGCCGGCCGGGAGCTGCTGCCGGACCTGGTGCTGGTCGACCATCTCCTGGCTTCCGGCCTGGCGGCGCAGGTCGTCGTGTACGTGAAGCCGCAGCCGCACTACGTGTCGGACGCGACGATGGCCGATGTCCTCGCCACCGTCCAGCGCCTGCGCACCGCGACCACGGCGGCTGCCGGGACGATCGGCGAACGGCTGTGGCGGGCGATGGACAGCGGCGCGCTTGTGGTCCGCACGCACCCGTTCTTCTGCGCACCACTGCCGTTCCACGACATGCCCGACGACCTCCGGTCCGAGTTCACCGGCGCGACGATGACGATCTTCAAGGGTGACCTCAACTACCGTCGGCTGGTGGGCGATCAGCTGTGGCCGCCCACCACTGCGTTCACCGAGGTGGCCAGCCACTTCCCCTCAGCCGTCACAGCGCTGCGGACGCTGAAGTCGGACGTGATCGTCGGCGTCGACGCTGCCGTCGTCGCTCAGCTCGACAGCGCCGGGACGCCGTGGCGTACCAACGGCCGCCACGCCGTGATCCAGGTCGACCTCCGCCGGTAGTCGAAGCGCCGTCCGCCCACCCCGCTGTCCTCGCTCGTCTGGGCGTGACGCGGCAGGCGTCGGAGGTGAACAGCGGCGGGTGCGGCGTGGACCTCAGTCCAGGTTCCACGTCGTTCCGGCGAGGAGTCCGTCGAAGGCGAGGGCTCTCATGGCGGTGTCGAAGTCGTCCCATTCATGCTCGGGCTCGACGTAGTGCCGGTCGAAGTCGGCCCGGGTGAGGTCGGGCTCGCGCCATTCGTGGGCGCAGCGGCAGCGGACGAAGATCTGGTCGTGGACGGCGAGGAGGAGCCAGTCTCGGCGGGCGCCGCAGGCGGTGCAGGTGATGGTGATGCCGCGGGGGTTGAGCTCGGCGGGGTGCGGGACGGCGCGGATGACGGCACGCGCGGGTTCGGGGGCGGGGTTGTAGAAGTCGTGGTCGTAGTCGGTCATGCGGTCCCTTCGGGGTCGGCAGCGGGGCAGCAAGGGACCATACGACGTGCGCTGCCGGAATGGATCCCTCCCTGCGAGAAGGACATCGAATCGACACCGTCACCTTGCCGCAGGGTAGTTGTCGCGCTCCGGTCGGCGGGATTCCTCGGGAAATCCCGGCGGTCTGCTTCGTTGGCTGGGTCCTGCTTTCGGCGGCGGCTGACGGGTGACGTCCATGCTGGGCAGGATCGGTGGCTGGTGGGCGGGTGCGGAGGCTCCGCACCCGCCCACCTGGGTTGGTCAGCGTGTTCGGCGCACCTGGTCGGGTGCGACCGGCGCCGGCGGTGTGATGACCGGGGTAGACGGTGTGCCGGTGGTGCGGTTGGTCGTGCGGGCGCGGGCTGCCCTGGTGCGCAGTTCGTCGGGGGTGGCGGCCGGTGCGGGGGCGGGGAGGTTGGCGTCGCGGCGGATGCGCCAGGTGAGGACGGCGGCGGGTGAGTCGGCGGTGGAGAGTTCGCGGCGCCCGGCGGCGTTGGTGAGCAGGGTGGTCGGGTTGTGGCCGGCGGCCTCGGCTTGGGCGAGGGTGGCGGCGAGGGCTGCCCAGTTCTCCTCGGTGAGGAGCCGGGTGGCCTGGTCGGCGGGCAGGGTGCGGCGGACGGCGTCGGCCTGCCGGTCGTGGTCGGGCTTCGGGAGGAGTCGGCCTTCGAGGGTGAGGTGGGCGATCGGCTTGGCCGCGTGCCGGGTGTAGGCGGCGCGCAGGTGGCCGGCCGCCGTGCGGGCGGCGTCGGCTTGGTGGCGGTGGCCTTCGGCGGCGTGCCACTTGGCGATCACGACGGCGAGCAGGACGAGGCTGGTCAGCATTGTGGCGGCGGCCGTGCCGTCCTCGCCCCGGCCGGTGGAGGGCCCGGCGTGGAGGAGTTCGCGGGCGGCGGAGCGCATCGCGCGAAGGTCGGCGCCGGCTGCGCGGGTGTGGGCGATGCGGGTGTACTCCAGGGCCCGTGCTGCCTGGTGGAGTTCCTTCCTGCTGAGGGTGGGGCTGGTGGCGGCGAGCGTGTCGAGGACTTCGAGGCCGCCCCGGATCACCGCCTCCGCGCGGGCGACGTCCTGGTCGTCGTCGAAGGCCAGATAGGCGCGTTCGATGGTGGTGCTGGCCCGGTGGCGGCCGTCAGCGGGCCAGGTGCGCGGGTCGGGCGTGGGGAAGGCGGGCTCGTCGACGCCGAGGGCGAAGCGTGCCTGGATCTTCGGCTGGGTGAGGTCGGAGGCGAGCTTGCTGCCGGAGAACCAGATCGGTCCGCTCTCGTCGCCGGTGGGGAGGGCGAACTTGTAGCCGGTCACGTCGCCGGAGGGTGCGCGGCGCACGGCGAGGAGCACGCCCTTCGCGGTGAGTCGGGCGGTGAACTCCTCCTCGTCTGCGGCCCCGGCCAGGGCCTGGCGTACGGCAGTGCGCAGGCGGTCGCGGTCGGTGCCTTCCCGGCCGAGGCGCTGGGCCTTGCGCAGTTCGGAGCCCTTGGCGCGCTTGGGGATCGCATCCCGGTATTCGTGGGTGCGGGTGTCGGACAGGTCGACGAGCTTGTACTCGCGTTCGATCTTGGTGAGTTCGGCTTCGACGCTGTACTGGTCGCCGCGCAGGCGGGCCTGCGTGAGGTCGGCCCGCACGACGGTGGCGAGGATGTGGATGTGGTCGTCGGCGTGGCGCACAGCGACCCACCGGCAGGCTTCCTCGTCGCCGTCCGGGGCGATGCCGGCGGCGGCAATGACACGGCGTGCGATGGCGGCCCAGTCCTCGTCGCCGAGGATGCGGTCGTCCGGGTCGGCGCGGATCATGCGGTGGTAGACGTGCTTGTTGATCTTCCTTCCGTACTGGACGACGTGGAGGTCGAGGGCGTCCCGGAGTTGTTCGAGGGTGGCGGAAGGGTGCCGTCCGGGGTCGGGGACGAAGCCGTCCCAGGAGGCGACGAGGTGAGGGTCGGTGTGCTCGTTCGCCTTGCCGGGACCGAACAGGTAGCGGAGCGCGCCGAGGGTGTCGTTGCCGCGGACGGCCTTGCTGATCAACGGCGCTTCGCCTTCGCCAGCCCCGACGCGGCGGAGTCGACTCGGTCGAGGAGCCGCAGTCCCGCCTCGAAGGCACGGTGGACGGCGGTCGCGGCGTCCTGGACCGCAGCAGGCTGGAGGTCGATGCCGGAGTTGTAGTCGCGGCCGAGCTGGTTGAGGTTGCTCATCGCGCCGGCGTGCTGGCGGCGGGTCGCCCTGAGTTCGTCGACCGCCGCATCCAGGCTCGCGTCCCGTCCGCCGAGGCCGAAGCCATCCTCGGAGAAAACCTTGCGCGCGAGGTAGTGCGCGACGGACAGTTTCGCGGCCTTCGCCCGGTTCTCGATATCTGCCTTCTCTTCGGGGGTGACACGAAGGGAGACCTTCGTGTGCTTCGGGTTCTCGTCGTCACGGCGGCGACGCTTGGGCTTAAGGCGCTCGTCGGCACGATCGGTGCGGGCGATCGATGCGGCGGGTGGCAGCTCGTCGTCGGCGGCGGATGCGAGGACGAGGTTGGTGGGCTTCTCCTGGAGTGCCGCGCCCTCGCGGTGCTCCTGTGGTGTTGCCGCGCGCGCCCTCGCGCTCGGCAACACCACCCCGCCCACGCCCTCCTGGGCGCGGGCGTCCGCGTCCGGGCCCCGATAAGGGGGCCGGACGCACTCGCTTGCTCCGCTGTTGTCGTGGAGGTGGTCAACTCCGTTGCGATCCTGGGAGCTTACTGGCTTCCCGAGCAGGCTGTGCAGGGTTCGTCGGACGGTGTTCACGCGTGTCGTTCCTCGGTGGCGGCTGGCGATTCGGGCTGGTGGGTGTGTGGGTGGGCAGTGTCCGGGTGGTTGCCGGTTTGGCCATGCCGGAATTCGCAGGTATGGGCGACGTGTCAGGCGCGGCCTTCCCAGGACCGAACGCCACATGGGACTGGTGTCCGCGGCGGGGTCGAGTCCGGCCGGGTGCAGTGACCGGGCGGGTGGTGGCCTTCTGCCGAGTGCGGCGGTGGGTCGGCAGAAGTCGGTGTCCGGCTGACCGACCGGGCCGGTCAGCCGGACACCAGGGCCGGTCAGTCGGCCTCGGGGTGCGGAGGGTTCTGTTCGTCGGCTTGCTCCTCGCGGAGCTTTCGCATCAGCTCGGTGAGGCGGGTACTGCCGAGCGGAAGGCCGGCGTCGCGCACGGCCTGCTCGACGATCGCGCGGGTGAGACGGCCCTCGGCGGCGACCGCCGCGCGGCCCACCTCCAGCAGCCGCTCCATCGGCGCGCCCGGCGGACGCCCGATCGGCTTGTTCCCCGCCCCGGCGGCGCCTTCGGCCTGGGTGTCCGGTTCATCGACCGATTGGTCGTCGACCTCTGCCGGTTCGGAGTCGGGCAGCGCGTCGCGCCACTCGGCGGGCAGAAGTCCGGCGGCGGACATGAGCGTCAGGAGCGCGTTCTCGTCGCTGCGGTCCTTCGCTCGTTCCAGCCGGAGCTCCGGTTCAGGGTCGGCGGTCACCGGGTCGGCAGAAGTCTCGGTGCGCGGAACGGCGTTCTGCTCGACGGGATCGGTCGGGGTGTCGTGCCCGTGGCGGGCGATGAGGATGTAGAGGTGGACGGCGCCGCCGAGGGCGAGCGGGGCGAGGGTGGACAGGATGCCGACGACGGTGTCGGTGAGCTTCAGCCCGCTGCCGGTGGTGAGCAGTTCGTTGAGGCGGACGGCGTGCAGGGCGTTGGCCCAGACGCTGGTGGCGGTCGCTCCGGCGAAGAGCGTCCAGGCATAGGCGCGGGCGGGCCATCGGGCCTCGCGCAGGACGAGCAGGGCTCGGACGCCGTAGGCGATGAAGCCGTCGACGATGATCGGGAAGAGGTAGGTGAGCGGGCCGCGCACGTGGGTCGCAGCGGCCATCTGCCGCAGGGCGTCGTAGGACAGGACGAAGCCGAGGACGCCGAGCAGGGCGACGGCGAGCCGGTCCCAGATCGTGGCCCGGGCGGACGGGGTGCGGGCAGGGGGTATCGCGATGGTGGTCAAGGGTGGTGCTCCAGGGGTGGCTCGCCATGGGCGGGCGTGGCGAGGCAGAGGTGGGGTGAGGTGTGGGGAGGCTGGCGTCCGACCGCGGCCATTCAGCAGCTAATGGCGCGGCGCTCCAGGTGCTGAACCGCTCCGGCGTTCAGCCGCTGAGCGCCTCAGGCGGCGGTTCGCCTGCGGCGGTCGGTGCCGGTGAGGATGGCGCGTTCGCACATCTCGGCGAGGCGGGAGGCGGTGCGGTCGCCGAGAGCGTTCTTGACCTCGCCGGGCGCCAGGTTGGTGGTGAAGACCGTCGGGAGCAGGTGCTCGTACCGGTGGTCGACCAGCCGCAGCGTGAGCTCCTCGGTCCACTCGGACGCCTTGGCGGCACCGAGGTCGTCGAGGACCAGCAGCGGGCAGGCCATCAGGTCGCGCATCTCCCGCTCGAGGTCCGCGCCCTGGCGGGGCCGCTGGGAGGCGTACAGCTCCGTTGCGGTGAGCTTGTTCCAGCGCAGACGGACCCCGGCCTTGAGCAGGCTGCGGATTGCCCCGTACGCCTGGTGGGTCTTGCCCGAGCCGGTGGGTCCGGCGATCAGGAGTGAGGGCCCCTGGGCGATGCCGGGGGTGCCGCCGGGGCCGGGTCGGCAGGCCAGGGTGACCTGCTGGACCCAGGTGGTGACCTCCGGGTGGTCGGCTTCGGCGAGGCGGTAGCGCGGCGGGATGCGCTGGTCGGCGAGCTCCAGCGCGGTGGAGGGCTGGTCGGTGTCGGGCAGCGGCCGGTCGGGGTCGATGCCCTTGGCAGCCAGCATCCGTTCCAGGCGCAGGACCGCGCCGGAGGCCGGCTGCGGCTCGCGACGCTCGTCCGTGCGGCGGGGGCTGGGCAGGCTGGTCACAGGTCCCCCTCGTAGTAGTCGCGGGCGTCGGCCGGGTTGGCGAAGGGCCGGTACGGCGCGCGGGCAGGGCTCTGCCCGGCGCGGGACGCCACGGCGGGCTGGGCGTTGATCGCCTCGTGGACCATGCTCGGCAGCACGCTCGGGCTCATCGGCTTCGCCGCGTAGAGCTGCAGTCCGGCGCGGATGTCGTCGTCGCTGGTGCCGCTGTCGAGCAGGTCCTTGATGACCTTGCCGAGGTGTCCACGCACGTTGGCCGGTACCGGCTTCGGGCAGGTGGCGACGTACTCGGCCAGCAGGGCGCCCGCGTTCACCGACGGCTTGCCGGTGGGCGCGGCGACCAGGACCGGGCCGTCCCGGTCGGGTGCTGCCGACGAGGGTGCCGGGGTGGGCGCGGCGCCGCCGCCCCCTTCAGGGGTAGATCCATGGTCCAAGGTCCATGGTCCAGGCACGACGTTCTCCGGAGTCCTCCGGAGGGACTCCGGAGAAGCCGTCTGACCTGCACTTTTGCTCGGAGCTGCCGCATTGGGCACCGGCAGGGCTGCTACGGGGGTGGGATCGGGGTCGGCGGAGAAGGGCCGTTGGGCGGGGACGGTCTCCGCGAGGGTCGCGAGCGGTTCCGGAAGGCTCCGGAAGTTCTCCGGAGCCGGGCGCGCGCAGCCCTTGCCCTTGGCCTTGCACTTGCCGCACCAGCCCGCGGGCTCGTGGACGGGGCAGGAGGGCAGGCGCGAAGGGGTGGGGTGGGAGATCTTCTGGTGCTCGTGCCACTTGGCGGCGTGCAGGTACTGGCGCCCGTCGCAGCCGGTGTACCGGCAGATGAGGCCGGTCTCGGCGAGTTGGCGGAGCTCGTCCTCGGTGTCGAGCGCGGTGTGCTCGGGCCGCAGCGACCACAGGGCGCCGTTGAGGACGGCCGCGTTGTCGCGGTGGCGTCCCTCGTCGTCGGCCTGGGTGAGCAGGCAGACGAACGTGCGCTCGGCGGTCAGGGAGACCGAGGCGAGGTCCTCCGAGACGGGGTACTCGGGCTTGATGGTGCGGATGCGCGCCATGGCCTACCACCCCGCCTTCGGGGCGAATGGGCGTGAGGCAGGTGCGCCGCAAGGGCGCGACGCCGTACGCTGGAGCACGTTGGTCCTTCCCCGGTGCGCATGGGCTGCAACCCTGCACCGTGGTCGATCGTCGTGGATGGGCGGTTTTGGACCTTTCAGGCCCTCGGTGTTGATAGCACCGGGGGCCTTCGGCCTTTTCGGGGCGGCAGGTAGCAAGCCGCGCGGCGATGCGGTTCGGCTTGACAAGCCTTTCATCATGCATCATCATGGCACCCCGGCGGCCGTTATGCAAGTCGCCTCGGAAATGGATGCGAGGTGAATCGAGTGCCTAGGCAGGACAAGTCAGCGGAGGGCTCCTCCGACGAGCCGGTGAAGGAGGAGCCGGGAGGCAGTGCGACGGGCGAGACCGCTGTCGCCGGCTTGAGCGAGGAGAACGCCGCCGAACGGGTCCGGTTGGAGCGCGAGCGACGCGGCTGGAGCACCGGCGAGTTGGCCAAGCGCATGACCGAGGCCGGCTATCCGATCAACCAGTCCTCGGTCTGGCGCATCGAGAGCGGCGAGCCGCGGAGGCGGATCAACCTCAACGAGGCGATCGGCTTCGCCAAGGTCTTCGACCTGTCCCTGGAGGACTTCCTCGGCCCGTCGACCTCGCCCGAAGAGAAGATCATGCAGGAGCTCGCCGAGCACGTGGTCCAGGGCTACCGCCTGGCCGCGCAGGGCGCCGAGTTCACGACCAAGGCCCTGGCCGCCGCCGAGAAGTACTGCCAGGACTTTCCCCACAACCGCAAGCGGCTGCGCGGCAAGATCGCGATCGGCCTGTCCTTCGAGTACCGCAGATACGCGCCAACTCCGCTCGTCCAGGAGTTCCTCAAGGGCGGCAAGATGCCATCCGAGCCGGTCCACACGGACGAGTGACCTGGCTGGGGCCGTCGCCCGAGACACTGTCGGCCGTTTACGAGGCCCGCTCAAGATCTTTTTTGGAAAACGGCCGGGACCACTCCTACCGTGCTCACAAGCCCGACCAGCCATTTGGCGCGGCCGGGATCCAGAGCTAACGTCACACCCCGCGCGGCCACCAACCGCGCAACGCCCATCCACGACGATCGACCACGGTGCAGGGTTGCAGCCCGCCAGCCACCAAGGAGGGACCCGCATGCCGCCCCAGCAACACGCAGTCGCAGCCTGCGGATCCTGCCAAGCCACCACCGCGCGGTTCGTCTCGGGCTCCGCCGCGACCGCCCCCAGCGCCTCCCCCAGACCCATCTGACGGGTCTGTCCCCAGCTGCCCGTCCGCGCCCCGCAGGCCACCTGCTCTGGACGCCGACGCAGCTTCTCCGCCGTGCCGCCGCGACAGATCGCGGCCAGTTCGGCTCCCGCGATCTCGGTACTGATGTCCGATCGCCGCCTTCTCGCTCCCAGTCGGGAGCCACCCACTCACCAACCGCCCATCCATGACGTCGCCATGCGGTAGCCCGGGTTGCAGCCCGCCGGCCACCGCAAGAGGAGCCGCATGCCCCAGCTGTCCCTCAGCACTGCCCAGCCGGACGCCCGCTCTGCAGTCATCCACCTGAAGGCCCTTCAGGCCCCAGTGGCGGCAACTCGATCTGCACTGACCACTACCAGCCTCCTTCGCTCCAGCCGTGTGATCGACGGATCGCTCACAACGCTCCATGAGCGGAAGTCCTCCGGTGACAAGGGCAGCCGCAAGCGGGTTGAGCCCTCGGTAGCTCCGGACGTCTGCGCGCCCAACGACGCAGTCGTGGGCCGCTTCCACACCGGCCGCCGGACCGACAACCGCCCTGAGTCGCTGCCCAACTGGCGGGTCTCCAGCGCCACCCCGGAGACTGCTGCGGCAGTCTCTCAACTGCTCGGCGGCACACAGGCCGACGACTGGGCCCAGGGGGTAGTGACCGGTTCGCCTGCGGTTCGCATTGTCCTCGACGGCGCGGACTCCGTCGCGACCGAGATGCGATTGTGGGGCCCGAAGGGGCTCGTCCACCACTGCGACGGCGCCCTGTTCCTGTCGCCGACCGAGGTGCGGGGGACTCCGTGCGGCTGCCCAAGCTCCTCCGAGGAGCGGGCCGCGCTGGCCAAGATGCTCAAGGCCCCCCAGCCCGAGACCACCGTGACCTTCCGCCTGGCGGGGCACTACGGCCTCGGACGGTTCGAGTTCAGTTCGCCCTCCCGGATACTCGCCGACGAAACCTCCGAGATCCGTGCCCAGCTCGCCGGCATCGTGGGCGAAGCGCTCTGCGAACTCGCGCTCGAACTCGTCACGGTCACGGTAGCCGGTGGCGTCGAAGTCTCCTTCCGGAAACCGACGTTGAAGGTCATCGAACCGTGGAGCTAAGGCTGGAGTGACAAGCTCCCACCAGGGCTGGCTCGCCTGTCTGCCAATTCGCACCCCACGTCGAGCGCCGTCCGACACCCTGGCGGCACCGCCCGCAGAACGCCCAGGTGCCGGACGGCGCCTTCTTCCGCCTGGTGGTAACCCGTGGGGGCCATGGCCGGGAGCGGTCGGACGACCTCGCCTGCGACGAGGGCCTGAACCCCGAGGCGGGCCTCCGGGACTGCTACCTCGGCGGGCTGGCGAGGGCACCCAGCCGCTGAGGCCGCGCCCCCTCGATCGGTCCCACTACTTCCACTCCACACCCGTCACCGACAGCTTCGTCGCTCCGTACGCCTCCGAGGAGAGCACCGTTGCGGGACCGCCCCCTTGCGGCACTTCCACTACGGCTGGCACGGACCACACCTCCTCGATGCTGGACCACTTGCGGCCCCGTCCCAGCAGTGCGTCGGTGTCGCCGTCGGGCTCGATCCAGTTGGCCGGCGTCCGGCCCCGGTCCAGGTAGGTGCCCTCCAGTGTGCAGGTGACGAGGGAGCCGCCGTCCTTCAGCCGGAACGTCGGCAGCGCGTTCGTCAGCGAACGGAACGAGAGGCTGCGCTCGAGCACCTTCTGGTCCCATCCGTTGAAGTAGCCCACCAGGCCGCTGGTGAAGTCGCCTCGTTCGAAGTCGGCGCTCTCCGGCTTCCCCGCCGGCACGGTGAAGCTCAGGTACTTGGCATAGCGCCCGCACACACCGGTGTCCGTCTCCGCTGTCGGCGACAGCTCCACGCCTCCCGACGCTCCGCGGGCCAGGGCCGGCATTACCTTCGGCTGCAGGGAGAGTTGGCCTGGCACCGGTGTCGCGGAGGGGGCGTCGGTCGGAGCCGTCGTCGGCGGCGCCTCGGTCACCACCCAGGTGGCCACGACCGCCTTCCACTCCCCGCCCGCCTGGTCGCGAGTGAAAAAGGTCAGGGTGGAACTGCGGTCCGTTTCCCGTCCCTCCGTCTTACTCAGGACCGCGAAGCTCTGTGGCGCTCCGGAGCCGGTCTGCGGGATCAGGTACACCGGGCGGACAGGCCGAATCGGATCATTCTTGGTTCCGTTGGCCTGGTGCAGCTGTGCCTCAGCCCGGTTCTCCTTGAGCAGCTGCCCGTCCTCCACCCGGGCGAGCGCCTCGGTATCGCCCTTCTCGGTGGCCGCCTGCCTCTCTTTGACGTACCGCTCGAAAACCTGCTGGGCCTGCGCTTCGGTGAACGACGGTGCCGCGCTGCCAGAGGCGCCAGCGGCGGAAGACGCCGGAGACGTCCCGGACCCACTTCCGGAAGAACAACCGGCCACGCCCATCGTAAGGAGAGCGGCGACCCCCATTGCGCTCCAGCCCCGGGCCCGCTTCCGTGTGATCACTGTGGTTCCCCCTCTGGTCCATCAATCCGATCGGAGGGATCGTATTGGGTCTCGCTGGGGCCCGAGCCAGGGACAGTGTCGGGCCGTTGCCGGTCTACCTCGAGACGAACCTGTCGATCCATTCGGCACCAGCCATAACGAATGCGCGGGTGGTCCGCGGCCTCCGTAGCGCCACCGGGCCGGTTCGCCCTGGCTGGCGCAGCACCCGCTCGTTGGCCAACAGGACGGCCAACGCCGCTACCAGGCCGCGAGCGAACCTGATGGCTGGCACCACTGCTACCGGCCGCAGCAGGGGCAGATCTGGGAGGTCGGGCCCAGGTCCACCTTGGTGATCCAGTCTCTCCTGGATTCCTTGGTCAGACGGTCCTGGGTGGGCGGGTTGCCGTTGATGTACTCGTTGACGACGGTGACGAACTCGGCGCGCTGGGTCGGCGTGAGGGCAACGAAGCCTTGGAGAACTGCGGCTACCTTGCTGTCCATGTACAGGCTCCTTGCTGTCGGTTAGAACTTTCCGCAGACACCACAGTCGGACGGGTCCATTGTGGTCGGGGTTTGTTGGCAGGCCGGACATTGGCGCCGGAACTTCCGCAGCGCGGCGCGCATGCCCATGCGGCGTTCCTTCTCCGTCACACCCTTCTCGTTGTCTCTCTCCCGCCGGGCCGTGTCTTCGACGGTGAGCTTTTCGAATTGGGTCCGCAACGGATTAAGTCCCGGAGGGTCTTCGCCCAGTGCAGCGAACCTGGAGGCGAGCGATTCGTTAGCTGTGGCTGAGGCAGAGGAGTAGGACAGTTCCTCCGGCCACCGCTTGACGAGGGACCAGAGACTCAAGGCAAGTTGTGCCGCCCCGATCACGGACGCGACGATGAGGACGACGCTCCAGACCTTGCCCTTGCCGAAAGTTCCTACCAACGCTCCGATGAGCAACGGGACCGCGAAGCCGACCCAGGTCAGCAGGTCGGTCTTGCGCTTCAGACGGGTGGTCCGCTTCTGGAAGATGTAGCCGGTCCCGTAGGCATGCAGGGCTGCGTCCCAACACTTACGCCGGTAGTCGTCGATGCTTGCCGCCATGTGTCCTTCCCCACCGCAATTCCCGCCCTCCGACGGTAGGCCAGAGACCCTCCGAGTCTACTGGGACGCCCTGAGCTCACCTTGCCTCTCACCGCGAGGACAGGGGACTTCCCGCCCTCTAATCCGGTGGGCATCGCGGAGCGGTCCGTGGTGGGCATCCCCAACAAACGCCATAGCGCCACCTGGACTGCCATCTACGATGCATAGTCACAGGTCCCGGACATCGCTGTCCGGGACCTGCTTCACCTACTTTGCAACCGTCACAGCACGCGCTGACTGCCGTCGTCCGCCGTTTCCCGTCGCTTGGCGAAGCCGATCTTCACCCGCTCATGCACCGGCCCTCGTCCGCCCCGCTCCTTAGACTTGAACACGGTGATCCGGTCCACGAAGAGCTTGACGAACCTTCGGCGCTCATCGAGCGGCGCGCTGTGCCACCACGAACCCGGGCCGATGGGGTCGACCTCCGGGTCTTCGGGCAGCCACTCGGCGATGGGGATCACTGGGGTCGCGGCTTCCTCCAGGACCGCGATCCGCGCCTCGGCCGCCTCCAAGAGGCTCAGCAGCGCGGACTCCTCCGCGATGAACCTCCGCCGGCCGATGTCCCCTCGGAAGCCGCCAGCCTTGCGGTCGTCGTACAGCTCTTCCAGCGCCCTCACGGCGTCGGCACGCTCCGCGACCAAGGTCGCGCGCTCACGGGACCGTTCGGGCGACTCATTGGCGACGCCGAACCTGCGTGTTGCTTCAGCGAGAACCGCCAGAGCCTCGTGGTCATGCTCGACCTCCCGGAGCAGGGCGAAGATGCTTCGTCCCACGTGGTCATCCAGTGCCGCCTGGCTGATGGTGCAGTCTCCGGCGTGCTGGCCCGGCAGCACCTTGCGCCGACGGCAGCGATAGGACCGCTTCACCGGTTTGGCGTCCGCGTGGGAGGTCTTCACGGCTCCGCACTCGCAGAACAGGACTCCCATGGCGGACAGCAGGGATTCACCCCGCGAGAGGCCCTTTCCGCGCCCTCGCCCGTCGAGCCACTCCTGCAGCTCGTGCCAGTCCTCCGGCGGGATGATCGCCTCGTAGATCTGGAGCGGGAGCATCGTCTCGGGGTCCCGGAGGATGCGGTAGGTCTCTATCTGGCTCGTCGTCTTACCGTCTTCCCGGACCTTGTACACGGGCACGGCGGCGAATCCGGCGATCCGGGGGTCCCTGAGGATGCGCTTGACGGTCTTCGTGTCCCACGCGCTGTCCTTCGTCTTCTTGCCGTAGGTCGCGCCACGTGTAGGGACGATGACCTCGTTGTTCATGCTGTTGACGATCCCGCCGAGCGAACCGGGGTGACGGCGTCGCTTGGGGTCGTAGGGCGCGTCCTTGTGCTTCTTGATCGTCGCCCAGATGTCGCGGATGACCTCTGGCTCGTTCTCGGTGTGCACGAGGGTCTGTATGACGATCGGCCGACCGTCCGCCGTGAGCCTGGTCTCGGCCCTCAGCTCGAAGCCGTACGGCGCCTTGCCCCCGACGTACCCGCCCAGCTCGCGGGCCGTGGCCTTGGCGCCCCGGACGGCGACGCTCTTGTTCTTGCTCTCGTTGTGCGCCTGGTCCAGGCGCATGAACATGTGGATCAGGTCCACGAGGTTGCCCTTGCGGAACTCGCCCTCGGTGACGCTGACAATGGTCACACCGAGGTTCAGCAGCTCGACGACGACCGGGATCGCGTCGAGCGGATCGAGCCGCGAGAGACGGCTGATGTAGTAGACGATCAGCAGGTTGATCCGGCCTGCTCGGCAGTCCTGCAGCAGCTTCTCGAACTCCGGGCGCTCGACCCCGGTGAATGCCGAGATGCCGAGGTCTTCGTAGTACGTGACCGACTTGGCATCCCGTCGCTTGGCCTCCGCCGTACCCAGCTCACGCTGGGTCGTGGTGGACGCCTCGCTCGCGTTCTCCCGCGCGTCGGACTGGCGCGCGTAGACGGCCGCGTGGACGTCCATGCCGGTGATCACTGCTGGTGCGGACATGAAAGCTGATGGTACTAGTCCCCTAACTGACATAACCCAAGGGGACCCCCTGGCACCCGCACCGCGGCTTCGAGACGGTCACCTACATCATCGACGGAACGTTCATCCACCAGGACTCGCACGGCGGCGGCGGCACCATCACCGACGGCGACACCCAGTGGATGACGGCCGGCTCCGGTCTGCTGCACATCGAGACCCCGCCGGAGTCGCTGGTGATGTCCGGCGGCCTGTTCCACGGCCTCCAGCTGTGGGTCAACCTGCCCGCCTCGGACAAGATGATCGCCCCGAAGTACCAGGACATCCGCGGCGGCAGCGTCAAGCTGCTCGGCTCCGCGGACGGCGGCGCCCTGATCCGCGTCATCGCCGGCGAGGTCGACGGCCACCAGGGCCCCGGCGCGACCCACACCCCGATCACCATGACCCACATCTCGGTGAACCCCGGCGCCCAGGTCACCCTCCCCTGGCGCGCCGACTTCAACGCCCTCGCCTACGGCCTGGCCGGCAGCGGCTCGGCCGGCGAGGAGCGCCGCCCCTTCCACATGGGCCAGGCCGTCGTCTTCGGCGACGGCGACTCCCTCACCATCCGCGCCGACGAGAAGCAGGACTCCCGCAACGCCAACTTCGAGGTCGTCCTGCTCGGCGGCCTGCCGATCCGCGAACCCGTCGCCTGGTACGGCCCGTTCGTGATGAACAGCCACCGCGAACTCCAGCAGGCCATGGAGGACTTCCAGGCCGGCCGGCTCGGCACCATCCCCACCGACGCCCACTGACGTCGGCACACCCGAAGGGCCCGGACCGCACACGGTCCGGGCCCTTCGGCATGTTCGTACCGGAAGCCTCCGGAGCCCCATCCTCCCCTTGTCGCACGGGTGTTGACACCAGATCCGGGCGTCTCGCAATAATGTCGATTGGTCTGAACCATTGGCCAAATTGGTCGAGACCACAACGGGAGGAACCCCACCATGCGCCGTGCCGTCCGGCGGCTCGCCGTACTCGCCGCAGCCCCGCTGATCGCCCTGACCGGCGCCACCGCGGCCCAGGCCCTGCCGACCATCGACACCAGCTCGTACTCCGTCACCGACGGGACGGGCACCTGCTCGATCAACGTGCACTTCTACTACAGCTCGCACTGGTACGTGCAGTACGACCTGATCAACTGGGGCAACGGCACCCAGGGTTGCGAGGCCGGCGCGTACACCAGCGACCAGGGCTGGGTCGGCCACATCACCAGCGGCAGCTACTCCACCAGCGACGACCCCTCCCGCTACGTGCGGCCGTGGGTGCAGAAGGTCGGCGACCCGTCGAGCTTCCGCTGGGGCAACAACCGCTGACCGCCACCACCCGGGCAGCGCCTCCGCCGGCTACAGCAACGCGTAGACGGCGGAGGCGTCGTCGTGGGTCTTGCCGCGCGGCCAGCGCTCGCAGCCCGCGTCCGCCCGCTCCACCTCGCGGACCTGGGCGATCAGCTCGCCCGGCCCGGACTCGGCGAGCAGCCGCAGCACGTCCCCCCAACTGCCCAGCCCGAAGCGCTCGGTGTAGCGCGAGGCGCCGTCGGTGAGAGCGGCCACCGCATGCAGCCGCTCCAGCCGGACGAAGCCGGTCTCGGCGTGCTCGGCGGCCCGCGGACTGGCGGCGGCGATCCACGGTCCGGTGCCCCGGTTACGGGCGGCGCGCACCGCCAACGCGTACTCCAGGTGCAGCGCGGCCCGCTCGGCCGTCCCCGGGACGGTCGCCCAGACCTGGCGGCGCAGTTCCTCCCCGCCGGGGAAGCGCTGGTTGTCGCCGATCACCTTGGGCGGGCCGTCCTTGAACTCCAGCACCAGCAGCGAGTCCCCGAGCACCAGGTACTCCAAGGACTCGCCGTGCCGCCGGGCCGCGACCACCATCGCCGCGGGCGTGTTGGCGTGGCCGAGGTCGCAGCGGCCGCCGTGCAGCGCGGCCGTCTCCACGATGGCGTCGGCCAGGCACTCGGCGATCGAGCGGTCCACCCGGTCGGTGAGCCGGGCGAGCAGGTGCACCCCCAACCGGCGGACGTACCAGGCGGTTCCGTGCCGGCACCCGGACTCCAGGCCGGCCGGCGAACTGGCGCCGTCCAGCAGGACCAGTGCCTCCGGCGAGGCCGCCGCGAAGTCCTCGCTCTCGCGGTCGGGCCGCCGTGCTTCCCCTGCGAGCTGTAGCTGCATCCCGACAGTGTGGCCGCCGCCCCCGGCCCGCGCCCAGACCCCTGCGCCGGTGTGGCGCGGGCCGGGACCGGTTTCCGGTGGCAGCGGGGGCGATTCGGCCATACCGTCGGATAACGACTGGACAATTCGGCCAATCAGGGCCGGCCGGGTTTGGCACCACCTTCGAGTGCCGGAGCGGCCCGGGACTGACGAGGAGCGGAAGATGTTCTGGCAGTTCATCGTGGTGCTCGCCGCCGCGCTCGGCTTTCCGACCGCCGCACTGTTCTTCCTGATCGGCGGACCGCGCTTCCCGGACGAGCGGCGCGGCCCCGACGCCTGACCCCCCGCCCCCGGTCAGCCGGGTCCCCAGCGGGCCGCTACCCCCGCCCCTGGCCCAACGCCCGCTCCAGCACGGCGGCCCCGGCGAGCAGCCGCTCGTCCCCGCCCGCCGCGCCGACCAGCTGGAGGCCGAGCGGCAGCCCGTCCGCCGTCCGGCCGGCCGGCAGGCTCACCGCCGGCAGGCCGAGGAAGCTCCACGGCAGCGACATCACCCCGTTCCCCGTGTCGTGCAAGCCCTCCGGCGCCCCGCCGGTCGCCGAGGGCGCCAGCCACAGGTCCACCCCGGCGGCGGCCGCCGCCCCGGCCACCCGCTCCCGCAGCCCCTCCCGGAACCGCAGCGCGGCCGCCCGGTCCGCCGCCGCGACCCCCTGCCCGACCCGGATGCTCGCCACCGTCTCCGGCCGGTACAGCCCGCCGAAGCGGGCGAACCAGTCGGCATGGCTGCGGGCCAGCTCGAACCGGTTGACGAGCTGCAACTGCCGTGTCACCTCGGCGAAGTCGGGGAACAGCGGCACCCTGCGGACCGTCACCCCGGCCCGCGCCAGCCGTGCCACCTGCTCCTCGAAGGCCCGCCGCGCGGCCGGCTCCGCCCGCTCCAGGTACGGCCCGTCCGGCACGCCGCAGACCGGGTCCGCCGCCGCCTCCCCCTCCCCGGGCCGCCAGTCCTCGCACAGCAGCGGGGCCACCAGCGCCACGTCCGCCAGTTCGGCGGTGAACACGCCCAGGGTGTCGAAACTCGGCGCGTTCGGGATCACGCCCGCGAACGGGATCCGCCCGTACGTCGGCCGGAACCCCACCACCCCGCAGTACGCGGCCGGCCGGATCACCGAACCCACCGTCTGGGTGCCGACCGCCAACGGCACCAGCCCGGCCGCCACCGCCGCCGCCGACCCGCTGCTCGAACCCCCCGGGGTGTGCCCCGGCCGGTGCGGATTGCGGGTCGGGCCCGGGGCGGTCGCGGCGAACTCGGCGGTCACCGTCTTGCCCGCGACCATCGCCCCCGCCGCCAGCAGCCGGTCCACCACCACGGCCTGCGGCCCCGCCAGCACACCCGGCGGCAGCGCGGACCCGGCGTGCGTGGGCAGCCCGTCCACGTGCACGATGTCCTTGATCCCCACCGCCACCCCGTACAGCGGCGGCCGCCCGGCCGGCTCCGGGTACCGTGCGGCCAACTCCCGTGCCCGCGCCCGCAGTCGGTCGTGCCGGCCGGGCTCCGCCACGAAGGCGTGGAGCAGCGGGTCCACCCGCTCGACCCGCCCGCAGAACCGGTCGACGTACTCGGACAGCCCGGGCACGCCGGAGCGCAGCCCCGCGGCCTCGGCGGTCAGCGACCGGGGCCGGACCAGCGATTCCTCCATACCGAGCACCGTAGCGCCCGGCCGCTCACTGGTGCTCGGCCGACAGGTACGGCGCCTCGCGCAGGAAGTACGCGCCGCAGGTGTGGCAGCACAGCTCCGGGGTCCGCCCCCAGTCCACCGCCGCCCGCACCGGCGCCCCGGGATCGAGCTCCCGGCCGCACATCGCCACGCTCTGCGACCCCCGGACCACGTGCCACAGCCGCACCCCGCCGGCCTCCCCCTCGGGGCCGAACTCGGCTCGCATCTGGTGCATCATGCCCACCATCGTCCGACCGCCCCCACGCCCCGGCAACCGGAGCTCCCCAGCACCCCGTCCCCGCCCGGAAGCGCCGGCTCACCACCCCGGTAGGGTACGCGGGCGATCCAGTGCCGACGGCCCTCGCCGAAGCCTCAATTCGCCTGAAACACCCGAATTCCGCCCACAGATGGAGCTAGTCCGCGTGCGCTCTTCCCGTCTCCTCGCCGCTTCCGCGCTGACGGCGCTCACCCTCTGCGCCACGGCCGGCGCCGCCACCGCGAGCGCCGTCGGGATCACCTCCCCGACCCCGACCCCGACCGGCACCGCGACCGCGACCACCGCCCCGAGCACCCCGGCGCCGACGGCCACGGCCACGGCCACGGCCACGGCCAAGCCGACCAACCTGCCGACCCCGCCGGTGCCGACCCCGAGCGGTGGCCCCTGCCGCAACTACCAGATCCGGGACCTCAAGGTCACCGGCTCGGGTCTCGCCAAGACCACCCTGGTCAAGGGCGGCCCGGCGCAGGAGGCCACCGTGACCTTCGAGAACACCACCTCGGTCGACCTCAAGAAGTTCGACACCTACTTCTTCTTCACCGACCTCGCGGAGACCGAGCCGGTGACCAACCCGGTCACCTGGGGCAAGGAGTCCTTCAACCTCCAGGTGAAGCTTCCCGGCGGGGACTGGAAGACGCCCGAGGCGAGCACCGTCAGCGGGAACATGTCCTACCTGAAGGTGGAGCTCGGCCAGTACGAGATCGCCAAGGGCGGGAAGCTCACCCTCCAGGTGCGCCTCGCGGCCACCGACAAGGCGATCGCCGCGCGGTACTTCGCCCAGCTGAGCGGCGCCTCCGAGGCCTTCGAGAGCAAGGACGTGCCGGGCGCCCCCGCCACCGGCGGCTGCCTGGCCTTCAACGGCGACTACCGCGTCGACGATCTCTTCAAGGTCGTCGACGCCGGCTCGACCGCCCCGGCCACCAGCACCGCTGTCCCGGCCGCCGCCGTGTCCGCCACGGCCTCCGCCTCCCCGTCGGCCGGCCCGCACCTGGCCGAGACCGGCAGCTCCTCCAACACCCTGCCGATCGCCCTCGGCGGCGCCGCCGTCCTGGCCGCCGGCGCCGGTACCCTGTTCGTCCTGCGCCGTCGCAAGGCGGGCGCGCACAGCTGATCCCGCGTGAAATGAACCGAGGGGCACGGACAACCGTTCGGGCCCCTCGGTGGTCTTCCCGGAGAGCGACACCCGACCCCACCGCTGGAGCCCGCCGATGCGTCCCGCCCGCCTTCCCGCCGCCTGCACCCTGCTCGTGCTCACCGCCGGTCCGGTCGCCCTCGCCACGGTCCCCGCGTTCGCCTCCGACAGCCCGACCGCCGCCCCCGCCGCTACACCCAACGCGACGCCCAGCCCGACGCCCACCGGGACTCCCTCCGAGACCCCTTCCGCCACCCCGACGCCGACCGCCCCCACCGACTGCCCGGAAGGCACCACCGCCGACCCGATACCGGCCACCGGCAGCACCGGCACCCCGGGCGAACTCGCCGTCACCTTCACCAACACCAGCACCACCACGGTGAAGCAGCTCGCCACCACCGTCGCCCTCGCCGACGGCAGCGGCAGCCTCCCCCTGGAACTGCGCGCGGGCGCCGGCGCCTGGAAGCCCTTCACCGTCACCGGCACCGCGGCCAACACCGGCGCCTACCAGGTGCCCCAGGGCCAGCGGCTCACCCTCCAGGTCCGGCTCGCCGCCGGCACCCCGCACGGCGAACACCGCCTCACCTTCACCGCCAAGTCCGAGGTCCTGCCGAGCGGCTCCGCCCCGGCGAAGAAGTACACCTGCCCCCAGCTCACCGCCACCTACACCGGCACCCTCACCCCCGCCGACCACGCCCAGCCCGCCGTCACCACCCCCACCCACCTCGCCGACACCGGCGCCGGCACCGCCACCCGCCCCCTCGCCATCGCCGGCACCACCGCCCTCCTCCTCGGCACCACCCTCCGCCTCCTCACCCGCCGCCGCCCCACCACCGACTGACGGACGGAACCCGCCGGACCGGCAGGGCCCGGACTCACCGGCTCCGCGCGAGCCCCCGCAGGGTGAACAACCCTGCGGGTCAGTACACCTAGGACGCCGCCTGGAGCAGGGCGCCGTCCTGCCACTTGAGGATCTTGTCGAAGCTGACGATGGCCCCGCGGAGCGGGTGGTTGCGGAGCTGGACGTGGTCGGTGAGGGCGTGGATGAGGAAGAGGCCGCGGCCGGATTCGGCGGTGAGGTCGGGGAGGGTGTCGAGGTCGACCGGGCGGAGGGTGGGGGCCGCGGGGCGGTGCGGGAGGACGTGGGTGTCGTAGGGGCGGCCGTCGCGGCGGGGGCGGTGCGCGGTGAGGACGCGAGCCGGGACGGTGGCCCGGCCGCGGCGGGGGCGGCGGGGCGCGTGGCCGGCCGGGGCAGGGGCGGCCGGGCGGCGGGCGGGCGGGGCGCTGGGGGCGGGCAGCCCGGGGCCGGAGTCGGTGACCTCGATCCGCAGCCGGTCGCCGCTGATCGCGGCGGTGACCTGGAAGCCGTCGTCGGGCCGGCCGGTGGCGCCGTGTTCGACGGCGTTGGCGCAGGCCTCGGTGAGGGCGACGCCGAGGTCGTGGGCGATCTGGGGGTCGACGCCCGCGGTCGCCATGGCACCGAGCAGGATGCGCCGGGCCAGCGGAACGCTGGCCGGGTCGCGCTTGAGGTGCAGAGTCCACCAGATGTCCACGGGAGGTCCCTCCTGGCTGCGGCTCCACATACAACTAGGTATCTCCGGGCGATTCGGCGGTGAACCGTGCCCGGGGGCGGCTACCGCCCGTTCGGCGGATGGACTGGGGACGGGGGTCTGTGCCGGAGGGCGCATGCGGTGGGGTGCACGCCGCGGCCGAACGGGGCATTCGTAGGGATTTCCCACCCTGCCCGTGTCGGCCGTGTACGCGATGAGATGATGGCCCGGCCATGACTGCCCTCCCCGCCGCCCCGTTCCAGGGCACCCCCGTCGTCGATTCGACGCAGCCGGCCCGGCCGGTGGGGGCCGCCTGGGACCTGCGGCTTGCCCGGGCCGTCCCGTTCGCCCTGGTGTGCACGCTGATAGCGGCCGCCGGGCACGCGCTGGCGGGTGGCGGGAACGTGCCGCCGGTCGCGCTGGCGACGGGCTTCGCCGCGGTGCTGGTGCTCGCGGTGGCGTGCGGCGGGCGGGAGCGCTCGCTGGCGGGCATCTCCGGTGCGCTGGGCGCGGGTCAGCTGGGGCTGCACCTTCTGTTCCACGGCCTCGGCGGCCACCGGATGCACGACGGCATGCCGATGAGCGTGCCGCAGGCGGCCGGGCGGCTGATCTGCAACGAGGCCCGGCCGGGCACCCTGGTGGGCCTGCCCGCCGGCACCTCGCCGGAGCAGCTGGTCTCCTCGGCGGGGCTGGATCCGCACGCGTACGCCGCCGCGCCCTGGTGGCAGCAGGGCGGCGTGCTGGGGATGACGCCGTCGATGCTGGCCGGGCACCTGGTCGCCGCGCTGGTGGCGGGCTGGTGGCTGCGGCGCGGCGAGGCGGCGCTGTGGCGGCTGCTGCGGGTGGCGGCGTCGGCGGCCCGGGAGCACTGGGCGGCGCCGCTGCGCTCGGCCCTGGTGCTGGTGGCCGCGCTGCTGCGCGGTCTGTTCGGCGTGGCCGGTCCGGTCCGCCGGTTCGGTGCGGGCGGCGGCGGGAGCCGGCTGCCCGCGGGTGCGGTGCTGCGGCACAGCGTGGTGCGGCGCGGGCCGCCGTGCGGGGCCTTCGCGTACTGATCCGGCGTTGCGGCGCACCCCGAGGAGGGGTGCCGGCCGACCGGGTGCGGTGCGCGGTGTCCGGGCCGTTCCGTCCGTCCACGGCGACGGCGGCCCCTGGTCCTGCCCCCACGTCTGCGCGTGCAGCCCGCCGCCGAGAGCGGCGGTCACGTGCCGAGCTCCGATCGGAGACCCCCCATCATGCGTTCCCTTCCCACCCGCCGTCTCGCCGCCGTCGCCCTGACCGCCGCCGCCTCGGTGGTGGCGCTGGCCGGCCCCGCCTTCGCGCACGTCACCGTGAACCCGGGTTCGGCCGCGCAGGGCGGCTACACGGCCGTCGACTTCCGGGTGCCGAACGAGAGCGACACGGCGAGCACGGTGAAGCTGGAGGTCAACCTTCCGCTGGACCACCCGCTGGCCTCGGTCCGGACCCTGCCGCTGCCGGGCTGGACGGCCGCCGTCGAGAAGGCCAAGCTCGACAAGCCGATCAAGGTGCACGGCAGCGACGTCAACGAGGCCGTCTCCAAGATCACCTGGACCGCCGACCCGGGCACCAAGATCGCCCCCGGCCAGTTCCAGGAGTTCCGGGTCTCGCTCGGCCCGCTGCCGACCGACGCCGACAGCATGGTCTTCAAGGCCCTGCAGACCTACGACAACGGCGACGTGGTCCGCTGGATCGACGAGGCCGCGGCCGGCCAGCCCGAGCCGGCCCACCCGGCCCCGGCCCTCAAGCTCACCAAGGCCGCCGACGGTGACGGCCACGGCGTCTCCGCCTCCGCCTCCCCGGCGGCCGGCGCCCACGGCGGCAGCTCCGACCACGCCGCCGCCTCCGACGGCGACGCCAAGTCCAGCGACAGCACCGCCCGCACCCTCGGCGTGGTCGGCATCGTCGTCGGCGTGATCGGCACCGCCGTCGGCGTGCTCGGCCTGCGCCGCAAGAACAGCGGCTCCGCCTCCTGACCCCTCGCCGGCGGGGCCGTACCCCTCCCCGGTACGGCCCCGCCGGCGGTCCACCGCGTCCGATCGGATCCACCATGCCCCGCACCGCCCGTTCCACCCGACTGGCCGGCGCCGCCGCCCTCGCCCTGGCCGCCGCGCTGACCCTGTCCGCCTGCGGCTCCTCCGGCGGCGGTGGTTCCTCCGCCGCCAAGGTGACCCAGCAGAAGGAGGACACCCCGTACCAGGGCACCAAACTGGCCAAGAACTTCGAGAAGCCGGACCTCCAGCTGACCGACACCTCCGGCCAGCCGTACGACCTGCGGCAGCAGACCAACGGCAGGACCACCCTGCTGTTCTTCGGCTACACCAGCTGCCCGGACGTCTGCCCGACCACCATGGGCGACATCGGGGTCGCGATGAAGGCCCTCTCCGCGGAGGACCGCAAGAAGGTCAACGTCGTCTTCGTCTCCACCGACCCGCAGCGCGACACCCCCAAGGTGCTGCGCACCTGGCTGGACTCGATGGGCACCGACTTCATAGGCCTCACCGGCGACCTGGCGAAGGTGAAGACCGCCGCCAAGTCGCTCGGCATCATGATCGAGGACCCGGTGGTCAACGCGGACGGCACCGTGACCTCCACCCACGGCGCGCAGGTGCTGGCCTTCCTCCCCTCGGACGACAAGGCGCACGTGCTCTACATGAGCGGCACCGAGGAGAAGACCTACGAGCACGACCTGCCGCTGCTCGCCAAGGGGGTCGCGGCGTGATGTCGGCGAACCGACGGTTCCGCCGCTCGGCCCTGGCCGGGGCGGTGCTGGCGACGGTCCTCGGCGGCGGGGCGATACTCGCCGCCTGCGGGACGGGCGGCGCGGAGGGCGGCTCGGCGGACGCCGGTCCGGCGAAGCTGAGCGTGGCCGACTCCTACATCCCGCTGCCCCCGGCGGGCGGGATGGGCGCCGGCTACCTGACCGTCCGCAACGACGGCGGGCCGGACCAGCTGGTCAAGGTGACCAGCCCGGCCGCCGGGTCGGTCACCATGCACCGCTCGACCGCCTCGACCATGGAGCAGGTGAACAGCCTGGACGTGCCCGCGCACGGCGCGCTGCAGCTCGCCCGCGGCGGCACCCACCTGATGATCATGGACTGGCAGAAGGCCCCTTCCCTCGGCGACGAGCTGGAGCTCGACCTGACCTTCGCCAAGTCCGGCACCATCTCCGTCAAGGTTCCGGTCAAGGAGCTCACCTACCGCCCCGGCCAGAGTTAGGGGACCCGCCAGCATGGAGAAGGCCGCCCACCCCCGCAGCGCGTCACGGCCGCCGGCCGCACGCCGCCGGAGCGTCGCGCCGCGCGTCGCCGCGGCGCTGGGCACGCTCGGCGCGCTGCTCGCGCTGATGCTCGCCGGTGCCGCCCCGGCGTCCGCGCACGCCACCCTGGACTCCACCGACCCGGCGCAGAACTCGGTGGTCGCCACCGCCCCGCCGGCGGTGACCCTGACGTTCAGCGAGACGGTGTCGCTGTCGAGCGACTCCGTCCGGGTGCTCGACCCGGCCGGCAAGGCGGTGGACACCGGCAACCCGGGGCACGCCGACGGCAAGGGCAACACCGCCCGGGTCGGCCTGAACAGCGGGCTCGCCAACGGCACGTACACCGTCGCCTGGCGGGCCGTCTCGGAGGACTCCCACCCGGTCGGCGGGGCGTTCACCTTCTCCATCGGCGCACCCTCGGACACCTCGGTGTCCGCCACCGCACTGCAGGGCGCCAAGGCCGACGACCTGGTCGCCGCCCTGTACGGAACGGGCCGCACCGTCGCGTACGCCGCCTTCGCGCTGCTCGCCGGGGTCGCCGCCTTCGTGCTGGTCTGCTGGCCGGCCGGCGCCGCCCGGCGCCCGGTGCAGCGGCTGCTGATGACCGGCTGGACGGCGCTGCTGGCCTCCACCGTCGCGGTGCTGATGCTGCGCGGCCCGTACGAGCGCGGCTCCGGCATCGGCCAGGCCCTCGACCTCTCGCTGGTGCGCGCCACCCTGGACGAGCGGATCGGCACCGCGCTGGCGGCCCGGCTGCTGCTGCTCGCGGCGGCCGGGATCTTCCTGTCGCTGCTGGTCGGGCAGTTGGGGCAGCCACCCAAACCGGCCGCGCCCGCGGGCGCGGAACCGCACGACGACGACACCGAGGCCGCCGAACTGCGCGAGCTGGAGCAGCGGGCCGCCGAACGGCCGCAGCGCGAGGCCCGGATCGGCCTGGGCGTGGCCGGGCTGGTGCTCGCGGTGGCGCTCTCCGCGACCTGGGTCGGCGCCGACCACGCCTCGGTGGGCATCCAGGTCTGGCTGGCCCTGCCGTTCGGCATCCTGCACCTGATCGCGATGGCGCTCTGGCTGGGCGGGCTGGCCTCGCTGCTGGTCGCGCTGCGCGAGGGCGTCGGCGCCGAGGTGGTGGACCGCTTCTCCCGGATCGCCTTCGGCTCGGTGGCCGTGCTGGCCGTCACCGGGGTCTACCAGTCCTGGCGGGGCCTGGGCAGTTGGAGCGCGCTGACCGGCACCGAGTACGGGAAGCTGCTGCTGGTGAAGAGCGGCTGCGTGGTCGTGATGCTGGGCGTCGCCTGGATCTCCCGCAGCTGGCTGGCCCGGCTGCGCTCGGCCCCGGCCGAGGCGGCGGAGGTCGAACGGGCCGAGGTGCCCGAGCCGGTCGGCGCCGTCGCGCACAGCGAGGACCCGGTCCGGCGGGCCCAGTTGGAGCGGCAGCGGGCCGCCGCGCGCACCGCCGGCCGCGAGCGCGGGCTGACCCCGACCCGGGCCGGGCTGCGCCGCTCGGTGCTGGTGGAGGCGCTGGTCGCGGTGGCGGTGCTGGTGGTCACCACGATGCTCACCAACTCCCCGCCCGGGCGGGTCGCGGGCGAGGTCAGGGCGGCCGGGAGCGGCGCGACCGCCCCGGGCGCCGGGAACTCCGCCCCGGCGGCCCCGCAGACCGAACCCGGCCGCACGGTGGAGCTCAAGCTGCCGTACGACACCAAGGGCCGGACGCCGAACGCCAAGGGCACCGCGACCGTCACCCTCAACCCGGCCCGGACCGGACCGAACGAGGTCCGGCTCGCGCTGGACGGCGCGGACGGCAAGCCGGTGGACGTCCCCGAGGTGCAGCTGGCCTTCACCCTGCCGGACCGCGACCTCGGCCCGCTGCCGGTCGCGCTCACCGCGGCGGGCACCGGCCGCTGGAGCGGCACCACCCAGCTCCCGCTGGCCGGCACCTGGGTGGTCTCGGTGCAGATCCGCTCCTCGGACATCGACCAGACCACCCCGACCCAGCAGTTCAAGATCGGATGAGCGCGGTGGAGCACGACCAGACGACGAGCCCGGCGGGCTTCACCCGCCGGGCCCTGCTCGGCACGGCCGGCGCCGGACTGCTGGTCGGCGCCGGGGCGGGCGTGGCCGGGGCGGTCGCCTACGAGGACCGGCCGGGCGCCGACCCGAAGGCGTCCGGCGGCGGGGCCGGCGCGCTCGGCGCGGGCCGGGTGCCGTTCCGCGCCGAGCACCAGGCCGGCATCCTCGAACCCGCCCAGGCCCGCGTCCAGTTGGCCGCCTTCGACCTGGTCGACGGGGCCGGCCGGGACGGGCTGCGCGCCCTGTTGCGGCGCTGGACCGGGGCGGTCGAGCGGCTGACCGCCGGGGAGCCGGCCGCCGAGTTCGACAACCAGGTCGCCCTGGACGCCGGGCCCTGCTCGCTCACTGTCACGCTCGGCTTCGGCGCCACGCTGTTCGACAGGACCGGGCTGGCCGACCGCCGCCCGGCCGCCCTCGAACCGCTGCCCGCCTTCCCCGGCGACGCGCTGGACCCGGCGCGCGGCGACGGCGACCTGTTCGTCCAGATCGGCGCCGACGACGCGCTGGTGACGGTGCACGCCCTGCGGACCCTGCAGAAGCTGGCGGCCGGCACGGCGGCCCTGCGCTGGCAGTCGGCCGGCTTCTCCCGGACCCCCGGCGCGGCCGCCCGCCCGGTGACCGGGCGCAACCTGATGGGCCAGATCGACGGCACCAACAACCCCAGGCCCGGCGAGGACGGCTTCGCCGCCAAGGTGTTCTGCACCCCCGGCGGGGACCAGCCGGCCTGGCTGGCCGGGGGCTCGTACCTGGTGTTCCGGCGGATCCGGATGCTGCTGGACCACTGGGAGGAGCTGCCGGTGGACCGCCAGGAACGGGTGATCGGCCGGCGCAAGTCGGACGGTTCGCCGCTGAGCGCGCCGGCCGGCTCGGGCGAGGGCACCCCGGTGGACCTCGCCGCCCAGGGCCCGGACGGCGGGCTCGCCATCCCCGCCGACGCCCACGTACGGGTCGCCGCCCCGGCGGGCAACGGCGGGGCGACGATGCTGCGGCGCGGCTTCTCGTACCACGACGGGTCGCTGCCGGACGGATCGCCGGACGCCGGGCTGCTCTTCCTCGCCTTCCAGGCCGACCCGCGCAAGGGCTTCACCCCGGTGCAGCGCAAGCTCTCCCGGGGCGACGGGCTGTCCCGCTTCCTCCGGCACGAGGCCGGCGGGCTGTACGCCGTCCTTCCGGGGGTGCCGGCCGGGGGCTACCTCGGGCAGCAGCTGCTGGACGGGTAGCGCCCGCGCGGAAGGAGCGGTCCCGGCCACTGGAACGCGGTCCTGCCGGGGCCGCGGAATCGTTATGGTGACTGCTTCGGCACCACCGCTCGGGCAGCACCCGGCTCGGGCACCACCCCCCTGGCAACGGAGGCGTCATGTCGGCCACCCGCTACACCTACCTCGGCCCGGCCGGCACCTTCACCGAGGCGGCGCTGCACACCCTGCCCGAGGCGGCGACCCGGGAGCTGGTGCCGCTGTCCTCGGTGGCGCTGGCGCTGGAGGCGGTGCGCGCCGGGGAGGCCGCCGGGGCGTTCGTGCCGATCGAGAACTCGGTGGAGGGCGCGGTCACCGCGACCAACGACGAACTGGCCGCCGGCGCACCGCTGATGATCTACCGCGAGGTGCTGCTGCCGATCACCTTCGCGCTGCTGGTGCGGCCGGGCACCGAGCTGTCCGAGGTCAAGACGGTGACCAGCCACCCGGTGGCCCAGCCGCAGGTGCGCAAGTGGCTGGCGGCCAACCTGCCGGACGCGGTCTGGGAGTCGGCCGCCTCCAACGCGGACGGCGCCCGGCTGGTCGCCGAGGGCCGGTACGACGGGGCGTTCGCGGGCGAGTTCGCGGCGCCGATCTACGGGCTGGACCCGCTGGTCAAGGAGATCGCGGACGCGCAGAGCGCGACCACCCGGTTCGTGCTGGTCGGCCGACCGGGGCGGGTCTCCTCGCCGACCGGGGCGGACAAGACCTCGATGGTGGTCTGGCTGCCGGACGACCACCCGGGCGCGCTGCTGGAGCTGCTGCAGGAGTTCGCGGTGCGCGGGGTGAACCTGATGCGGATCGAGTCCCGGCCGACCGGTGAGGGGCTGGGCAACTACTGCTTCCTGATCGACTGCGAGGGGCACCTGTCGGAGCGGCGGGTGGCCGAGGCGATGATGGGGCTCAGGCGGATCAGTCCGCAGGTCCGCTTCCTCGGCTCCTATCCGCGCGCGGACCGGCAGGTGTCCACGCACCGGCGGCCGGGGACTTCGGACGAGGATTTCGCCGCGGCGGCGGACTGGCTCTCCCGGGCGCTCGACGGGCGCGGGGACATCTGATCCCCGAGCCTGATCCCCGACTCTGATCCCCGAGGTGGCCCGGCCCCGGACAGCTGAGCGTCATCGCGTGTCTTTCTGACCTTTTCCGACCGTTATCGACCGACCCGACCGAACGCGGCGGGTGACCGCACCGTCATCCACAGGAACCCCGGACTCCGGGGGCCGCTGTCCACAGGCCTCCCCGCTGTCCACAGCCGAAAGTTATCCACAGGCCTGGGGATGAGTCGACAAACCGGTATAGCCATTGCCCAGAACTGGTCGGACCATCGGTTTGCGTCATAGAGATGACTAATCGGACCAGAGTCACCCGCTTGCCTGCAAATCACCCGTGCGAGTGCTTCAATTCCCTCACTCGAGAAGGTTCATTGGGGTTTGAGACCTCAATTCCCTGGTTTTGATCAACGGATCTCCCTCCGCGCCCCTCATCCACAGGCCCGGGGCGGGCCCTGTGGATAACCCGCCCGCAGGCTGGGGGCGGAGAGTTCCCCACAGGAGTTATCCACAGGAGCCGCCGGGTTATCCCCAGGGGAAAACCGGTACCGGTGGAGGAACGGCCGCCCGGTACGCTTGGGCCTGTGATTGACCTTCGCCTGCTTCGTGAGGACCCTGACCGAGTGCGCGCCTCGCAGCGCGTCCGTGGCGAGGACGTCGACATCGTCGACGCCCTCCTCTCCGCCGACGAGCGGCGCCGGTCCTCGGGCAGCCGCTTCGACGAACTGCGCAACGAGCAGCGGGTGCTCGGCAAGCAGGTCGCCCAGGCCAAGGGCGACGAGAAGACCGCCCTGCTGCAGCGCACCAAGGAGCTGGCCGCCGAGGTCAAGGCCGCGGACGCCGAGCAGAGCGCGGCCAAGGAGGAGGCGGACCGCCTGCTCCGCTCCCTGTCGAACCTCATCGACCCGGCCGCCCCGGTCGGCGGCGAGGAGGACTTCGTCACCCTGGAGGAGATCGGCACCCCGCGCGACTTCGCCGCCGAGGGCTTCGAGCCCCGCGACCACGTCGAGCTGGGCCAGCTGCTGGGCGCGATCGACACCGAGCGCGGCGCCAAGGTCGCCGGTGCCCGCTCCTACTACCTGACCGGTCCCGGCGCGCTGCTGGAGCTCGCCCTGGTCAACATGGCGATCGCCCAGGCCACCGCGGCCGGCTTCATCCCGATGATCACCCCGGCCCTGGTCCGCCCGGCCGCCATGGACGGCACCGGCTTCCTCGGCCAGGCCGCCGAGAACGTGTACCACCTCCCCGAGGAGGACAAGTACCTGGTCGGCACCAGCGAGGTCCCGCTGGCGGCGTACCACATGGACGAGATCATCGAGGCCGACAAGCTGCCGCTGCGCTACGCCGGCTACTCGTCCTGCTTCCGCCGCGAGGCCGGCACCTACGGCAAGGACACCCGCGGCATCATCCGGGTCCACCAGTTCGAGAAGGTGGAGATGTTCGTCTTCACCACGCCCGAGGACGCGGAGAACGAGCACCGCCGCCTGCTCCAGTGGGAGAAGGACTTCCTCAACGCGCTGGAGCTGCCCTACCGGGTGATCGACGTCGCCTCCGGCGACCTCGGCTCCTCGGCCGCGCGCAAGTTCGACATCGAGGCCTGGATCCCGACCCAGGGCAAGTACCGCGAGGTCACCTCGACCTCCAACACCACCGAGTACCAGGCCCGCCGGCTGTCGATCCGGATGCGCGAGGAGGGCAGGACCCGCCCGCTCGCCACCCTGAACGGCACCCTGGTCGCCGTGCCGCGCACCATCGTGGCGATCCTGGAGAACCACCAGCAGGCCGACGGCTCGGTCGTCGTGCCCGAGGCGCTGCGTCCGTACCTCGGCGGGCGGACCGTCCTCGAGCCGGTCAAGTGACCTCCTCGACCCACCCGATCGGTGGCGACCTGCCCTACCGGCTGGTCGCCACCGACCTCGACGGAACCCTGCTCACCAGCGCGGAAACCGTCTCCGAGCGCACCCGCGCCGCGCTGGCCGCGGCCACCGGCGCGGGCGCGCTGCACATCGTGGTGACCGGCCGCTCGGCCGTGTGGGCCCGCCCGGTCTTCGACGAGATCGGCTACACCGGGATAGCGGTCTGCGGCCAGGGCGCCCAGGTCTACGACGCCGGCGCCCACAAGCTGCTCACCTCGCTCACCCTGGACCGCCGGCTCGCCGCCGTCGCGATCGAGAAGATCGAGGCCGAGACCGGCCCGCTGGCCGTGGCCGCCAACCAGGACGGCCTGGACGGCCAGGTGCTGGCCGGCCCCGGCTACGAGCTGCTGATCGGCTCCGACCTCCCGGTCGTCCGGGCCGAGCGCGGCGAACTCCTCGCCGCCCCGCTCAGCAAGCTCTACATCCAGCACCCCGGGCTGACCGACGACGGCCTCGCCGAGGCCGCCCGGCGCGCCGCCGGCGACCTGGTCGGCGTGGTGATGGCCGGCCCGGGCGTGGTCGAACTGCTGCCGCTGGGCCTGTCCAAGGCCACCGGCCTGGCCGTCGCCGCCCGCCGCCTGGGCGTGCGCGCCAGCGACACCATCGCCTTCGGCGACATGCCCAACGACGTGCCGATGTTCGGCTGGGCGGCGCACGGCGTGGCCATGGCCAACGCCCACGAGGAACTGCTCGCCGTCGCCGACGAGGTCACCGCGGGCAACGACGAGGACGGCGTCGCGGTCGTCCTGGAGCGCCTCTACCCGGCGCGCTGAGCGCCCCGGGACTCGTTCACGGACGGTTCACACCCAGTTGTAGGATGACCGGGCAAGCGGTTGTAGGATGACCTACGACCGATGAGCGGTGTGCGAAGGGAGGCCCGGCATGAGCGGCGACGGAAACGGCCTGCAGGCGGCCGGACGGCGTTCCCTGGTGGACACCGCGATCGACCGGCTGCGCGAGCAACTGGCCGGCGGGGCCTGGCCGGTGGGATCGCAGATCCCCACCGAGCACGAGCTGGCCGAGCAGCTGGGGGTCGGCCGCAACACCGTGCGGGAGGCCCTCCGGGTGCTGGTGCACGCCGGGATGCTGGTCTCCCGGCAGGGCGAGGGCACCTTCGTACGGTCCACCAGCGACCCGGCGGCGGTGCTCCGCGGCGTCCAGCGCTCGGGCATCCGGGACGTCCTGGAGGTCCGCGCCGCACTGGAGACCGAGGCCGCCCGGCTGGCCGCGCTGCGGCACACCCCCGAGGACGTCCGGCGGATGCGGGCCGCGCTGGCCCGGGAGGCCGAGGTCTTCGCCCGGCACCCCGAGCGGGCCGGCCGCGAGGCCACCGTCGAGCACGACCTGGAGTTCCACACCGCCGTCGTCGAGGCCGCGCACAACCCGGCGCTGGCCGAGGTCTACCGCTACTTCGGCGCCTCCGTGCGCGAGTCGATGACGGCCGCCTTCGGCGACCACGAGATGCCCGAGGCGGTCGTGGCCACCCACGAGGCGCTGGTGGACGCCGTCGAGAGCGGCGACCCGGACCGCGCCGAGACGGCCTGTCGGGCGCTGCTCGCCGAGCCCACCGCGGCCGTCGAGCAGCTCCTCGCGGCCATCGCGGCCCGGAAGTAGGACGGCGCAGGCCCCGCTTCCGCACGCAGCCCCGCTGCTTGCCCACCCCCCGTCCTGTCCCGTCCTGCCCGCGGCCGGTGGAGGCCTCCTCCCGCCGTGCCCGCGCCACCCCGAGCCCGGAGAGAACAGCACACCCATGGCCGTCACCCGTGCCCCGCAGCCGGTTGTCACCACCGCCGCCCCGCTCACCGTCCGCAGCCGGCTGGCCCACCCCGCACTGCTGCTGACCGGCATCCTGCTGGTCGCGCTGAACATGCGCGCCTGCCTGGCCGCGATCTCCCCGATGGTCGGCGAGATCCAGCGCACCTTCGGGCTGTCCGCCACCGCGGGCGGGCTGATCACCACCGTCCCGGTGCTGTTCCAGGGCGTCGGCGCCCCGCTCACCCCCCGGCTGACCAGGCGGTTCGGCGCCGAGCGGGTGGTGCTCGGCGCGGTGCTGGTGCTGGGCGCGGGCGTGCTGCTGCGGGTGCTGCCCTCGGTGTACGCGCTGTACGCGGGCTGCGTGGTGATCGGCGTCGCCATCGCGGTGCTGAACGTGTCGATGCCCGGCCTGGTCAAGCGGGAGTTCCCGGACCGCGCGGCCACCATGACCGGCGTCTACTCCACCACCATGCTGGTCGGCGCCACCCTCGCGGCCGGCTCCTCCGTCCCGCTGGAGCACGCGCTCGGCGGCGGCTGGCGGGCCTCGCTCGGCGCCTGGTCGCTGCTGGCGCTGATCGCCGCGGTGGCCTGGCTGCCGCAGGTGCTGCGCTCCCGGCAGGAGCAGGCCGCGGTGGCCGCCGTGCCCGCCCGGGACGCCCGGCCCACCCGGCCCGCCCCGGCCGACAGGCCGATCGAGGGCATCTGGAAGTCCCCGCTGGCCTGGCAGATCAGCCTCTTCATGGGCATCTCCTCGTTGCTGGTCTACACCCTGGTCGCCTGGATGCCGACCATCCTGTTCGACCACGGCATGGACCGCGGCCAGGCCAGCCTGGTCTTCGCCTTCTCCAACCTGGTGCAGGTGGCCGGCGCCTTCCTGGTGCCGCTGATGGCCGGCCGGATGACGAGCCAGCGCGCCCTCGCCGTCACCATGGCCGCCCTGAACGGGCTCGGCATCGCCCTGCTGCTGGTCGCCCCGGTCTCCGGCGCCTGGGTGTCGGCGACCATCCTCGGCCTGGCCCAGGGCGGCTCGCTCGGCCTCGGCCTGGCCTTCATCGTGCTGCGCACCGGCACCGCGGCCGGCGCCGCCCAGCTGGGCGGCATGTCCCAGGCGATCGGCTACCTGGTCGCGGCGGCCGGCCCGGTCGGCGCCGGGGCACTGCACCAGCTCACCGGCGGCTGGGAGGCCACCCTGGTGCTGATGCTGGTGCTGGTCCTGGTGGTCGGCGCGGCCGGCTTCGGCGCCGGACGGAACCGGACGCTGTAGGACGCCCGCGGAACGCCGACAGGGCCCGGACTCCGTGGAGTCCGGGCCCTGTCGCGCGGGGCGCGGTCTACTCCTCGGCGGCCAGGGTCAGCCCGGCCAGCTTCACCGAGGCCAGCACGGTCGCCCCGACGGCGACCACCAGCAGCAGCGGGACGGCCGCCCCGAGCGACACGTCGGCGCCGATCGCGTTGTCCCCGGCGACCGCCTCGGCGACCGCCCGGCCCCACTGCTGGACGCTCAGCGTGCGGGCGCCCTCGACGAAGTTGCCGATCAGCGACTCCCAGATCAGCGCGTAGGCCAGCCCGGCCACCACCGCGTGCCGGGTGACCACACCGAGCAGCAGGAACAGCGCGCTGTACACGGCCCCGGCGACCAGCACCGCGACGGTGTAGCCGAGCGCCACGCCGTCCTTCGTCCCGTACAGCAGCAGCCCGGCGAGCAGCGTCGGGACGGCCGAGAACACCCAGGTGGTGCCGATCGCGACGGCCAGCTTGGTGGTGATGATCTGCCGGCGCGGCAGCGGCTTGGCCAGCAGGTAGACGATCGAGCCGTCGTCGATCTCGGTGGCGATCACCCCGGTGCCGATCACCAGGCCGAGGATCGGCAGCAGGGTGCCGAGGTCCAGCTGGCCGAGGATCTTGACGGTCAGGCTGTGCGCGTCGCCGCTCGACCCGGCGGCGATCGCCGCGACGATCAGCAGCAGCGCCGGGGCCACCAGCAGCAGCGCGCCGCGGCGGCGGCCGAGCAGGCCGCGCAGGGTCAGCCTGGCGACGGTCGGGTTCATGGTCGGTCGACCCCTTCCTGGGTCCGGTGGGTGGCGCGGGTGGGGCCGGGGGTCATGCCGAGACCAGGTAGGAGAAGACGCTCTCCAGCGACTCGTCCGCCGGCGACACGGTGTACAGCCGGATGCCGGCCTCCCGGGCGACCCTGGGCAGCAGGGTGGTGAAGCCCTGGAAGTTCACCGCCTCGATCCGCAGCGCCCGTTCCCGCTCGTCCACCTCGATGCCGGTGGTCGAGCCGTCGGCGATCAGTGCGGCGGCGAGCCGGCGGTCGTCGCTGGAGCGGACCAGGTAGCGGTGCGGCCGGTCGGTCATCAGCCGCCGGATCCGCCGGAAGTCGCCCGAGGCGGCGTGCCGTCCGGCCACCACCACCTCGATGTGCCGGGCCAGTTGCTCGACCTCCTCCAGGATGTGGGAGGAGAACAGCACCGTACGGCCGTCCGCGCCGAAGCGGCGCAGCAGCTCCATCAGCTGGAGCCGCTGGCGCGGGTCCATGCCGTTGAAGGGCTCGTCCAGCAGCAGCACGGCCGGGTCGTGGACCAGCGCCGAGGCCATCTTGACCCGCTGCTTCATGCCCTTGGAGTACGTCCCGGTGCGGCGGTCCTTGGCGGGCGCCATCTCGACCAGGTCGAGGGCGCGCCGGGCGGCGGCGCCGGGCTGGGGCAGGCCGTGCAGTTCGGCGTTGGCGAGGACGAACTCCCAGCCGGTCAGGTAGTCGTACATCGACTCCCGCTCGGGCACCAGGCCGATCTGCCGGTAGACCTGCTGGTTGCGCCAGATCTGCGCGCCGTCCAGGGTGACCGCGCCGCTGGAGGGGGCGAGGAAGCCGCTCATCATGTGGATGAGGGTGGACTTGCCCGCGCCGTTCGGCCCGAGCAGGCCGGTCACGCCGGGGCCGATCGACATCGAGATGTCGTTGACCGCGACCACGTTCCCGAACCAGCGGGAGACCTTGTCGATGGTGATGGTGGCCATGCCGCCCTCTCAGACCTTCTCGTAGCGGCGCAGCAGGAGGCGGTAGGAGCCGGCCACCATCGCGACGGCGACGAGTGCGAACACCAGGGTGCCGAGCGCCCCCGGGGCGTGCCGGCGGTCGATCCCGGACCCGAGGTCGAACACCTCGTTGACCAGCGCCTCCACCAGGCCGTTCGGCGAGATCAGCGAGGTCCACTGGGCCGCGTCGGAGCCGCCCGGGCCGGGGTTGCTGATGCCGACCACGACCGCGGCGAGGGTCGAACTCACCACCAGGTAGCCCATGATGGCGGCCACCCCGAAGCCCCGGCGCGGGGTGCTCGCGGCGATCACCAGGGCCACCGAGGTCGGCACCAGGGCGTAGAGCACGGCCGCCACCAGGCCGTAGAGGAACTGGCCGGTGTTGTGCCCGAAGTCCATCCCGGCGAGCAGCGCGCCCGCGTACAGCACCAGCAACGGGGCTGCCATCAGCAGGAACTGGGCGCAGGCCATGGCGCCGAACTTGGCCCGGACGTAGTCGGCGCGGGTGATCGGTCGGGAGAAGTACAGCGGGACGGTGTGGTGGCGGAGGTCCCGGGAGAGCAGCACCGGCGTCTGGGCGGCGAGGAAGATCGACACCACCAGGCCGAGGCTGGAGAGGTAGCCGGCGTACTCGACCGGGAGTTCGTCCCGCTTGAGGTAGACCGCGCCCGCGACGAAGATCATCGCCGGGACGGTGACCACGCCCAGCAGCAGCATCGGCAGCACCTTGGACTTGCCGGAACGGCCCAGGCCGTAGGCGGCGCGCAGGCTCTGGGCGAAGAGCGAGCGGGTGGCGTAGGCGCGGCCGAGGCGCGGACCGGTGTAGCCGCGGTAGCCGATGTCGTGGATGACACCGGTGTCGGCGGGCCTGGTGTCAGGAGGCTGCGGCATCGTCCGTCCCTCCCCTGGTGCTCCGGTCGGCGCCGCCGTGGTACGCGTCGTACTCCGGGGCGTCGGCTTCGTCGTGGTCGGTGAAGAGTTCCGCGACCCGGTGCCGGCGCTGCTCCAAGCGGACCAGGCCGAGGCCGAGTTCGGCGACCGTGTCGCGGATGGTGTCGTAGGTGGACTCGCCGTCCAGCCGGACCAGCAGCAGGTGCGAGCCCTCCGCCCGGACGTCCAGCCCGCCGGCGGCGAGCCGCTCCCGGACGGTGGCGCCGGGCTCGGCGGCGGCCTCCTGCGGGAAGTCGGTGACCTCCACCGCGAGGACGGCGGTCGCCTCGGTGAAGGAGGCCGTGGAGGAGGAGCGCAGCAGCTTGCCGCCGTCGATCACCACCAGGTGGTCGCAGGTCCGCTCCAGCTCGCCGAGCAGGTGGGTGGTGACCAGCACCGAGATGCCGAAGTCGGTGTGCACCCGGCGGATCAGGGCGAGCATCTCGTCCCGGCCGGCCGGGTCCAGACCGTTCGTCGGCTCGTCCAGCAGCACCAGCTTCGGGTCGTGCACCAGCGCCTGGGCCAGCTTCACCCGCTGCTTCATGCCGGTCGAGTAGCCGCCCATCGGGCGGTACCGCTCCTCGTACAGGCCCACGTGCCGCAGCGTGTCCGCGGTGCGCTCCCGCGCGGCGGTCGCGGGCAGCCCCGCCATCCGCGCCATGTGCACCACGAACTCCGTCGCCGAGACGTCCGGTGGCAGGCAGTCGTGCTCGGGCATGTAGCCGACCTGCTCGCGGATCTCCGAGCCCCGGGTGGCGATGTCCAGGCCGAGCACCTCGCCGCGGCCGGACGTCGCCGGGGCGAGCCCGAGCAGGATCTTGATCAGGGTGGACTTGCCCGCCCCGTTGGCCCCGACCAGCCCGACGACCCCGGGCCGTACCTCGACGGTCAGCTGGTCGAGCGCGGTGACCCGGGGGAACCTCTTGGTGAGGCCCTCGGTCTTGATGACAGCAGTGGACACGCCCTCAACGTAACGTTCCCGCGCCGCAGGGGGCATGAGCTGGAATGACGAGGCTTCGCGGGGCCTTCTGCTGCTGCGGTATGACGCCGGGGCCGCTCTCCCCTAAGGGTCGGGTAAAGGACGGCCCTTGGAGGCCACTTGTAATCTTGTCGGATTCTTAGCGAGCAGCGTCACCAGCGAAGGTGCCGCGCACCGCGTGGACACCGAAGGAGGACGGACCAGATGTCCGACCGGGCAACCGAGTTCGACCGGATGATGAATCCGTGGGCCTACGACGCCGACGGCAACCTGACCGACCGGGCCCGTGCGCAGGAGGCCGCCCGCACCCAGCTCAACTCGGCGAAGTCGCAGGCCGGGGACGGCGGCGGAGGCGGCGGCTTCACCGTCGACGCCAACGCACTGGGCACCGCCGCCACCAACTCCGACCAGATCCACGCCCGGCTGAACACCGACGGGCGCGGCGCCGACGAGGCCACCGCCAAGGTCAGCACCTCGCTCGCCAACTGGAGCACCGGCAAGGCCGCCAAGAGCGCCGCCGACACCTGGGACCAGTGCGTGGCCGCCCTCGGCCAGACCATCGGACAGACCACCCAGGCGCTGCGCACCAGCGCCACCGCCTACCAGCAGCACGAGCAGACCGTCCAGCACGACCTGGGCGCCTGAGGAGGACCGGGACATGGTCGACTTCCACGAACTCAGCACCGCCGACTTCGGCTCCCTCGACGCCGCCGCGACCGCCTGGACCACCGTCGCCCAGAAACTCAAGTCGATGGACGACGACTGGAACAACACGGTGATCGCCCAGGTCAACTCCGAATGCTGGGTCGGCAACGCGGCCGACCAGGCGAGACCCGGGCTCAAGCGCACCAATGACCAGTTGACCGACGCCACCACCGAGGCGAACGCGCTGGCCTCGATCTTCGGCGACGCCGCGACCGAGTTCAAGGCCGCCAGGACCAAGCTGGACAAGGCCGTCCAGGACGCCCGGACCGCCGGACTCACCGTCGGCTCCGACGGCACCGTCTCCTGGCCCCCGGCCGACTCCGCCACCCGGCACGACCCGGACGGCCTCAAGGACTACCAGAAGGAGTGGCGCGGCAAGGCCGACACCGCCCGCGCCGCGATCGACGCCGCCGTCGCCGAGGCCACCGCCGCCGACGAGCGGATCGCCTACGCGCTGACCTCCGACTCCGGCACCGACAAGGACCACTCCTTCAACGGCAAGGCCATCGGCGGCGGCCCCGAGGCCGACGGCACCCGCGCCGCCCAACTCGCCCGCAAGGGCGGCGACATCAGCGACGCCGAGCTCACCGAGCTCAACTCGCTGCTGTCCTCGCACCAGGACGACCCGAAGTTCGCCACCAAGTTCTACCAGGACATCGGCCCGGACGGCCTGATCAAGTCCTGGAACAGCATGGTCGGCGACCCGGGCCACTACCGCGACCCCAAGGACCCGCGCTGGAAGGCCTACCAGGACCTCCAGAAGAACCTCGGGCTCAACCTGGCCACCGCCACCCGGCAGAGCAACCAGCCGCACCTGTCCGACGAATGGGCCGCCGCCCTGCGCAAGGCCGGCGCCCAGCCGGTCTGGGACAAGCCCTACCGGGCCTCCGGCCTGGACTACCAGCCGTACGGCTACCAGGTCCTCTCCGGCATCCTGATGAGCGGCAACTACGACCCGCACTTCATCGACCCGATCGCCCAGCACGTCACCCAGCTCGACACCAACCGGGAGAAGTACTGGCCCGCCCCGCCGCAGGCGGTCGCCGACCGGGTGCACGGCTTCAACCTGCTCGGCGGTGACGGCGGCCTCGGCTTCCAGCCCACCACCGCGGTGATGCAGGCCCTCGCCCACAGCCCGGCCGCGGCGACCCAGTTCTTCACCGAACAGCCCACCGCGTACAACGAGGACGGCACGGTCAACCCGGGCGGCAAGGCCAAGCCCGCCGACTACCTCACCTACTACTCGCACGACAAGGACTGGCTCCCGGACACCAACTCCCTGCGCGACCCGAACGCCCTGGACCAGAGCAGGCACGCCGGGCCCACCGCCTTCGGCCACGCCCTGGAGGCGGCCACCACCGGCCACCCGTACGACGTCCCGGCGGACGTCCCGCCGAAGCCGCACACCGCCGACCAGGCCAACCTGATGCAGCGGGTGGTGGACACCTTCGGCACCCACGGCGACAACGGGGCGCTGGACGACATCAAGGGCGACGGCAAGTTCTCCACCATGCGGACGAGCCTGGGGCACATGACCGCCGAGTACATCGGCGACGTGCAGAACTCGGTGGTGCACAGCGATGTCCTGCCCGTCAACGGCGCCCCGGCGCACCTCAACGGCGCCGCGGTGCACGGGCTGCTGGACGCCCTCGGGCGGGACCCGGAGGCATACGGCTCGGTGGTCAACGCCGACCAGGCGTACACCACCGCCCTCGTCCGCGGCCACCTGGACGGCTCGACCGACTTCCCCCGGCTGGATGCGGACATCAGGCACGACGCCTTCGCCGGCGGGATCGTCAACGGCATCCTCAACGAGGCCCGGATCGACGAGGTCCACAACCAGCACGCGGCCGACGACAAGGCGTACAACGACGCCCTGGAGAAGAACGTCGGCTATGCCAAGGAAGCCTTCAACGCCACCATCGGCAAGGTGACGGAGAAGATTCCGCTCGGCAGCGAGCTGTCGGGCCAGTTGGTCGACTCGATCACCGAGAGCGTGATCGAGGCCAACCAGCGGGACACCACCGAGGACGGCCGCCAGGAGGCCCGCAACTACTCCTCCGAAGCCCAGCAGTACGCGGCACAGAGCATTCAGCAGGCGATCGCGGACGCCAGCCAGACCTCCGGGCTCAGCAAGGCGGACCTCGACCGCATCTCGGCGGACGCCACCGACAACCTGCTCACGGGTTACGCCGCCGGTGTCTCGAACAACAGCAACGTCAACTCGAAGGGCAGCTCGTGAACCGGTCCTCGGGCCGCCGATGGCCGCTGCCCGCCGCGCTCGCGGTGCTGGTGGCGGCCGCCGGGACGGTCGGCTACCTGGACTGGCGCGGGCACCAGCCGGTCGAGGAGCCCGGTCGCGCAGCGCACCTGTGCGGGGCGCCCACCGGGAAGGACACCCCGCTGGGGCGGCTGCTGCCGGCGGGCAGGCAGGACGTGGAGGAGACGACCGACGGTCCCCCGGACGGCCCGGTGTCGTGCACGGTCAGGGTGGACGGACGCGCCGCCCTCACCGTCACCGCCGCCCACTTCGGCGGATCACCCGTGCTCCCGCCCGAAGCGGCCCGGCACCCGGACGCGCACGCCTTCACCCAGGACGGTCCGTCCGCGTCATGGACCGGCACCGCCACCCTGGCCCGGACCTGTCCGCCCACCGAGCCGCCCGCGTTCGGCTACGTCGTGCTGTCGCTCACCGCCGGTGAAGCCGCCCGCACCGACGGAAACCGGCAGGTCGATCTCGAACAGGTCGCCCTGGCCGCGTTTGCGAGCCAGTCGAAGGGAGTCTGCCGGTGAAGCACATCAGGACCCTGACCGTGGGCGCGACGACGCTGGTAGTGCTCGGCGGCGGGCTGCTCGGCTGGCACGTGTACCTCGACCGCACGGAGTACCGGCCGCCGGCCGTCTCCCTGTCGCACGGGGAGTGCGAGGGCACCCTCGACGACCCGGGTTTCGCCGCGCTGCTGGGCGCCACCCCACGGGTCTTCGTCGACACCGACTTCCGCACCGGGACCACGGACCTCAAGCCGCGCCTGCGCTGCTCGGTCCAGGGGCAGGGTGAACGGCGGGTGCTCGCCTACGCGTTCAACACCGATGAGGCCACCGTGACCGCCCCCGGGGAAGCCACCTTCACCTGCACCCTGAACGGCAAGGCCGAGCTGTACTGGGCCGCCCTCCGGCCCGACAGGCAGTTCCCCCAGGCCGACCTCCCCGCCCCGGACCGCCGCGACGCGTTGCTGACCGGCTTCGCCCGGAAGGCGGCCGGGAAGCTCGGATGCGCCAACGGCGCCGAGTCGTTCACCATCACGTGAGCGGCCCGGCGCCGTGCACGGCGTCACCTCAGGAGCTGGGGCGCTCCCACATCTCGACGACCTTGCCGGAGGCGTCGAAGGCGACCTTGTAGTCGCCGCTCGAACAGGGGTAGGAGCCCTTCTGGTTGCCCGGCGTGGCGATGCACTCGTTGATGTGCTTGGCCAGGTCGGCCGCGTTGACGTCCTTCGGCGCGGCCACGACCGACTTGAGGTGGCCCTTGGCGTTGGGCGCGAACTGCGCGGTCCTGTCGGCGCCGACGGGCTCGTGGGCGACGTCGTTCACGCCGCAGGCGTCCTTGGTCTCCTTGTAGACCAGGGCCGTCGCGGTGGTGCCCTTCGCCACGTCGACCCACTTCTGCCCGGCGGGCAGCGGGGCGCTGGTGCAGAAGCCCTCCGGGCCGCCGTCGGTGGGCTTGCCGGTCGGGGCGGGCTTGCCGGTCGGGGCGGGCTTGCCCGTCCCGGTCGCCGGGGCCGCGGTGGGCGAGCCCTCCCCACCGGTGGCCGGGGCGGTGGTGGCGGCGGCGCCGGCCCCCTGGGTCGACGGGTCGTCCGGGCCGCAGGCGGCGAGGCCCAGCGCGGCGGTGGCGACCAGAGCGGCGACGAGCAGACTCCTGGATGCAGACATGACGAAAGAACCCCCGTTTAACGCATGATCAGATAAAGGTGCGGCGCACAGATTAGCGCCTCCCCCGACCGCACCCGTCCTGACGGCCGCCGTGGCCCACCCGGGCGAAGGTCTCCGATCACGACGAAGGGCGCCCTCCCGCAGGGGAGGACGCCCTTCGTCGTGCTTCGGGGGACATGGGTGCTCAGCGGCCGACGCCCACGGCGACGGAATCGATGACGCCCTGCCAGGCGCGGTGGTAGCCCTCGCGGAGCGGGCCGCCGGCGAGGTCCAGGACCTCCGTGCCGGCCTCGACCAGGGCTGCCGGATCCCGGGTGGCGGCCAGCCGGGTGTAGGCGTCGAGCAGGCCGGCGCCGCGCACCGGGTCGGCCTCCAGGAGGCGCCGGGGCAGCCACTTGCCGCTGCCCGTCCAGGCCCGGTGGTGGTCGCACAGCAGGTCGGCGGCGGTGTTGACCACCACGCCTGCGATGAACAGCAGTTCGGCCGGGTCGGTGGCGTCGCGCAGGTCGTCCAGCGCGTCCGTCAGGCCGTAGCGCTTGGTCTCCACGGTGTCCGGTTCGAGCGCGGGCGGGCCCTGGCGCAGGTCCTCCTCCGCCAGCGCGCGGGCCCGGCCCGCCTCCCCGTCCACGTCGACCAGCACCAGGCCGGTGGCGTACATGCTCTGCAGGACGGCCCGGCGGGTGGCGACGTCCACCGCGAAGAGGTCGCGCAGGCCGGCCCGGGTGTGGACGAACAGTTCCACGACCCGGCCCTCGAAGCGGAGCGTCTCCCGGTAGGTCTCGCCGCCGCTGGGCACCAGGACCGCGAGGTCCAGGTCGCTGGTCGCGCCCGCCCGGCCCGAGACGGTGGATCCCGCCAGGACCACGGCGAGCGCCCCGGGGAAGCGGTCCCGGACGAGGCGCCGCGCTTGGTCGATCGGATCAGGTTGCATCCGACCACGGTCCCACAGCGCCCGGGGCGGTCGCCCGCCGGGGCCGTCACGCCTCCGGCGACACCTCCGCCGCCGGGTCGCGGTAGAGGGAGGCGCCGAGCGCGGGGAGCCGTTCGACGGCGTCGACGTCGAACCCGACCGCGGCGGGGAGGGCGAGGGCGGCCCGCAGTGCCTCCTCCATGGCCACCTGGGCGATGCCGGCCCCGAGGCAGAAGTGCCGCCCGTGGCCGAAGGCCAGCGAGGTGCCGGAGCCGCGCGGGGTGCCGGGCGCCGTCCCGCCGTCGTTGCCGGCTTCGACCGAGGCGGCCCAGGCCAGGACGCCCACCACGCGTTCCCCCGCCCCGATCTCCCGCCCGTGGAAGGCGATCGGGCAGCCGGAACGGCGGGGCGCGAAGTGGAACCCGGTGTCGTGGCCCAGGCACAGCTCGACCAGGGCGGCGAAGTCCCCGGTGGCGGCCAGCGCCCGGGCCTGCGGCGAGTGCCGGACGAACCGCAGCGCGCCGATCAGCGCGTGCGAGGTGGGATCGAGCGCGCCGGTGACGACCTGCATGTAGACGGCGGCCAGTTCGCGCCGGGACAGCTCCACCCCGGCCGCGTCCAGCTCGGTCAGCAGCCAGTCCTGCCCGCCCCGGCTGCCGCGCTCGGCCAGCCACTCCTCCAGTTCGCCGATCCGGTCCAGGGCGGCGCGGGCCATTGCGACGTCCTGACCGTCGTTGGAGAGGTAGCCGATGGTCGCCGCGGTCATCGAGCGGAGCAGGTCGACCTCGTCGGCGGTCAGCCCGAGCAGCAGCGAGAGCATCGCCTCGCTCACCGGCCGGGCGAAGGTGGCGACCGGCCGGTGGCGGTCGGCCCGCTCGACGATCCCGGTGAAGGCGGTGCGGAAGGCCGGCCGCAGCTGCTCGGCGCGGGCCCGGGAGAAGGACCGGCGCAGCGCCTGGCTGGCGGTGCGCTGGACGGGGGCGTCCGAGAACACCGGCCAGCAGCCGAGGAAGGCCTCCAACTCCTCGACGGCCTCCGCCCCCGGGGCGCCGACCAGCGCGGGCTCCAGCGGGGAGGCGCCGCGGGCGACGAAGCGGCGGTCGGTCAGCATCTCCCGCACGTGCACCGGATCGGTGACGTACCAGGAGCGGGTCGGCTCGTGCCAGGTGGCGGCCTCGCCGGCGGCCCACAGCATCGAGTAGGCCCGGTACGGGTCGGTGGTGAGCAGGCCGTCGACGTCGCCGTGGGCGGGGCAGCGGGCCTCGGCGGGCTCCGCCGGGGCGGGGCCGTGCCCGTGGGCGGGCGGGCGCGGGGTTCCGGACATGGGGTGGGCGAACCTTTCTGGCTGTGCTGCTGCTTCCGGCCGGGCCACGGGGACGTCCCGGGCGCCGTCCCCGGGACGGTCGGCGGGACGGTCGGCGGGGGAGTCCGCGAGCGGGTCCCCGAGGGCGTCGAAGCGCAGGGACACCCGGCCGCCGGCCTCCGCCGTCAGTTCGGCGGTCCGGCGCAGGGCGATCGACATGATGGGGTCGACGTGGCCGAACGGGAGGTCGGCCACCACCGGGATCGCCAGCGGGCCGGTCACCTCGCGCAGCCGCTTGAGGACCGTCCCGGCGTCGATCCCGATGCCCCGCGGGATCCGCCCGAGGGCGAGGCCGCGGAGGTGGCCGAACTCCTCCTGCTGGCTCAACTGGTGCACCAGCCGCAGGGCCTGCCATTCGAGAGCGCTGTCGGAGATCTCGACCAGCAGGATGCGCCCGGAGAGCCGGGGCCAGTACCGCGTCCCGGCGTGCGACATCAGCGTCTCCAGGTTGAGCGCCAGGACCTCGCCGCGCCCGACCCCCTCCCTGATCACGACGGGGGCGGGGGCCCGCACCTCGGCCCGCCGCACGCCGTCCTCGGTCTCCCAGCGCAGCCGTTCGTCGACCCGGGTGTCGGCCCAGGACGCCTCGTACGCCTCACGCCTGGTCGCCTGCAGCAGCGAGTCCAGCGCGTACTGGCGCACGCCCCCGACCTCGCCGAACTGCGGAAGCACGGCCGGACCGTAGACGCTGGCCAGCCCGGCCCGTTCGCTCAGCAGCAGGTGGAAGGAGCTGGTGTCGCTGTAGCCGATGAACCACTTCGGGTTGGCCCGGACCAGCTCCAGGTCGACGGAGTCCAGCAGTTGGTGCGAGGCCCAGCCGCCGATCGCCGACACGATCGCGGTGACGCCCGGGTCGGCGAACCCGTGGTGGAGGTCGGCGAGCCGGGTGGCGACGGTCTCCAGGCCGGGCCGGCGGCTGTCGCTGACGTGGGCGCCCAGCCGGACCTCGAACCCGCTGCGCTCCAGCTCCCGGACGCCCCGGCGCAGCCGTTGGCCGAACCGGGACGCCGTGTTGGAGGACAGCGACACCACCAGGATCCGGTCGCCGCGCGCCAACGGCGGTGGAAAGGTGACGTCCCGCATGTCACCCGTCGCTGCTCGGCCGCACGACGGCGGTGGGGCTGTCGGTCTCCCGGGAGGCGATGGTGGCGAGGATCCGGTCCGCGATCTCCGCGAGCGGGACGTCCGACTCCTGCGAGCCGTCCCGGAAGCGCAGCGACGCCGTCCCGGCGGCCACGTCCCGGTCGCCGGCGACCACGACGAAGGGGGCACGCAGGCGCTGGGCGTTGAGGATCTTCTTCGGCAGGCGGTCGCTGGACGCGTCCAGCTGAGAGCGGACCCCGGCGTCCCGCAGGCCGTCGAGGAAGTCCGCCAGGTACTGGGTGTGGCCCGCCTCGGCGTCGGCGCGCACCGGCACGCCCGCCACGTGGACGGGGGCCATCCAGGCCGGGAACTGGCCGCCGTAGTGCTCGATGAGCACGCCGAGGAAGCGCTCGAGGGAACCGAACAGGGCGCGGTGGATCATCACCGGGCGGACCCGGGAGCCGTCCGCGGCCTGGTAGGACAGCTCGAACCGGGCCGGGGTCTGGAAGTCCAGCTGGATGGTCGACATCTGCCAGTTGCGGCCCAGCGAGTCGCGCACCTGGACGCTGATCTTGGGGCCGTAGAACGCCGCGCCGCCCGGGTCCGGCACGAGCTCCAGACCGGTCGAGTCGGCGGCGGCGACCAGGGCGGCGGTGGCGTTCGCCCAGTCCTCCTCGCTGCCGATGAACTTGTCCGAGTCGTCGCGGGTGGAGAGCTCCAGGTAGAAGTCGCGCAGGCCGAAGTCGCGCAGCAGGTCGAGCACGAAGGCGAGGACCGTCTTCAGCTCCTCCTGGATCTGCTCCTGGGTGCAGAAGATGTGGGCGTCGTCCTGGGTCATGTTCCGCACCCGGGTGAGGCCGTGCAGCGTACCCGAGCGCTCGTACCGGTGCACCGAGCCGAACTCGAAGAGCCGCAGCGGCAGTTCCTTGTAGGAGCGGCCGCGGTTCTTGAACACCACCGCGTGCATCGGGCAGTTCATGGCCTTGAGGTAGTACTCGCTGCCGTCCACCGCCATGCCGGGGAACATGCCGTCGGCGTAGTACGGCAGGTGCCCGGAGCGCAGGAACAGCTCCTCCTTGGCGATGAACGGGGTGTTGATCAGCGTGTAGCCGGACCGGCGGTGCTTGTCGAGCGAGTAGCGCTGCATCTCGTCGCGGATCGCGGCGCCGTTCGGCAGCAGGATCGGCAGGCCCGGGCCGATCTCGTCGGCGAAGGTGAACAGCTCCATCTCGGAGCCGAGCCGGCGGTGGTCCCGGCGCGCGGCCTCCTCCAGGAAGGCGCGGTGACGGGCCAGGGCCTCCTCGTCCGCCCAGGCGGTGCCCTTGATCCGCTGGAGGCTCTCGTTGGCCTCGTCGCCCCGCCAGTAGACGGCGGACGAGGACTCCAGCTCGAAGGCGGTCAGGTAGCCGGTGTCGGGGGCGGTCACCTCGGTGCCGATCCCGGTCCACAGCGGCTCGGCGCCCTGCGGGCCGACCGACTGGCGGAACGCGCCCCGGGCGTCCCGGCCGGGCTCGTCCTGGCCGAACGCCTCCTCGGCGATCTCCCGCAGGAAGCGGTTGCCGTCGGCGGCCCCGGCGGCCTCCTCGGCGGAGGCGAGCCGGAGCGCGTCGATCGGCAGACGGCGCTTGGTGATCCGGCGCATCCGCTTGTCGAGCCGCTTGAGCACCTCGGGGGTGACCGGCGCCAGGTCGGCGAAGTCGACGTGGAAGCCGTCCTCGGTCAGGCCCGAGCCGGCTGGCAGCGCGTCCGGGAACTCCTCCCGGACGGCCATCGCCAGGACCAGGGCCGCGGTGGCCCGCAGCACCCGCAGGCCGGCCGCGCTCCCGGCGGTCAGCACCCGGGCCTCGCCCGCCTCGGCGAACGGCTGCCGCAGCGGCTCGGTCCGGCCGGCCGCTTCGACCGCGACGGCCGTGCCCGGACGGCCGATGGTGCGGGCCTCGCCCTGGAGCAGGGCGAAGGGGGAAGCGTCGGCTTCCACGGAGAGGGGGAGGTGGGGGTCCTGCTCCAGGACCGGTGCTTCAGCCATTGTTCTGTGACTCCGTCGCGGTGGCTTGACTTGTCGTTGGGTGCGGGCTCGCCGCTGCTCGCCGCTACTTGCGGACGAGGTGGAACACGAGGTCGCCCGGGTACTCGCCCTCGCCGAAGGGGGTGCCCCGGTAGTCCGAGTCGATCCGGACCACCTCGAAGCCCGCGCGCTCGACGAGCGGGACCACTTCGCCGAGGAAGTAGTAGCGGGTGTGGTAGTGCCAGTGCAGGTCGTAGGTCTCGCCCTCGGGCGTGGTGACCGTGTAGTCCTCCTCGACGAACTGGGTCTGCCGGAAGTGGTCGCGCTCGTTGACGTCGACCACGCGCTCGATCCGGTTGCCGTCGCCGTCCTCGAAGACCTGGGAGACGATCCGGCCGGTCTTGGCGAGCAGCGGAACCGAGGGGTTGAACAGGTCGAAGACGAAGACGCCGCCCGGCCGCAGGCTGCGCGCGACCCGGGTCAGGCAGGCCTCGAACTCGGCCGGGTCGGTGACGTGCTGGAACACCCGGAAGGGGGCGATCGCCATGTCCAGGCCTTCGGCCTCGAAGTCCTGGATCAGCCCGCAGTGGGTCTCGACCGTGTCGATGCCCCGGGCGCGCAGGCTGTCCGCCAGGACCTCGACCTCGTCGGCGTCCATGTCCACCGCGACAATCCGGGTGTCGGGCAGGCGCTCGGCCAGCTTCAGGGTGACCCGTCCGGTCCCGCAGCCGAACTCCGCCAGCCGGCGCGGTGCGGCCTTGACGACCTGCTCGACGTAGAACTCCACGTCCTCGGTGCGGGTCTCGTAGACGAGGTCGTAGACGGCCGCGACGTTCTTGTACGTGCGGGACCGCGCGGCGGCGTCGTTCGGCGCGGCGGTGTCGTGCGTCGGGGTGTCGTGCTTCAGGTCCACAGGTTGTCCTCCAGGTGTTCTGACCAGATGCCGTCGAGGTCGGCCGGCGCGAAGCCCTCCGCCGCGTAGAGGCCGGCCAGCCAGGCGCGGAGCTCCGACCGGCCCAGGCCGGACCGGGTCACGGCGGCGCGGCAGGCCTCCAGGTACTTGCGCAGGAGCTTGGTCCTGGCGTCCCGGTTGCACGGCCGCAGTCCCTCGTTCCAGAGCACCGCCGAGACCAGGAAGGCGTCCTGGAGGTGGCGGTCGGTCCAGCGGTCGGCGGTCGGCCCGGCCGGGAACGGGAAGGCGTCCAGGACGTGGTCGAGGCCGAGCTGGGCCCGCAGGATGGTGGTGTCGCCGAAGCCGACCTCGGTGAACGGCTCGGTGATCGGTGCGGTGTCCGGTGCGGTGTCCGGTGCGGTGTCCGGTGCGGTGTCCGGTGCGGTGTCCGGTGTGCCGGCGGGCACGAAGTCGATGTAGTTGCCGACGTCGTCGTACTCGCCGGTCACCGGGTGCCGCAGCGCGACGTTGAAGTTCACACCGTGGACGCCGGGGATGCCGACGGTGTGCGTGTAGTAGCGCGGCTCCCGGCTGTCCCACTCCACCCGGACGTGCTCCGCGAACACCCCGACCGCCGGGAACAGGCCGGGGTGTTCGCGGCTGGCCCGGACCAGCACGTCCGCGGGGGCGAACCCGCAGTGGTCGAGGAAGAAGGCCAGCGTGCGCTCGGCCGGGGCCGTGCCGGAACCGGCCGGGAGCACGATCGAGAAGTTGGTGAAGTGGCCGCCCCAGCCGAACGGGGTGACGCAGTCGCCGAGCGTCCTGAGGTTCTGCGTCCGGACGGCGGGCTGGACCGCCAGGATCCCGCCGTCCGGAATGCCCCCGGGGATCCAGGGCTTCAACGCGCTGATCGACGATCCGACCAGGTGGACCGAGCGGTCCGCACCGGAGGTGATGCGCACCGCCGGAACCTGCCGGGCCTGCGGGTGGGCGGCCACGAAGCCGTCCGCGATCCGCCGCCGCAGCGCCGTGGTGGACGCGGTGTCGCCGTCGGCCCCCGCTCTGCGGGCGGGGGCCACGAGAACGGACCCGGCCACGACTAGGGAGCCAGGGTGAGGCCGTTGAGGCGGGGCACCAGCTGGAGGTCGCGGATGTCGTCGTGGCGCAGCAGCCACATCAGCCAGCGCTCGACGCCGAGGCCGAAGCCGGAGGTGAGCATCGGGCGCTCGGACTTCATCCGGACGTACCAGTCGTACTCCTCCTCGGCGACCTCGTGCTGGGCGAGCGCCTTGCGGGTCTGCTCGCCGTCGACGTGCCGCTCGCCGGCGCCGACGACCTCGCCGATGCCGAGCAGCAGGTCGGCGCAGCGGGCCTTGTCCGTGCCGGGCTCGTAGGCCTGGTAGAAGGGGACGGACAGGTGGTCGAAGTGGCTCAGCCACAGCACCGGGCTGATCTCGTCCATGAGCCGGCGCTCGCCGGCCCGGGTGATGGTGCGGAAGCCGGCCGGGTCGTGGCGCACGCACTCCGGGTCGTTGCCCAGGTGCTCGACGGCCTCGTCGACGGTGAGCTGCGGGATGACCTCGGTCTCGGCCATCCGGACGATGTGGTCGACGGTGCCGGCCACCGCGGCCAGCTCGCTCTCGAACTCGCGCAGCGCGGCGCGGGCCAGGGTGCGGGTGTACTGGCCGACGACCTCCTGGACGTCGGTGAGGCCGCCGATGATCTCGGCCTCGCTGTGGAAGAACTGGTTGAGGTGGGTCTTGTCGGCCTCCTCGCCGCGGAAGCTCGGCATCAGGTACCAGGCGCCCTCGGGGGCGATCCGACAGCCGTACTCGAGCAGGAACTGCATCGAGTCGGCCAGGTACACCTTCTCGCCGAACAGGTCGATCTGGACCGGCAGGCTGTCGCTGCCCAGGCCCATCGGGCTGGAGACCGAGCCGGTGGTGATCGGCAGGTGCAGGTTGAGCGTGCGGCGCTCCTTCCAGAACTCGGCCGTCGTGTGGAGGAGTTGGTCCTGCAGGCGGACCAGGAGCTGCATGGCCGGGTCGTCGAGGATCTTGAGGAAACGGTCCGGGTCGGTCACCGCGGCAGTGGGCTTCATTCCTGAGGCACCTTTCAGGTGAGGTTGCGGGAACAGTACTCAGAATTTGACTCAATGGTCAACGGATTAGTCACAAAGTCTTGTCGACGGCCACGACGCGGAATTCAGCGGTGTATCCGTCGCCGTCCGCGTCGCGCAGCCAGGTGTCCGGCAGGTCGGGCAGAAGCTCCGTCAACCCGATGGTGCTGGAGGGGAGTTCGGCGGCACTGCGGACGGTGCGGGCGAACAGGTTGACGAGTGGGAGGCTCTCGAAATCGAGGAACGCCGGCTTGTCCTCGGTGGGCGAACGGTAGAAAACCCGTTCCGGCAATTCTGCCGAGGCGCGCCAGGCCCGGGCGGCCAGGAATCGTTCGGACTCGTCCTTCACGGACGTCCAGGTCAGATCCGCCGCCGCGAAGGCCCAGGACTCCCGGGCGACCACCAGCCGGTCGACGACCACCCTCGGCCGGTGCGCGGCCGCGGCGAACGGCTTGAAGCTGTTGACCGTCACCCCGGACAGGACCTCGCCCAACATCTCCAGCAGGTCGCAGCGGAAGCCGCCGTCGGCCGACCGGACGACCAGGGCGCCGTCCTCCCGGTGGACGGACAGGTCGGCGAGCGCCAGGACCGGGCCGGCCGGCTCGACGCTGGGCGAACGCAGCGTCCAGTACGTGTAGTCGGGCGACAGCAGCGCGGACGGCGGCGCCAGCCGGGAGGTGACGGTCGGCCAGTCCTTGGGCGGCACCAGGTAGACCCGCCGGCCGGCGTGGTCGGCCGCGTCCGCGGCGCGCAGCCGGTCCGGGTCGGGATGCTGTTCGACGAACACCCGGCTCTCCAGGGTGTTGAGCGCGGTGTGCAGTTCGCCGAGCACGGCCAGCCAGCGCCCCTCGGCGACGTCCGCCGCACTCGGCGCCGCGAGCATCAGGTCCGGGGAGTGGTGGACGGCGGCGGCCCAGGGCAGCGGCGCCGCCGGGAACTCGCGCGCGAACCGCTCGGCCAACTGCTCGCTGGTGAAGAGCCGCGGCCCCGGACCGTCCGTCTCGCCGAGCACCCGGGCCCACCGCTCCTGGAGCTGGGCGACGGCGGTCCGGACGGGGGCGGGCAGCGCCCGGGCGGAGTAGAAGAGGTGCGGCGTGGCGGCGGCCAGCAGTCGGGCGAGCGGCATGGCGGTCTCGCCGCTGCGGGCCGACCAGCGGTCGTACATGCCCAGGAACAGCGTGCGGTACTCGGCGGCGATCCGGCCCACCAGCCAGCGCGCGCTGTCCAGCACCAGCCCGAGCGGGGCGGCGAGTTCGTCGCGCAGCTCGGTGCCGAGCCGGACCTCGACGTCCCGTACGCAGTCCTCGTAGACCAGCGTCCGGCCGGCGTAGTTGCGTCCGTGGTGGCGTTCGGCGGCCGCGCCGGTGGCGCTCAGGAAGGCGGCGTTGAGCCCGTCCATGGCGGTGGCGAGCGCCTGCGCGTCCCCGGCCGCCGCGGCGACGGCGTCGCGGGCGCGGCAGATACCGTCCAGGACGGCCAGCGCGCGTGCGCGCACCGCCGGGTCGTCGATCCGGTCGAGCTTGGCCCGCAGGGTCAGCTCCGGCCGGGCCTCGATCGGGCCCTCCAGGTCGAGGGTGATCAGCTCGCGTTCGCGCAGGTCCGCGAGCAGGGCCAGGGTGTCCGCCTCGGCGCCGGCCGCCTCGGCGGACAGCGCGGCGTGCACCTCGCGGGCGGTGCGGCGGCCGTCGCACCGGGCGAGCACCGCGTGCTCCCGTGCGGTGAGCGGTTGCTCGCCCTTCCCCGCGCGGTGCAGCACGCCGTCGCCGAGGCGGTCGGCGGCCGAGCGGCGCGGCGTCAGCCAGGGGGCGAGGTCCGGGTCGGCGGCGAGGGCCCGGGCGAGCGTGTCGATCGCCCAGGACTCGAAGTAGACGGTGCGGTGGGTGAGCATCCCGGCCCCGTTGCCCGGCCCGTTGCCCGGCCCGACGCCCGGCCCGCCGCCGGTCTCGACGGCGATGGCCTGCGGCCGGTCGTCCCAGCGCGCCCAGCCGACCGGTCCGAAGAAGCCGATGGTGTCGTTCTTCAGCGCGTACCGCTGCAGGTAGCTGGTGACGGTGAGTTCGTGGGAGCGGCCGCGCGCGTTGCGCGGCTCACCGGCGGCGGCCTTGTCCAGGCAGTCGGCGACCAGGCGCCGGTTCTGCCAGGTGACGGCCTCGCGGAAGCGCGGCTCGCCCGCCGTGGCGCGCACCGCCGCGGACAGCCGCGCCGTCGCCTCCCGGTAGGTCTGCCGGTACTCGTCCGGGCCGATCGTGCCGGCGAGGGCCCGGTCGGCGGCGGCCGCCAGCTCGGGGTCGGCCAGCGCCCGGATCCGGCCGGCCGAGAACCCCGCACTGCGCAGCACCGCGTCCCGCCACAGGCGCCAGCCGGTACGGCCGAGCGGAACGGTGTGGTCGGTGGGTGACTCGGCCATGTCGGTCCTCGCAGTCGGAGCGGATGGATGGCGTCGGGGCGTGCGGCGCAGGGCGTGCGGCGCCGGGCGTACGGCGCGGGGCGTACGGCGCGGGGAGTGCCGCGTGGAACCTGCGGCGGGGCGCCCCGGCTCCGCGACCCGGCAGGCCGGAACGATACGCAGAATGTGACTCGGTGGTCAATAAACTCTGTCAAGCTCCTTGAGAAGACTCTCCCGGGCTGGCATCGTGAACGCCCGCAAGGCATTCGACAGCCACGAGAGGACAGGCTTTGAAGGCGATCGGGAATGTGCGCGACCGAGCCCTGGCGGCGATCCAGGAGGGCACCCACCTGGGCATCCAGCTCCAGGTGTCATGGCGCGGCGAGGTGCTGCTGGACGAGGCGTACGGCGAGGTCGAGCCCGGCGTCCCGCTGACCACGGACGACCTGCTGCCGTGGATCTGCTGCACCAAGCTGCTGGGCGCGCTCGCGATCGGGCAGCAGCTGCGGGCGGGAGCCGTCGCCCCCGACACCCCGCTGGCCGAGCTGGTCCCCGAGTACGCGGTGGCCGGCAAGGAGCGGGCGACGCTGGCCCACCTGATGTCGCACGCGCTGCCGTTCCGGCCGGAGAGCGTCGACCGCCCGTACTCGGGCCTGAGCCACCGGGAGGCCTTCGAGGCGGCCTGCGCCGTCGAGCTGACCGGCGAACCCGGCAGCGGCGGCTGGTACAGCGCCATGGAGTCCTGGGTCGTGCTCGCCGAGATCGTCCAGCGGCTGACCGGCCGGGACTACGCCGAGTACGTGGCCGAGCGGGTGCTGCGGCCGCTGGGCATGACCCGCACGGTGTTCGCCGCGGCCGGCACCCCGGCGGCCGAACCGCCGCGCGCGGTGGGCCTGTTCGAGCAGGTCGACGGCCGGCAGGTGCCCACCGGGCGGGTCTCGGCGAAGGTGCTCGCGCCGCACCTGCCCGGCACCGGCGCCTGGGGCCCGGCCAACGAGCTGGCCCGTCTGGTCGACTGCCTCGCGGCGCCCGAGCGGTGGCCGGACCTCGGCCTGGACCGCGCGACGGTGGACGTGCTCGCCGCCGACCACCGCTCCGGGCTGCCCGACCGCAACTTCGGCGACCTCGACCTCGCCTGGGGCCTGGGCATGTGCACCGACCGCGCCTGGTACTCCGCCCCGGCCGGCGCCCGGGTCGCCGGGCACACCGCCTACGGCTGCGGCATGGTCGTCGCCGACCTCGACCAGGACCTGACGGTGTCCTTCCTCTCCAGCAGCGTGGTGCCCCCGGGCGGCAGCGGCAGCCGGCTGGAGAACCTGATCGTGCGTGACCTCGGCCGGGCGGTCCGGTCCGGCGCGGCCTGAGCCCGCCGGGCGCCACGCGGCGCCCGGCCGTCCCGGAAATCAGCCCGGAACGCCTTGACCGAAGATATTGACTGGTCAATATGACCGTTTGTAATGTCTACCCGTCATGAACTGATCGGAAGTGGGCCTGCGTCATGCCTCATTTCACTGCCGGCCTGTACGACTCGCAGACCGTGCTCATCACCGGGGGAGCCACCGGAATCGGCTTCGCCATGGCCCGGGCCTTCGGCCTGCACGGCGCCCAGGTCGTCCTCGCCTCCCGCAACGCCGAGCGGCTCGCCGCGGCGGCCGGGCGGCTCACCGCCCTCGGGATCGAGAACGACACGGTGGTGTGCGACGTCCGGGACGAGGCGGCGGTCAAGGCGGCCGTGGCACGCGCGGTGTCCCGGTTCGGGACCATCGACGTCCTGGTCAACAACGCCGCGGCCAACTTCTGGTCGCCCGCCGAGACGATGTCCGCCCGCTCGTTCCGGACGGTCGTGGAGATCGACCTCTACGGCACCTTCCACACCACCCGCGCCGTCGTCCCGCACATGATCGAGCAGGGCGGCGGCGCGATCCTCAACGTGGCGATCACCGACCCGCAGCGCGGCCTGCCCTACTTCGCCCACGCGGCCGCCGCCAAGTCCGGCGTCGTGGCCCTCACCGCCACCTGGGCCGCGGAGTGGGGCCGGTACGGCATCCGGGTGAACGCCCTCGGCCCCGGCCCGACGCCCACCGAGAACGCGGTCGGCGGCATGGCGGTCGGCCGGCCCGACCACCCGCCGTCCTTCGAGCGCCAGCGGCTGCGCACCCCGCTGCGTCGGCTCGCCACCCCCGAGGACTCCGCCTCCGCCGCGCTGTTCCTCTGCTCCGACGCAGCCGGGCACATCACCGGGGTGAACCTCCCGGTGGACGGCGGCATCTCCCTCCCCCTGCCCAGCGGGGACCTGAACTTCGACCACGCCGCGGCGACCCCGCGACAGCACGAGGAGACGACCAAGAGTGAGTAGGGCGATCGAGGTCCGGGGACTGACCCGGACCTACCCGAAGGGCCGCCGCCGCGGCGAGGCCGGCCAGGTCGTCACCGCGCTGCGCGGCCTGGACCTCGACGTGGAGCGCGGTGAGATCCGCGGGCTGCTCGGCCCCAACGGCGCCGGGAAGACCACCCTGGTCAAGATCCTCTCCACGGTGCTGCTGCCCACCGCCGGCACGGCCACCGTGCTCGGACTGGACGTCGCCGCCGACGCCCGCGCCCTGCGCCGGCGGATCGGCATCGTGTTCGGCGGCGAACGCGGCCTCTACGGCCGGCTCACCGCGCGCGAGAACCTGGACTACTGGGCGGCCCTCTACGGGGTGGCCGGCCGCGACCGCGCCGCGAAGGTCACCGCGCTGCTGGAGCGGGTCGGCCTCGGCGACCGCGCCGACACCCAGGTGGACCGGATGTCCCGCGGCATGAAGCAGCGCCTCCACCTGGCCCGCGGCCTGGTCGGCGACCCCGAACTGCTCTTCCTCGACGAGCCCACCGTCGGCATGGACCCGGTGGCCGCGCGGGAGTTCCGCAGCCTGGTCGGGGAACTGCGCGCCGAGGGCCGCACCATCCTGCTGACCACCCACGACATGCACGAGGCCGAGGCGGTCTGCGACCGGGTCACCCTGGTCGACCGCGGCCAGGTGATCGGCACCGAGGCCCCCGCCGAGGTCGGCCGGTGGATCACCGCCCACGAGCGGGTCGACGCCCGCGACGTGCCCGCCGGGCTGCGCCGGGCCATCGCCGAACTCGACGGCGTGGCCGGCATCGAGGATCTGACCGACGGCTGGATCCGGATCGCCACCAGCGCCGCCGGCGCCGTCCAGCCGGTGCTGCGCGCCCTGGTCGAGGCCGACGTCACCACGGTCCGCACCTCGCTGCCGACCCTGGAGGACGTCTACCTGCACGTCATCGGGGACCGGGGGCTGACGGTATGACCGAGATCCTCACCGGCGCCCGGCTGCAGCTGCGGCTGTTCCGCCGCAACGCCGGCCACCTGCTGGTCTTCGCCACCATCCCGTTCTTCACCGCGATCTTCCTGTCCTCCGTCCGGCAGGCCGACCGGCCCGACCTGGAGGCCTACGCCGTCCTGGCGCCGGCCCTGATGGGCCTGTGGCTGGTCTCGCTCGACCTGGCCGGCTCGGTGGTCGACGACGAGAAGCGCGGCGGCACCCTGGAGCTGTTCCTCGGGTCGCCGGCCGGGCTCACCCGGCTGGTCACCGGCCGGGTCGCCACCATCGCCGTCCTCGGCGTGGTGACCTTCGCGGAGTCCTGGTTCACCGCGACCGCCTTCTTCGGCGTCTCGCTGCCGGTGCACCACCCCTGGCTCCTGGTCTGCACCGTGGCCGCCACCGCGCTCGCCACCCTCGGCACCGCGACCGTCCTGGCCGCCGTCTTCGTCACCGCCGGCTCCGCCCGGCGCTACGCCAACGCGCTCGGGTACCCGTGCTACGTCCTCGGCGGCGTCCTGGTGCCGGTCAGCCTGCTGCCCGGCTGGCTGCAGCCGCTCAGCAAGGTCGTCTACCTCTCCTGGGCCGCGGACCTGCTGCGGGCGGCCACCCGGCCCGAGCCGGTCGCGGACTTCGGCTGGCGGCTCGCGGCGCTGCTGCTCCTCGGCGCCGTCGCCTACGCCGCCGGCACCGTCCTGGTGGACCGGATGATCACCCGTCTCAAGTCGGAGGGCACGGTGGGACTGTCGTGAACGCGCTCACCCGGTGGGGCTCCGTCGTCACCACCGCTTCCCGGATCGGCTTCCGCGAGCTGACCACCTTCTACACCTGGCGAACCTGGCTGTTCGGCTGGTTCCTGCGACTGATCGCCCAGGTCCTGTTCTTCGGCACCATCGGCATGCTCTCCGGCTCGGACGACCGGGTGCGCTACCTCGCCGTCGGCAACGCGGCCGTGGTGGTCTGCATCGAGGCCATGGTGGTCATCACCACCACGGTCCGCGAGCGCGGCCAGGGCACCCTGGCGCTCCAGGTCGCCGCGCCCGCCGACTTCGCGCTCAGCTACCTGGCGCGCGGCGCCTACTGCCTGGTGGTCGGAATCGTCAGCAGCACCGGTGTGTTCGCCGTCGCGGCGCTGGTCTTCCGGCTGTCCATGCCCTTCCCCGAGGTGCTGCTCGTCCCGCTGTTCCTCGCCGTGGCCGGCTGCTCGGCCTACGGGCTGGGCACCGCGGTCGGCGCCCTCGTGCTGCGCCGCCCCGGTCTCCAGTGGCTGGCGCTCAACACCGGCTACATGTCCCTGATGACCTTCTGCGGGGTGAACGTACCGGTCGACTACTGGCCCGCTCCGGTCGCCGCGGCGGCCCAGCTGCTGCCGCTCACCCACGGCCTGCAGGCGCTGCGCGACCTGCTCGCGGGCGCGTCGGCGCCGACCGTGCTCGGCGGCCTCGGCTGCGAGGTGCTGGTCGGCCTGGCCTGGACCGTCCTCGGCGTCGTGCTGCTCAAGCAGGCGGTGGCCGGCGAGCGGCGCCGCGGCACGATCGAGCTGTCGGCATGAGCGCCGCCGCCGCCACCGCCGCCACCGCCACCACCGCCGCCGCCACCGCCACCGCCGCGACCGCCCGTCCGGTCCGCCCCGCGCTGGTCCGCTTCCCGGCCGCCGCGACGGCTTCGGTGCACCTGGTCTGCTTCGCCCACGCCGGCGCCGGAGCCGCCCCGTTCGCCGGCTGGCCCGGCCTGCTCCCGGAGTGGACGGCGGTCAGCGCCGTCCGCCTGCCGGGCCGCGAGAGCCGGCTGCGCGAGGCCCCGCTCACCTCGGTCGACGCCATCGCCGCGGCCGCCGCCCGGGAGGTCGCCGCGCTGCCCGGCCCGGTGGTCCTGTTCGGGCACTGCTTCGGCGCGGTGGCCGCCTACCGCACCGCCCGGCTCCTGGAGGCGGACGGCCGGACGGACGTGCGGCGCCTGATCGTCGCCGCCGCGCCGACCCCGGACGCCACCGTCGGCGGCACCACCCACCTGCTGGACGACGCCGCCCTGTTCGCCGACCTGGTCCGCTACGGCGCCGTCCAGGACACCCCGACCGCCCGGTCCCTGTTCGCGCTCGCCGAACCGGCGATCCGCGCCGACTTCCGGGCCCTGGAGACCTGGACCGTGCCCGAGCCGGCCGCCCGCCCGGTGGCCGCACCCGTCCTGGAACTGCGCGGCGACCGCGACCGCGTCCTCGACCCGAACGGACCCGGGTGGTCCGGCTGGACCACCGGCGGCCACCGCCGCGACACCCTCCCCGGGCCGCACCACCTGCTCGGCCACGCCACCGAACCCCTGCTCACCGCGATCGCCCGGCAGCTGGCGGACGACCTCGCGCCCGCCCCCGCCGATCGCTCCTGCCCGCCGCCCACGGCGGCACCCAGTCCTGGAGGTATCCGATGAACCGCGTCGCGGACGACGACCGCATTGCCGTGATCGGGATGGCCTGTCGCCTCCCCGGCGCACCGGACGTCGAGAGCTACTGGTCCAACCTGCTCACCAACACCGTCAGCCTCACCGAGCTGTCCGACGACACCCTGCGCAACGCGGGCGTCCCGGAGTCCGCCATCGCGGACCCGAACTACGTCAAGCGGGCCCCACTGCTGGACGACGTCGCGGGCTTCGACGCCGGCCTGTTCGGCTTCACCCCCCGGGAGGCCGAACTGCGCGACCCGCAGCAGCGGATCTTCCTCGAAGTGGCCTACGGCGCCCTGGAGGACGCGGGCGTGCGCACCGACGGCCCGACCTCGGTGGGCGTCTTCGCCGGCGGCGCGACCAACCGCTACGCCGAGCTGAACGTCCGGCGCAACGCCGCCGCCGTGCGCAACTACGGCGAGGTCGGCATCCAGGCGGGCAACCACAACGACTACATCGCCACGATCGTCTCCTACAAGCTCGACCTGCGCGGCCCCGCGTTCACCGTCGCCACCGCCTGCTCCACCTCCCTCGTCGCGCTGCACCTGGCCTGCCAGGCGTTGCGCAACGGCGAGTGCGACGTCGCCGTCGCGGGCGGCGTCCAGCTCGAACTGCCGCACGGCGGCGGGCACCGCTGGGTGGACGGCGGGATCTTCTCCCGGGACGGCCGGTGCCGCCCCTTCGACGCGGCGGCCGACGGCACGATCTTCGGCGACGGCGCCGGCGCGGTCGTGCTCAAGCCGCTCGCCGACGCGCTGCGCGACGGTGACCGGGTGCTCGCCACCATCCGCGGCTCCGCCGTCAACAACGACGGCAACCGCAAGGCCGGCTTCGCCGCGCCCAGCGCCGAGGGCCAGTTCGCCGCCGTGTACGAGGCGCTGGCCGTCTCCGGCGTCGCCGCCGACCAGGTCGGCTACCTGGAGGCGCACGGCACCGGCACGGCCATCGGCGACCCGATCGAGGTCCAGGCCCTGAGCCGCGCCTACCGCGCGCACACCGACCGCACCGGCTACTGCCTGCTCTCCTCGGCCAAGGGCAACATCGGCCACCTCGGCCCGGCCTCGGGCATCGCCGGGTTCATCAAGGCCGTGCTCGCCGTCAACCGCGGCATCGCCCCCGGCACCGCCAACTTCACCGAGGCCAACCCCCTGATGGAGCTGGAGCGGACGCCGTTCACCGTCCGCTCCCAGGCCGGACCGTGGCCGATCGAGGGCCCCCGGATCGCCGGCGTCAGCTCCTTCGGCATCGGCGGCACCAACGCCCACGTCCTGATCGAGCAGCCGCCCGCGGCCGCGCCCGTCGCCCCGCGCCCGCAGCGTCGGCGCACCGTGGTGCTCCCGCTGGCCGCCGCCTCCACCGCCTCGCTGCGCGGCATGGCGGAGCGGCTGTCGGCCCACCTGGCCGAGGAGGAGGCCGACCTTCACCAGGTGGCCCGGACCCTGCAGCGCCGTCCACTGCGCCACCGCCACCGCCTCGCCGTGGTCGGCGAGGACGGCGCCACCCTCGCCGACGCCCTCGCCGAGCTCGCGACCCGCGGCCAGGAGCCGGGCACCCCGGCCACCGGCGCGGTCTTCATGTTCCCCGGGCAGGGCACCCAGCACCCCGCCATGGCCGCCGAGCTGTACGCCCACGAGCCGGTCTTCCGGGCCGAGTTCGACCGCTGCCTGGAGCACTTCGGACCGGCGGTCGCCGACGCGCTGCGTGCCGTGCTGCTGGAGGGCGCGCCCGACGCCGCGGCCCGGCTGCGCGACACCGCGCTGACCCAGCCCGCGCTGTTCGCGGTGGAGTGGTCGCTGGCCGGGCTGTGGGCCTCCTGGGGCGTGCGGCCGGTCGCGATGATCGGCCACAGCGTCGGCGAGATCACCGCGGCCGCGCTCGCCGGAGTCTTCGAACTCGCCGACGCCGCCCGCCTGGTGGTGCGCCGCGGCGAACTGCTCGCGGCCGCGCCGGCCGGCCGGATGGTCGCGCTGGCGATGCCCGCCGCCGAGGCCGCGCCGCTGCTGGAGGGCCGTGACGTCTGGCTCAGCGCCGACAACGGCGAGCGCAGCTGCACCGTGGGCGGCTCGGTCGAGGCCGTCGAGGAGCTGACCGCCCTGCTCACCGCGCTCGGCCGGCGCTGGGTGGCCCTCGACGTCGAACGGGCCTTCCACACCCCCGCCACCGACCGAGCGGCCGAGGAACTGGCAGCGTTCGTCGGGCAGTTGACCCGCAACCGGCCCGCCGTCCGCTGGGTCTCCAACGTCACCGGGGACTGGATCGACGACGAGCAGGCCACCGACCCGCAGTACTGGGCCGAGCAGCTGCGCAGCCCCGTCCGGTTCCGCGAGGGCGCCGAGCGCGCCGCCGCCGTCGAGGGCGCCGTGCTGCTGGAGGTCGGCCCCGGCCAGGCGCTCACCCAGCTGGTGCGCCGGGTCCGGACGGCCGCCGGGCACCGCCCGCTGGCCTCGCTGCCGCCGAGCGGCGAGGACGTCCCGGCCGCCTCCGTCCTCTACCGGGCGGTCGCCGCCCTCTGGCAGGCCGGACTCGACGTCGACTGGCGCGCCCTGCTGGAGCACGAGGAGATCACCCCGGTCGCCGTGCCCGGCTACGTCTTCGACCGCGGACGGTACTGGATCTCCCCCGACCCGAAGCCCGCCGCCCCGGCCCCGGCCCCGAACGCCGGGCCGCGGACCGCCGAGGAGGCCCCGGCCGAGAACGACCGGATCACCGTCCCCGGCTGGGTCCAGGCGCAGCCCGCCGAGGCGCGGCCGCTGCCGGCGGACCGCCGCTGGCTGGTGCTGGCCGACGACGCCGGGCAGGCCGCGCCGGTGCTCGACCGGCTGGCCGCGGCCGGGATCACCGCCGACCTGGTCAAGGCCGACGACGTGGAGCCCAAGCGGCTCAGCGCCGCGCTCCGGCCGCACCTGCGCGACCACCGGGAGCCGCTGGAGATCCTCCACCTCTGGCTCACCGGCCCGGCCCCGGAGGGCGCCGGCGCGGGCGGGGCCGCCCGGCACTGGCTCGACCGGGGCTTCCGGGCGACCCAGCGGATCGTCCAGGACGTCGCCCGGCACTGCCCGGACCGCCCCGTCCGGATCACCGTGCTCGCCGACCAGCTCTGGGACGTCTCCGGCACCGAACCGGTCGAACCGGCCAAGGCGCCCGTCTCGGCCCTGCTGCACAGCGCCGTCCGGGAGCACGAGCAGCTGCGCGCGCGGGTGGTCGACGCGCCCGCCGAGGCGCTGAGGGGCGAGGACCGCGTGGCGGCCGAGGCGCTGCGGGCGCTGTTGGACGGCGACGACGGCGCCGAGTTCACCCGGGTCGCGCTGCGCGGGCGGCGCCTCTGGCACCCGGCCTTCCACAGCGTGCCCGAGCCCGCCGCGCCCGCCGGCGGGACCGCTCTCGCGGACGTCGGCGACGGCGCCTGGCTGATCACCGGCGGCTTCGGCGCCCTCGGACTGGTCGCCGCCGAGCGGCTGGCCGCCCGCGGCGCCGGCGGGATCGCCCTGCTCGGCCGCTCCGGCCTGCCGGACCGCGCGCAGTGGACCGACGTCGGGGCGCTGACCGAGGGTCAGCGGGCCGCCGTCGACGCCGTGCGCCGGATCGAGGCGACCGGTTGCCGGGTACTGCCGCTGGCCGCCGACGTGGCCGACCGGGCCTCGCTGACCGCCGCCGTCGAGCAGGCCAGGAGCGCCCTCGGCCCGATCCGCGGGGTGATCCACGCCGCCGGGCTCGCGGGCGGCGGCATGCTCGCCGTCAAGGACGCCGGCGCGGCCGAGCAGGTCCTGCGGCCCAAGGTCAACGGCACCCTGCTGCTGGACGAGGTGCTGGGCGACGAGCCGCGGACCTTCGTCCTGTACTCCTCGGTCGCCGCCGTCACCGGCCAGTTCGGCCTGTCCGACTACGGCGCCGCCAACGCCTTCCTGGACGCGTTCGCCCACGACCGCTCGCGCCGCCGGCCGGGCCGCACCCTGTCGGTCAACTGGCCGTCCTGGGACGGGGCCGGCATGGCGGTGGAGGCCGCCGCCCGGCACTCCCGCTTCCACGTCGACCGCCCGAACCGGGAGCCGGAGCTGACCGCCGCCCCGGCCGAGGGCGAGGGCCGCGCCTTCACCGTCCGGCTCGCCCCGGACGTCTGGATGGTCGACGAGCACCGCATGGGCGAGACCCCGGTGCTCCCCGGCACCGGGTACCTGGAACTGGTGCTCCGCGCGGTCCGCACCTTCCACCCCGGCCCGGTGCGGCTGGCCGACGTCGCCTTCACCGCGCCGCTGGCGATCGCCGAGCCGCTCGACCTGACCATCGCCTTCGAACCCGCCCGCACGGGCTGGCGGTTCCGCGTGCAGTCCCGGGCGGACGGTGCCCGCACCGCCGTCCAGCACGCCGGCGGCACGGTCACGCCGTACGAGGACACGGCGCCGCGGCACGACCTGGTGGCGCTGCGCGCCGCGCACACCGTGCCGCTGGCCGGGCCCCGGCTCAACGACGGCTCCGGACTGATGACGGTCGGCGCGCGCTGGCACTGCGTCGAGCGGGTCAGCGGCGGCACGGACACCGTGCTGGCCGAACTGGCCCTGCCCGCCGCCCACCGCGGCGACACGGCGGCCAACCTGCTGCACCCGGCCCTGCTCGACTGCGCCACCTCCTTCCTGCTGCCGCTGCCGGAGGGCGTCAACGCGCTGCCGTTCAGCTACCGCGAGCTGGTGGTCCGGGGCCCGCTGCCGGCCCGGGTGACGGCGCTGGTGCGGCCGTGGGCCGAGCAGCCCAAGGGGGCGGTCGTCCGCGACATCGCCCTGATCGACGAGGGCGGCCGCGAGGTGGTCACCGTCACCGGGTTCACGCTGTGGCACGTCGACCGGGCGACCGTGGCGGGCAACATCCGCTCGGCGGGCGACGCGGCGCGCAGCGCCCCGCTCAGCTCCTCGGGAGTCACCCAGGACTCCTTCCTGGGCGTCGCGGCGGGGGCGGCCCTGCTGGAGGCGTTCCTGGCGACCGACCTCGGCCCGCAGGTGGTCGTCGCACCGGAGGGGCTGCGCGAGAAGCTGCGCCGGACCAGCCGGTTCACCGCAGCCGCCGTCCGTTCGGCGGGCGGCGGAACGGCGGCACCCGACACCGCGGCACACGACACTGCGGCACAGGGCACGGGGGCACCGGGCACGGGGGCACCGGGCACGGGGGCGCAGGGCACGGCGGCGCCGGACGCGGCGGTTCAGGCCGGCGCACCGGCCGCCGGCTCGGGCCGGGGCAGCCTCGACGAGCGGATTACCGGCCTGTGGGCCGAGATCCTGGGCACCGAGGGCGGTCCGGACGACGACTTCTTCGAGTCCGGCGGCGACAGCCTGGCCGCCGTCCAGCTGGTGGACCGGATCCGCGGCGAACTCGACGTGGAACTCCCCATCTCCGCCCTGTTCGACCACCCCACGCTGTCCGAGCTGGTGGCCGCCGTGGGGAGCAGGGGGTGACCGCCGTGCCGCAGCCGTTCGTGCCGGGCGAGCCGTCGCCCGGCCCGGCCCGGACCCTGCACGCCCTGGTGGCGGAGCAGGTCGCCCGGACCCCGGAGGCCGTCGCGCTGGAAGGCGCCGACCGCAGCCTGACGTACCGTCAACTCTGGTCGGAGAGCGGACGGACGGCCCGCGCTCTGGTCGCGCACGGGGTGCGCCCCGGCGATGTCGTCGCCGTCCTGATGCCACGCGGTGAGAACGTGCTGGTCGCCGTGCTCGCCGTGCTGCGGGCCGGCGGCGCCTACCTCGCGCTCGACCCGGACCAGCCGGCCGCGCGGCTGCGCGGCATGCTGGAGGACTCCCGGGCCCGCCTGGTCGTCGTCGACCGCGCAGTGCCCATGGCCGCGGTCCCGCCCGGCCTGCCCGCGCCGGACCTCGACGCGCTCGCCGCCACCCCGGCGGGCGCCGTCCGGCTGCCGGAGACCGGCGCCGGGGACGCCGCCTACGCGGTGTTCACCTCCGGCTCCACCGGCCGCCCCAAGGGCGTGCTGAACGAACACGGCGCGATCGTCGACAAGATCCGCTGGCTGGCCGAGCACCTGCCGCTGGACGGCGGGGACGTGGCCCTGCACAAGACCGCGTACGCCTTCGACTACTCCGTCGCCGAGGTGTTCTGGCCGCTGGCCTGCGGCGCCCGGCTGCGGGTGGTGCCCTCGGGACTGCACGCGGACCCGCTCCACCTGGTGCGGGAGATGCGCGCCGCGAACGTGACGGTGGCGCAGTTCGTGCCGTCGATGCTGGCCGTGCTGATGGAGCAGCGGGACTTCCGCGCCCTCGACGGCCTGCGGATCCTGGTCGTCGGCGGCGAGGCGCTGCCGCCCGCGCTGCTGGCCGACCTGCGCGGCTGGTGCACCGCGGACGTCGTCGACCTCTACGGCCCCGCGGAGTGCTCGGTCTTCGCCACCTGCGCGATCACCCGGGCCGGTGACCCGCTCGGGCCGGTCAGCATCGGCCCGGCGGTGGCCGGCACGGCGGTCGAGGTGATGGACGAGGAGGGCCGCCCGGTCGTGCCCGGCACGGTGGGCGAGCTGTGGATCGGCGGCCCGGGGGTGGGCCGCGGCTACCTCGGCCGGCCCGACCTGACGGCACGCTCGTTCCTGCCCGACCCGGCCCGGCCCGGCGGGCGCCGCTACCGGACCGGTGACCTGGTCCGGCTGCGCCCGGACGGCGAACTGGAGTACCACGGCCGGATCGACGACCAGGTGAAGATCCGCGGCCAGCGGATCGAGCCGGAGGAGGTCCGGTCACAGCTGGCGGCGGCGCTCGGCGGCGGGCCGGTCGCCGTCCTCCCGTTCCGGGACGCGGCCGGGGCGACCCAGCTGGCGGCGTTCCTCACCGACCCCACCGGGGCGTTGCCGCGGGTGGCGCAGATCCGTGCGGCGCTGGCCGAGCGGATGCCGCCGGCCATGGTGCCGGCGCGGATCGTGCCGGTGGAGCGGCTGCCGCTGGCGCCGTCCGGCAAGCTCGACCGGGCGGCGCTGCTCGCCCGGCTGGCCGACCGGGCGGCTCCGGAGCCCGGGGGGCCGGCGCAGGCTCCGGCCTCGGCGGCGGACACGCCGACCGGGCGCGCCGTGGTGGAGATCTGGCGCGAACTGCTGGACGACCCGGCGGTCGGGCCGGACGACGACTTCTTCACCCGCGGCGGCCACTCGCTCGTCGCGGCGCGCATGCTCGTCCGCGTCAAGGAGCGGCTGGGCGCCGAGATCAGGATCGCCGACCTGCTGGCCGAGCCGACCGCGCGCGCCCTCGCGGCGCGGATCGACGCGCTCGGCGCCGGGCCCGACGCGCCCGACGCCGGACCCGATGCGCCCGGTCGGCCCGCGCGCCCCGACCGGCCCGAGCCCGGTGCGGCGCCCGTCCGGGAGGCGCCACTCGCGCCGACCCAGCGCCGGCTGTGGCTGATGGAGCAGCTGGCTCCGGGCCAGGTGGACTACAACGTCGTGGACCTGTGGTCGCTGACCGGCCCGCTCGACCGGACGGCCCTGGATCGTGCCGTCACCGACGTGCTGGGGCGCCACGACGCGCTGCGCACCACCTTCCGGGACGGCCCGCACGGCCCGGTCCAGGTCGTCCACCCCCGTCCGATGGCCGGCCTGGAGGTGCTCCCCGGCCCGCTGGGCGAGGAGGCCGCCCGCGAGAGCGCGGAGCGCCTGGCCCGGACCCGGTTCGACCTCAGGTCCGGCCCGCTGGTCAGGTGCGTCCTGCTGCCCACCGGCCGGGACGCTCACCAGCTGGTCCTGGTCGCGCACCACCTGGTCCTGGACGGCTGGTCGGTCGAGGTCTTCTGGGCGGAGCTGTCGCACTGCTACGCCGCCCGCGCGGCGGGCCGCGCCCCCGAGCTCGCGCCGGTCGCCCTCGACTACGCGGAGTTCAGCGCCCGCGAGGCGGCCCGGCCGGTGCCCGCCGAGCAGGCCGGGTACTGGCGGCGCGTCCTGCGCGACGCCCCGCCCGCTCCCCGGCTGCCGCTCGCACCGCCGGGCGGCGAGCCGCGGGTCGAGCGCCGTTCGGCCACCCTGGACGACGACCTGGCGGCGGCGGTCGGCGAGCTGGCCCGCAGCCTGCGCACGACGCCCGCCACGGTGCTGCTGGCCGCCTTCGGCTCAGTGCTCGGCCGGTGGGGCGACCGCTCGGAGCTGGTGGTCGGCGCCCCGCTCAGCGGGCGCACCACCGCCGACACCACCGACACGGTCGGCTTCTTCAACGCCACTGTCGCGCTGCGGCTCGACGTGTCCGCGGACGGCTCCCCGGCCGACCTGGTGCGTAGCGCGCACCGGGCCCTGACCGAGGCCCAGCTGCACCAGGACCTCCCGTACGACGAGGTGGTCGCGGCGCTGGCCGCCGAGCGCGGCGGGCCCGCCGGGCCGCTCTTCTCGGTGTGGTTCAACGCGCTGAGCTTCCCGGTGCGCGGCCTGCGGCTGGACGCCGTGGCCGCCGAGCGGCGGCGCGCGCCGCTGCCGGGCCTCCCGTTCGACCTGTCGCTCTACGTCGACCAGCGGGCCGGCGGCCTGACCCTCGACCTCGCCTTCGACGCGGCCCGCCTGGAACGGCCGTGGGCCGGCGAACTGCTCGACCAGGTGGTGCGGACGGTGGCCGGCTGGACGGCGCGGCAGCTGCCCGCTCCGGCCGTCCCGCGCCGGAGCCTGCCGGAGCCGGTCCGCCCCGGCCCCGGGGGAGCGCGGGGCGCCCTGCTGGAGCGCGTCCTCGGTCACCCCCGGGACGCCGTCGCCCTACGGGACGAGCGGGGTGCGTGCAGCTACGGCGAGTTGGCCGACCGGGTCGACGCCCTCGCGGATCTGCTGCGCGGGGCCGGGCTGGGCCCCGGCGAGCTGGTCGAGCTGCGGGAGGCGCACGGGCGCGACCTCGCGGTCGGTCTGCTCGGCGTCTGGCGGGCCGGCGGCGTGGTGCTGCCGGTCGACCCGGAGCACCCGCGGGCCTGGCGGGAGGACCTCACCGCGCTGGCGCGCCCGCACTGGGCCGTCCACTGCGAGTCGGACGGCCCCCGGGTCGTCCCGGTCGACCGCACCGCCGAACTGCCCGTCCGGCGCGTGCCGGAGGCCGGGCGGGCGGGCGGCGAGCCCTGCTACGTCCTGCCGACCTCGGGTTCCACCGGCCGGTCGCGGCTGGTGCTGGGCACCGACGCCCCGCTGCTCGCCTTCCTCGACCGGTGGTCCGCCTGCCACGGGATCACGGCCGGGGACCGCTTCAGCGTGCTCTCCGGGCGTTCCCACGACCCGCTGCTGCGCGACCTGCTGCTGCCGCTGTGGAACGGCGGCACCGCCGTCGTCCCGCCCGCGCGGACCCGGCTCGACGCGGACCGACTGGTCCGCTGGTTGGCCGACGAGCGGATCACGGTGGTGCACGCGACCCCGCTGGTCGGGGCGATGGTCGCGGGCGCCGCCCGGGTCCACGGCCTGAGCCTGCCCGACGTCCGGCTGGCCTGCTTCGGTGGCGACCTGCTGACCGACGCCACCGTCGAGGCCTGGCGGGCGGCCGCGCCCTCCTCCCGCGTGCTGACGGTCTACGGCACCACCGAGACGCCCCAGGTGGCGAGCTGCCACGAGCGGGAGCCCGGCCGGCCGAGCGGCCCGGAGCCACTGCTCGGCGCCGGCGCGGTCGAGGCCCAGCTGCTGGTGCTGGACCGGGACGGCAACCCCGTGCAGCCCGGCCGGATCGGAGAGATCGCGGTCCGCGGGCCGCTGCTCACCCTGGGCTACCTGGACGAACCGGCCGCCACCGCCCGGGCCTACCGGCCGGATCCGTGGGGCGAACCCGGCCACGCGCTGTTCCGGACCGGCGACCTCGGCCGGCTCCGCTGGGACGGCACGGTCGCGTTCGTCGCCCGCAGTGCGGCGATCGTGAAGGTCCGGGGCAACCGGGTCTCACCGGCGCAGGTCGCCCACGAGCTGCGACTGGTGCCCGGCGTCGACCAGGCGGCGGCGGGCGCGCTGACCGATGCGTCGGGGCTCTCCCGGCTGGTCGCCTGCGTCGTCCCGGCGCCGGGGGCCGCGCTGACCGAGGACGCCGTCGCGGCGGAACTCGCGCGGCGGCTGCCGGCCGGCCACCTGCCGGAGGAGGTCCGGATCGTCCCGGCGCTGCGACTGACGCCCAACGGGAAGGTCGACCTGCGGGCGAGCGCCGCGCAGGCCGCGGTCCCGGCCGTCCCCTCCGCCGTCCCCTCCGCCGTCCCGTCCGCCGTCCCGTCCGCGGCGGTCGTACCGGCGGCTCCGGCGCTCGGTAGCGGCCCGTCCGCCGCCGACCGCAACAGCCTGCGGCAGGAACTGGTCCGGCTCTGGTGCCGCGTCCTGGAGACGGAGCGGGTCGGCCTCGACGACAACTTCTTCGACCTCGGGGGCAGCTCGCTCGCGGCCGTCCGGCTGCACGCCCTGATCAGGACCGAACTCGGCGCGGACGTCTCGCCGTTGATGGTCTTCCAGCACTCGACGGTCCGCCGACTGGCCGAGGCGCTGGCCGAGTCCTCTTCCCCGGGCGTCACCGCCGTCCGGCCCGCCGTTCCGGTGGCGGCCGCCGGCGACGCCCGTGCGCTGCGCCGGGCCGCCCGGGCCGGGATCGGCGCGCTCCCGGTCGGTGCCTGAGCCGTGGCCGGGCCGAAGACCCCTCCCCGCACCGCGGGAACCGACCCCTCCCACCCCGTCCCCTACAAGGAGCCCGACCTCATGGACCACACCCACGACGCCGTCGAACAGCGGATCGCCCGCCAGGTCCGGCGCATGCTGGACCTGCCCGACACCCTGGCCGACCGGGAGCTCGCCCGGGCCGACCTCTTCGACCTGGGGCTGACCTCGAAGAGCGCCCTGGGACTCACGGCATGGCTGGAGACGGAGTTCGGCCTGGTCATCAGCCTGCGCGACGTCTTCGCCGATCCGTATGTCGAAACGCTCGCCGAACTGGTCGCCGAGCGGGTCGCCAATGCGCCGGCACCGGAAATCGCCGATGCCGCCCCGGCCATTAATTCGGTGGGATCCGAGGTAGCTTGACAGCTTTCTTGACTAGCTGGTATCTTTATGCTTCGAATCTCAGGCGAATGCGGGGGCTGCACGGTCAGGGAAGGCGTGGGCGGTCATCATGCAGGCGAAACCAGGGTGCTTATCAGCGAGCCCGGCGCCACTTCGGACCGACCCGTCGACCGGCGCATCACCCCCTGAACCACCGGTGACCGGTGGCCCGTTCGCCCCATCGGGCGTTCGGGAGCCAGTCACCGCAGCGGTCCCGGCGCGAACCGCCGCCGCTCGAACCGCCACCCGCCGAAACGGCCCGGCCCCCGGAATGCCAAGCCACTGCCGCCGCTCGTTTCCCGGGAATCCGACCCGGATTCGCGAAAAGAATCCACAATTCTTCCACGACCTGCCTTCGCAGTGCTCTGAGCCGAGGAGTGAATCGTGAACGACAAAGACCTGGGCGTACGCGTGGCGCGGCTGCGGCGGGCCGCCCGCATGTCCCAGGCCGAACTCGCCGGCCCCAAGCTTTCACCGAGTTACGTCTCGTTGCTCGAAGCCGGCAAGCGGACGCCCTCCGCCGACGTCGTGCAGTACCTGGCCGGCCGGCTGAACTGCGAGGTCGCCGACCTGGTCGGCGTCACCGAGTCCCGGGCCGAGGAGATCGACCTCGCGCTCAAGTACGCCGAGATGACGGCGCTCAACGGCGAGCCGGAAGCCGCCCTGGCCGAGTACGAGCGCATCCAGGACACCATCGACCGCGACGAGCAGCCGGCCCTCTGGCTCGCCGCCGAGACCGGGATCGCGCAGTCACTCGAACGGGTCGGGCGCCTGGAGGAGGCCGCCGCACGGTACGAGGGGCTGCGGACGGCCTCGGAACGGTCCCGGGACTTCGTCGCCGGGCTTCCCGTCACCGTCGCGCTCTGCCGCTGCTACCGCGAGCTGGGCGACCTCTCCCACGCGATCACCATCGCCGAAGAGGCGGTGACGGAGATCGAGCGGCTGAACCTCGCGCCCACCCGCCCGGGGATCGAACTGCTGTCGACGCTGGTCGGCCTGCACTGCGAGCGCGGCGACCTGCACCGGGCGAGCTACCTGGCCGCCCGGGCGATCGAGAAGGCCGGCCAGGTCTCCGACCGGAAGGCGCTCGGCGCCGCGCTGTGGAACGCCAGCGTCGCGATGCACCGCAACGGCCGGACGGCGGACGCGGTGGAACTCATCGAGCAGGCCCTGGCGATCTACTCGGAGGGTGACGACACCCGGGCGCTGGCCCGGCTGCGCAACGCCTACGCCGCGGTCCTGCTGGAGTTCGAGGAGCCGGACATCGCGCTGGCCGAGGGCCTGTTGACGCAGAGCGCGAGCGCGCTGTCCGACGTGGGCAGCGACATCGACCTCGCCTACTGCGAGACCGCGATGGCCCGGGTGAAGCTGCGCGGCGGCGATCCGGCGGCCTCCGTCGAACACGCCGAGAAGGCGCTCGGCCTGCTCGGTCCGCTGCACCGGCTGCAGAGCGCGAGGACTCTCCTGGTGCTGGCCGCCGCCCGGCTCTCCCAAGGCGACCAGGTCGCGGCCCGGGAGGCGTACGAGCGCAGCGCGCTGATGCTGGAGGCTTCGTCGGCGGGTCGGCAGGCGGCCGCCGCCTGGTCCGAGCTGGCCGAGATCCTGGAGGCCGCCGGGCAGCCGGAGCGCGCGATCTGGGCGTACCGGCAGGGCATGCGGTGCCTGGGCCAGCACGGCCGGATCCTCCCGGCCGGGAGCCTGCTGCCCCGGGCCTGACCGGCCGACGGCCGCTGACCCGCGAGCACTGACCCGCGGCCGCTGACCCGCGGGCCGCTGCCCACCACCCGCCGACCACCCGCTGGAACCGCCACCGCAGGGGCGGACCGTCCTCGACCGACGGTCCGCCCCTGCGGCTTTTCCCATCCCCGGACGTCAGTCCGTGCGTCCGCCGCCGCTCAGCAGCAGAGCGGAATGTCGGCGGCGACGGCGGCGGAGACGACGGTGCCCGCCACCGGGTGCGTCCCGGCCGCCTCGGCCGGCACCACCGTCACCGCCATGAAGGCCGCAATCACCAGAAGAACAGTCGAAAGAGCCTTGCGCACGATCTTTTCCCCACTTGCAAAATGAAAAGAATTTCCATCGGCCAGATTTAGCTTGAGGTGATATTGACAGCACTCGACAAGAGCTGTCAAGAGTTCGGGTCAAGCGGTGATTGGTTCTGCTTTCGGCCTGCTTGTCCTGTTTTGCCACTCCGGCCGCGACCGATGATTGGGCGATCTGTGCAGGTCGGTGGCGTTTTGAGTGGGCGATGAGAGGAAACTTGACAGCCAGTCATGTAGTTAGTCACCATTGTCAATAAAGTAGTCACAAGGTGGGGGTGGGATGTCGGCGAGCGAGTCGGAGACGCCGTGGGTAGCTCAGTCCCTGATGCACGGGCTGGCCCGGCGCGGGTATCGCCGCGCCGTTCCGCGGGCGACGCCGCCGCTCCGCCGTGGCGGCGTCCCGTTCAGCACTCCGTCCGCGCCCGACTGGCCGGAGCACCTGCTCTCCGCAGCGCCCCGGCAGGGAGGCGGCGCGGCCACCCTCGCCTGGTGCTTCGACACCAGCCGGATCGACGCCCTGCCGATCGCCTCACCCCCGTCCGCGCAGCGCGTCGTCGGTGCGGTCCACACGGAGGGACGGTCGCGGGCGTGGCGCCTCGACGAGGTGCTCGGTGCGCTGGAGGAATGCGGCGTGGACCGCGGCTCGCTCGCCGCCGGGATCCTGCCGGGCCCGCCGGACGAGGGCGGCGCCGAGCCGCTACCGGGCGCCCTGAGCGAAGTCGGCATCCGCGAGCGAGCCGTCGTCGACCGGCTGCCGCCGGGGACGCCGCGGCGGCTGAGCGCCCGGTCGGGGCCCTGCTTCACCCTGGAGTCCCCGGTCGGGCCGGGCTGTTCCGCGCACTGCCGGCCCGGCTGCTCCTGCGGCCGCTACGTGCTGCTCGGCTACGGCCGCTTCGGCGCTGGGCGGTCCGGCGCTGGGCGGTCCGGTGACGGGCGGTCCGGTGACGGGGAGTCCGGGCCGGGGCGGTCCGCCGCACGGCCGGGACGCGAGGTCTTCGAAGCGGTGCTGCTGGAGCACGCGGTCGGCTGCGTCCTGGCCGGCGTCCGGTCGTCGCTCGAACTCCCGGCGCTGCGGCCCCTGGTCGACGGCATCGACGGCGCCTTCCCGGAGCTGTCCGCGGGACCGCGCGGTCGGGCCGCCGTCGAGGTCGTCGCCGACCACCTCTGCACGGTGGCGCTGCTCCTCGGCGGCGGCATCGCTCCCGGGCCGCGCGGTGCCTCCCACGTCGTGCGCCGACTCGTCCGACGCGCGGCCACCGAGGTCCTGCTGGCCGGCGGCCGCCCCGAGGGCCTGGTCGCCGCCGCCGCGCTCGCGGACGCCGCGGTCCGCGCCCCGCTCGGGCTCGCTCCGCTCCCGGCCGACGCGCTGGCCCTGGTCCACCGCGAGGTCGTGGCCCTGCGGGCCGGTCTGGCGACCGGCCGGCGCTGGTTCCTCCGGCGTGCCTCGGACACCCGGCCGGACGACCTGCCCCAGCTGGTGTGGCGCGCCCGACGTGAACGGGGCGTGCCGATCGCCATCCTGCTCGCCTGGTGCGAGGAGCGTTCGCTCCCCGTCCCGCTCTCCCGCCTCGCCGCCCTCGACCCGCCCCACCCGCCCCACCCACCGGCCTCGTCGCGCGGCGTTCGGCTCAGCCTCGCGACTGGGACGAACGGGATGTCATCCGGCTAGGGTCGATGCCATGCGTCTCAGCACAGTGATCCTCCCCATCCACCGGTGGGCCGAGGGGCAGAAGATCTGGCGGCGGGCCGAGGACCTCGGATTCCACGCCGCGTACAGCTACGACCACCTGTCCTGGCGGTCCTTCCGGAACGAGCCGTGGCCCAGTCCCGAGCAGCATCAGAAGGGGCTCATCTCATCCAGGACCCGCTCTGCGAGCTCGATGATCGCCGTGACCTTCGGTGCGTCACCAGCCACTTGCTCCCGGCTCGCGGGTACACGCTCCAGTTCCTTCCGCGAAAGCATGCCATCGACAGCGGATCGGCCCTGCTGCCACTTCATTTCCTGAGCTTCCCTTCGAAGGCTTCGAGCCGAACAACCGGCCGGCTTTGGACGCCTGTGAGGAACGGATCCGTGCCGGGTTCGCGCCAGCGAGCGGGCGACACCCGGTGGACGTTGACTTCCCGGCCGAGGAGGCGTTCGGCCCGGCGCGCGGCCTCATAGAGCTCGTCCTCGTCGGGGCTGCCCACCACGAGGACATCGACGTCATTGGGCACTCCGCCACGCTCACCTGAGTAACGGGCCGCCCAGGAGCCGTAGATGTGGGCTTCCTCTAGGGGCCAACGTCAACGGACGTCTGGCCAGCCCGCTGACCGAGCTGTTCGCTCTGACGTACGGCCCGATCGCGGTGCTCGGGGATCTGTTGTTGCCACTGGCCGGTGCCCTGCGGATGCAGGTACAGCCAGGCCAGCAACGTGCCGCATTGACCTTGCCCTGGTGAACCTCTGCCGCCCGGTACCGGCGGCGAGCTCGCTGAGGCGCTTGCCGATCACGGAGACGCCGGGGCGCGGCTCGTTCTCGTAGTATCGGGGCTTGCGCCGGCGCAGCAGTTCCTCACCGTGTTCGCCCCACGTGAATCCGGGCTTCCGCAGCAGCTTCCGGAACACCGTGTCGACCGTCGTCGGGTGGGCGGCGGCCAGTCGACGGATCGGCAGTGGCGCGATCGACTCCTCGCGCAGGTACACCCGCAGCAGGTCCTGGTGCTGCCTGCGGCCGGCGAGGGCCGGGTCGGCGAAGAGGTCGCGCAGCATCCCGTAGTCCGGGTAGAAGTTGAGCCCGTCGACCTCGTCGTAGATCACGCCGACAGTGTCCGACTCCGCAAGGCCCTGCGGTAGTTCGAAGGCCGGAAAGTCCCGGCCGGGGAGCCGCCGGCCCCGGGCACGGTCGGGGTGCTCGGCGGCGGCGGCCTCCTGCCGGTGCCGGTAGTAGGCGTTGAGTCGGTCCTCGGCTTCGGCAGGGGGAAGGACCAGTTCGTCGCTGCCGCAGAACTCGATGAACGCGGCCCGGTCCTCCCGCATCGACTCCCATCCCTGCTCGATCTTCGCGGGGTTGTGGAAGACCAGTTCGGGGTGGCTGGTGGCTAGTTGGAGCGCGACCTGGGCGATCTCGGTGGAGCTGGACTTCGGGTAGTGCGACATCATTCCGGAGATCAGCCATGCCCCGTCGACCGGGTGGACGGGCACCAGGCTGGTGTGCAGGAATCCCCCCTTGGACACCGCGCGGAAGGCCGCCCGCCCGACGTTCGAGTACGTGCGGTACTCCAGGTCGTCGATCAGGTTCAGCAGGACGACGGCATCCCCGTCCTTGCGCCGGATCTCGAAAATTCCCTCAACCGGGTCACGCCAGCCGAGCAGCATCTCCCGATCTGCCTCGGTCAAGCCCCGCCGCCCGGCGACGAACCGGTCCACCACGGTCGAACCATCCGGCAGGCGGTACCGGAGGATGAAGTTGTCGATGATCCGGATCGCGTCGGCCTCGGCCAACTGCCGCTCAGGGCCTGCCGACTCCAGGAGGAGAGGAGTCAACCACCGGTCGAAGCGAGCGCTCTGGGCGAACTCGACCAGTTCGCCCTTCAGTTCGGCACAGCGCTCGATCACGCCTCGCAACGACGTCTCGTCCTCGCTCCGTACCCCGACAGCCATGCGAGCCCTCCCGGCCCTTGAAGGTTGCGACGCTCACTGCACCCAGTAGTGGCGGTATGCCTCGACCCACTCCACTCCGTCCGGAGCCGGGTCCGGCAGAGGGAGGTCCAGCAGCCCGATCACCTGCCGGAACTCACGACGAGTGCACAGGGCGACGATCCTTCCGTCCCGTGAGAGATCGACACCGCGCACGGTCACCTCGACGCCCAGCACCGAGGTGCTGAACGGCACTGCCAGGTTTTCCTCGACCGCGGTGAACAGAGCCGACACCTTTTCGTACTCGTCATAGGTGTCGACCGTCGCTTCCTCGACCAGTGCGGCCAATTCTCGCTTGCTCAACGCGCCCATGGCGTAACGCTAGCCGACCTACTCGTGCCATCTCGCGAGCAGTCCGGAGCTCCACCGATTTGCCTCGGTATCGTCGGTGCATGCGCTTGAGTACCGTTATCCTCCCCATCCACCGGTGGAGCGAAGGACAGAAGATCTGGCGGCGGGCCGAGGAGTTGGGCTTCCACGCCGCGTACACCTACGACCACCTCTCCTGGCGGTCCTTCCGCGACGAGCCGTGGTTCGGGTCGGTGCCGACCCTGACGGCGGCGGCGTGCGCGACCGAGCGGATCCGGCTGGGGACGCTGGTCACCTCGGTCACGCCTCGTTCACCTGTCGCAGTCCGACCTGCGCAGTAGTCGTATTTTACGAGGAACATCTGCATTACGCGCATGCTATTGTGCGCTTGATGAAGATGTCGGCGCCCTCGCTACTACCGCTCTTCCGATCCCAGCTGCAGGGAGACCTGCTGGCACTCGTGCTGTTGCACCCGGATCGCAGTTGGACGCTCACCGACCTTGCCAGGGAGCTGAAGGCCTCGCACACTGCCGTCCTCCGAGAGGCGGACCGGCTGGTCGGCGCGGAGATCCTCTCAGAGGAACGGGTCGGGCGGACCCGAGTCATCACAGCCATGACCGGCACCGTCCTGTACAAGCCGCTGTGTGACCTGCTGCTTGTGACGTACGGGCCGATGCCTCGGCTGAGTGCGCTCCTGTCCGACCTGGACGGCATCGATGAGGCGTACATCTACGGCTCCTGGGCGGCCCGTTACAGCGGCGAACCGGGCCCGATCCCGGCGGACATCGACGTCTTGGTCATCGGGCGGCCCGACCCGGACGATCTCTTCGACATCGCGGAGCGGGCCTCAAGGGAGCTGTACCGGGATGTCAACGTCCACCGTGTCACTCCGGAGGCATGGGCCTCGCCGAGCAATGAACCCTTCCTGACCTCGGTTCGCGGGAGGCCACGGGTTCGTCTGGCACTACGTGAGGAGAGCGGCGAATGAGTCGCTGGGAACAGGGCCGCACGGTCGTGGATGACCTGATCCAACGCCGGGAGGTCGAGAGGGTGCCGGCTTCGGCGGAGCATGCCGAAGCGGAACTGGCCCAGGCTCGGCAACACGTGGAATCCGCGAAGCTGGTTCTCGATGTCGACCCGGTCGGCGCCTACAGCCTTGCGTACGACGCTGCTCGCAAGGCACTTGCGGCGGTCTTGATGAACCAGGGGCTTCGCGCCACGAGTCGGGGCGGCCACGTCGCGGTCTACGAGGCGGTCAAGGCACAGCTGGACCCGCCACTCGGAGGCATCCTGCGACCGTTCAGCCGCATGCGTGTCCGCCGGAACGAGAGCGAATACCGGTCTGCCGAAGCACCGCCGGTCACCCCCGAGGAAGTCAGGGGAGATCTGCCGAAAGCACAGGCGATCATCGATCTGGCGGAGAAGGCGATGCCACACATGGGCCGTTACTGAAGGCCGATATCCGCTCCCGCCGTGTGGTCGGGCTGGCTCGGTACGCGCCGCGTCCTGGTGAACTTCTGCCGCTGGGCGCCGCGAGCGAGTTTGCTGAGGCGCTTGCCCATCACCGAGACGCCCGGACGGGGCTCCTGCTCGTAGTACCGGGGCTTGCGACGGCGCAGCAAGGCTTCTCCGTGCTCGCTCCAGGTGAATCCGGGTTTGCGCAGCAGCTTTCGGAACACCGTGTCGACGGTCTGCGGGTGGGCGGCGGCCAGTCGGCGGATCGGCAAGGGCGCGATCGACTCCTCGCGCAGGTACCTGGTGCTCCCTCCAGCCCGGGAAAGCCTGGGCGGTTAAGAGATTCCCTCCGCATCCCGTGGGGCGCGTAGCAAAGGCTATCTCGTCGACCTCGTCGTAGATGACGCCGACGGCGGCTGGCCGAAGGCCCTGCAGGGCCGGGGTCATGGTTGCTGGCACGGTTCGCGCCGCCGTCCATGCGGTCGGTTCTCGTAGCGTACAGAGTCAGATCTAGAGGCAGATCGATCAGAAATCAAATAAGTGCCGTCTTATTTTATCCCTATCAAGCAGTTGGTGGCCCTACTCGGAGGGCGAGGCTAGAATTTCCGACGGAAATTTCTCGCACCCTTTGCAGTGGAGTGATTTTTTGTCGACAGTAAAGCTCCCGCCGCTCCCCGATGGCCCGTCCTACATGATCATCACCCCTCACATGGCGGATCTCTGGCTCACTCACTGCAATCCGGAGCATAATCGCGTTCTATCCGACACGGTTTACGAACGCTACGCTCGAGCTATGGCAAGGGGTGAGTGGAGGACAACTCATCAAGGAATCGCGTTCGATACCACGGGCAAGCTGCTTGACGGGCAGCATCGACTGAAGGCGATCAAGCTCTCAAATGTCTCGGTTGAGATGCTTGTTATTCCAAACTGTCTCGTCGAGACGTTTGACGTTCTCGATGCAGGACATAGGCGCCAAGCGGCTCAGCTCCTGAAGATCCCGCACCGTGTGATCGTGGCGGCCGCAGCCCGAATTATCGGCCAGCTCTATAAGATGTGGGATCCGGTGACGCTGTTTGACGGCTTCTATGACACCAAGGCGACAACTTCCGACATTCTGAGGGCAGTGGCTGCCTGGCCGGAGCTGGTCAACCTGGCCCCTCTAGCCGCCGCTTCCTATAGGGCGGCAGGAATTAACCAGCCCACTCATCTGGTGGTTCTGGCCCAGGCGGCTCGCACGGAGTACGCCGATAGAATTGAAGACTGGGCCAACGGATTGATTTCTGGCGCCAACATGGATCAGAAGGATCCACGCCTTGTTCTGCGGAATCGATTTTTTCGCGACCGAGTACTCCTTGGGACCAGCGCCGGGCGCAAGAGCTCCTATAACCTGATTGCCAAATCATGGAACAGCTGGGCCCAGGGCAAACTCCTGGGGACACTCAAATCCCTGGATGGCGAAGGAGTGATCCCAGTCATCGGGACGGAAAAGTTTAGGCCACTGCAGCCGGAAGATGTCTCTCGTATTGATGGAATCTAATGTCCTCCTCCTTTTCGTTCGCAGTGCGCTGCAATGTCACCTCATCGATATTCATGCCGCGCCTTGGGCGACCGTCGAGGGCGTAGGGTCGGCGGCATGCGACTGAGTACGGTGATCCTCCCCATCCACCGGTGGAGCGAAGGACAGAAGATCTGGCGGCGGGCCGAGGAGTTGGGCTTCCACGCCGCGTACACCTACGACCACCTCTCCTGGCGGTCCTTCCGCGACGAGCCGTGGTTCGGGTCGGTGCCGACCCTGACGGCGGCGGCGTGCGCGACCGAGCGGATCCGGCTGGGGACGCTGGTCACCTCGGTCACGCCTCGTTCACCTGTCGCAGTCCGACCTGCGCAGTAGTCGTATTTTACGAGGAACATCTGCATTACGCGCATGCTATTGTGCGCTTGATGAAGATGTCGGCGCCCTCGCTACTACCGCTCTTCCGATCCCAGCTGCAGGGAGACCTGCTGGCACTCGTGCTGTTGCACCCGGATCGCAGTTGGACGCTCACCGACCTTGCCAGGGAGCTGAAGGCCTCGCACACTGCCGTCCTCCGAGAGGCGGACCGGCTGGTCGGCGCGGAGATCCTCTCAGAGGAACGGGTCGGGCGGACCCGAGTCATCACAGCCATGACCGGCACCGTCCTGTACAAGCCGCTGTGTGACCTGCTGCTTGTGACGTACGGGCCGATGCCTCGGCTGAGTGCGCTCCTGTCCGACCTGGACGGCATCGATGAGGCGTACATCTACGGCTCCTGGGCGGCCCGTTACAGCGGCGCACCGGGCCCGAGCCCGGCGGACATCGCCGTCTTGGTCATCGGGCGGCCCGCCCCGGACGATCTCTTCGACATCGCGGAGCGGGCCTCAAGGGAGCTGTACCGGGATGTCAACGTCCACCGTGTCACTCCGGAGGCATGGGCCTCGCCGAGCAATGAACCCTTCCTGACCTCGGTTCGCGGGAGGCCACGGGTTCGTCTGGCACTACGTGAGGAGAGCGGCGAATGAGTCGCTGGGAACAGGGCCGCACGGTCGTGGATGACCTGATCCAACGCCGGGAGGTCGAGAGGGTGCCGGCTTCGGCGGAGCATGCCGAAGCGGAACTGGCCCAGGCTCGGCAACACGTGGAATCCGCGAAGCTGGTTCTCGATGTCGACCCGGTCGGCGCCTACAGCCTTGCGTACGACGCTGCTCGCAAGGCACTTGCGGCGGTCTTGATGAACCAGGGGCTTCGCGCCACGAGTCGGGGCGGCCACGTCGCGGTCTACGAGGCGGTCAAGGCACAGCTGGACCCGCCACTCGGAGGCATCCTGCGACCGTTCAGCCGCATGCGTGTCCGCCGGAACGAGAGCGAATACCGGTCTGCCGAAGCACCGCCGGTCACCCCCGAGGAAGTCAGGGGAGATCTGCCGAAAGCACAGGCGATCATCGATCTGGCGGAGAAGGCGATGCCACACATGGGCCGTTACTGAAGGCCGATATCCGCTCCCGCCGTGTGGTCGGGCTGGCTCGGTACGCGCCGCGTCCTGGTGAACTTCTGCCGCTGGGCGCCGCGAGCGAGTTTGCTGAGGCGCTTGCCCATCACCGAGACGCCCGGACGGGGCTCCTGCTCGTAGTACCGGGGCTTGCGACGGCGCAGCAAGGCTTCTCCGTGCTCGCTCCAGGTGAATCCGGGTTTGCGCAGCAGCTTTCGGAACACCGTGTCGACGGTCTGCGGGTGGGCGGCGGCCAGTCGGCGGATCGGCAAGGGCGCGATCGACTCCTCGCGCAGGTACCTGGTGCTCCCTCCAGCCCGGGAAAGCCTGGGCGGTTAAGAGATTCCCTCCGCATCCCGTGGGGCGCGTAGCAAAGGCTATCTCGTCGACCTCGTCGTAGATGACGCCGACGGCGGCTGGCCGAAGGCCCTGCAGGGCCGGGGTCATGGTTGCTGGCACGGTTCGCGCCGCCGTCCATGCGGTCGGTTCTCGTAGCGTACAGAGTCAGATCTAGAGGCAGATCGATCAGAAATCAAATAAGTGCCGTCTTATTTTATCCCTATCAAGCAGTTGGTGGCCCTACTCGGAGGGCGAGGCTAGAATTTCCGACGGAAATTTCTCGCACCCTTTGCAGTGGAGTGATTTTTTGTCGACAGTAAAGCTCCCGCCGCTCCCCGATGGCCCGTCCTACATGATCATCACCCCTCACATGGCGGATCTCTGGCTCACTCACTGCAATCCGGAGCATAATCGCGTTCTATCCGACACGGTTTACGAACGCTACGCTCGAGCTATGGCAAGGGGTGAGTGGAGGACAACTCATCAAGGAATCGCGTTCGATACCACGGGCAAGCTGCTTGACGGGCAGCATCGACTGAAGGCGATCAAGCTCTCAAATGTCTCGGTTGAGATGCTTGTTATTCCAAACTGTCTCGTCGAGACGTTTGACGTTCTCGATGCAGGACATAGGCGCCAAGCGGCTCAGCTCCTGAAGATCCCGCACCGTGTGATCGTGGCGGCCGCAGCCCGAATTATCGGCCAGCTCTATAAGATGTGGGATCCGGTGACGCTGTTTGACGGCTTCTATGACACCAAGGCGACAACTTCCGACATTCTGAGGGCAGTGGCTGCCTGGCCGGAGCTGGTCAACCTGGCCCCTCTAGCCGCCGCTTCCTATAGGGCGGCAGGAATTAACCAGCCCACTCATCTGGTGGTTCTGGCCCAGGCGGCTCGCACGGAGTACGCCGATAGAATTGAAGACTGGGCCAACGGATTGATTTCTGGCGCCAACATGGATCAGAAGGATCCACGCCTTGTTCTGCGGAATCGATTTTTTCGCGACCGAGTACTCCTTGGGACCAGCGCCGGGCGCAAGAGCTCCTATAACCTGATTGCCAAATCATGGAACAGCTGGGCCCAGGGCAAACTCCTGGGGACACTCAAATCCCTGGATGGCGAAGGAGTGATCCCAGTCATCGGGACGGAAAAGTTTAGGCCACTGCAGCCGGAAGATGTCTCTCGTATTGATGGAATCTAATGTCCTCCTCCTTTTCGTTCGCAGTGCGCTGCAATGTCACCTCATCGATATTCATGCCGCGCCTTGGGCGACCGTCGAGGGCGTAGGGTCGGCGGCATGCGACTGAGTACGGTGATCCTCCCCATCCACCGGTGGAGCGAAGGACAGAAGATCTGGCGGCGGGCCGAGGACCTCGGATTCCACGCCGCGTACACCTACGACCACCTCTCCTGGCGGTCCTTCCGGGACGAGCCGTGGTTCGGGTCGGTGCCGACCCTGACAGCCGCCGCGACCGCCACCGAGCGCCTGCGGCTCGGCACGCTCGTAACCTCGCCGAACTTTCGCCACCCTGTGACGCTGGCGAAGGAGTTGATCACGCTGGACGACGTGTCCGGCGGACGGATCACGCTGGGGATCGGGGCCGGCGGGGTCGGGTTCGACGCGACGGCGATGGGGCAGGAGGCGTGGTCGCCGAAGGAGCGGGCGGACCGGTTCGGCGAGTTCCTGCCGCTGCTGGACGAGCTGCTGCGCGAGGACGCCACCACCCGCGAGGGCACGTACTACTCGGCGGTCGAGGCGCGGAACATCCCCGGCTGCGTGCAGACCCCGCGGGTCCCGTTCTACGTGGCCGCCGCCGGCCCGCGCGGGATGCGGCTGGCGGCCGAGTACGGACAGGGCTGGGTGACCTACGGGGACCCGAAGGGCCCGGCGGACGTGCCGGTCGAGCAGGCCCCCGCCGTGATCGCGCAGCAGATCGGAAAGCTGACGGCGGCCTGCGAGGCGACCGGCCGCGACGTCGCCACGCTGGAGAAGGTGCTGCTCCAGGGCTCAACCGCGGAGAAGCCGCTCCAGTCGCTGGACGCCTTCGTGGACTTCGCCGGCACCTACCAGGAGCTGGGCATCACCGAGCTGGTGATCCACTGGCCCGTCCCGGACTCGATCTTCGCCAACGACCTCGCCGTCTTCGAGAAGATCGCCACCGAGGGCCTCGCCCAGCTCCGCTGAGTAGGACCGCCCTCCCCGTGGTTCGCGCCGCCGACCCACGCGGAGCAATCCGTCCGCCAGTGGCCGACAGGTCACTGGCGGACCGGCATCGAGACCGCGCGCCGGTGGGAGGCGGTCAGGGGTGGGGGCGGGTGCGTTGGGCCGGGAAGGCCGGGGCCTGGTCCGGGGTGCGGCGGGCGAGTTCGGCGAGGGTGTGGAACAGCACCTCGCCGAGCAGCACCGGCTCGCGGGAGGCGGCGGGGGGATCCGGGGAAGGGAGGGTCGGGGGCGGCTCGTCACGGAGCTGGCGAGTGGGCATGGCTCTTCCTGCCGACGGGGTGACCAGGGGGTTCCTGCCCGTCGGCCCGCCGCGACACCCCGGGCGGGGGCGGATCGGCCGGAAAGCGGCGCAGGAAGGGCCGGAACCCGTCCTTACGGTCAGGGGCCACCGGGGCCGGCGACGGCGGCGCCGGGGCGGTGACCGGGCGGCGGCGATGGGCGAAGATGGACCGGTGACCTCACCCCGCACCGCTCCCCGCCTCATCGCCACCGACCTGGACGGCACCCTGCTGTGCTCCGGCGGTACCGTCAGCGATCGCACCGCCGCGGCCCTGGCGGCGGCCGAGGCGGCCGGGGTGCAGGTGGTGTTCGTGACCGGCCGGCCGCCGCGCTGGATGCAGCAGGTGAGCCCGCACATCGGCGGTCACGGGGTGGCGATCTGCTCCAACGGCGGCGCGATCGTGGACGTGCGGCGCGGCGGCGAGCTGATCGAGTACTTCCCGATGTCGGCGCCGACCTCGCTGGCCGTGGTCGAGGCGCTGCGGGCCAAGCTGCCCGGCACCGCCTTCGCCTTCGAGTACGCGGACGGCTGGGCCCGGGAGCCCGGGTACGAGGTGCTGATGTGGGGCGACGACGAGGTGCGGGCGGTCGGCCCGGCCGAGGAGCTGCTGGCGGACGGCGGCCCGGTGCGGGGCCTGTTCAAGCTGCTGGCCAAGCATCCGGACCTCGACCCGGACACCTTCCTCGCCGAGGCCCGGACGGCCGCCGGGCACCTGGCGGAGATCACCCGCTCCGCGCCGATCTCCCTGCTGGAGATCAGCGCGCCCGGCATCACCAAGGCCAGCACGCTGGCCCGTTGGTGCGCCGAGCACGGCATCGACCGGGCCGAGGTGGTGGCCTTCGGCGACATGCCGAACGACCTGGAGATGCTGGCCTGGGCCGGCACCGCGTACGCCGTCGCCAACGCGCACCCGCAGGTGCTGGCGGCGGTGCCGCTGCACACGGTGAGCAACGAGGAGGACGGCGTCGCGGCGGTGCTGGAGCGGCTGATCGCCGACTCCGGCCGGTAACACCGTTACCCGAAGCGGCCGTTGACGTAGTCGGAGGTCCGTTGGTCGCGCGGGCTGCCGAAGAGCTGCTCGGTCGGCCCCGCCTCGACGATCCGGCCCGGGGTGTCGTGGGTGGCGAGGAAGAACGCGCAGCGCTGGGAGACCCGCTGGGCCTGCTGCATGTTGTGGGTGACGATCACGATGGTGAGCCGCCCGCGCAGTTCGGCGATGGTCTCCTCGACCCGGCGGGTGGAGGTCGGGTCGAGCGCGGAGCACGGCTCGTCCATCAGCAGGATGTCCGGCGAGACGGCCAACGACCGTGCGATGCACAGGCGTTGCTGCTGGCCGCCGGAGAGGGAGCCGCCGGGGGCGTGCAGCCGGGTGGCCACCTCGTCCCACAGTCCGGCGCGGCGCAGGCTGGTCTCCACCAGGTCCCGGCGCTCCTCCTTGGAGACCTTGATCCCGGCCAGCTTGAGCCCGCTGGAGACGTTGTCCTGGATGGACATCGCCGGGAACGGGTTGGGCCGCTGGAACACCATGCCGATCCGGCGCCGCACCTCGGCGGGGCGCCGGCCGGGCCGGTAGACGTCGTCCCCGTCCAGCAGCACCTCGCCGGCCAGGGCGGCGCCGCGCACCATCTCGTGCATCCGGTTGAGGATCCGCAGATAGGTGGACTTGCCGCAGCCGGACGGGCCGATTAGCGCGGTGACCTCGCCGGCCGGCATCGCCAGGGAGACCCGCTCCAGCACCTTGCGGCTACCGAACCAGGCGGAGACGTCCCGGGTCTCCAGCCCGGCGAGCACCCCGCCGGGGCCCTCGGCCAGGGTGCCCTGAGGGGCCGGGGCCGGCGGGACCGGCGGAACCGGCGGGAGGGTGAGGGTGTCGGCGGCCGGGTCGACCGCCGCGTCGTGCGGCTGGTGCGTGCTGTCGGCGATGTCAGCGGTGTCGGCCGTGTCGGCGGTGTCGGTCATCGGTACGTCCTCCGGGCGCGCGTCAGTAGAGGTTGGGCAGCAGGGCGGCGGCGTTCTCGTAGACCGCCCAGAGCAGGGCGCCGACCACCGGCGCGGCGCTCAGGTAGGCGGTCGAGCGGCGCCAGTACCGGGCCAGCAGCAGCGCCCCGGTCACCGCGCAGAGCAGTGCGAGCGACCAGAGCTGGAGCGTGGCCAGCGCGCCCTTGTCCGCGGCCAGCGCCTTGTCGTAGGCGACGGTGGCGGGGCGGCCGCCGGGGTTCTGCTGCGGATCGCCCTCCAGCCGGGCGCCGACCATCACGGTGGAGCCGGGGATCCAGTCGGAGTCACCGGTGACCAGGACCAGCCGGTTGCGGGCCGGGTCGGTGATCGGGTGGTCGCCGTCGCCGTACACGTTGACCACGTAGGTGAACTTGCCCTGCCCGGTGGTGGTTTCGATCCGGTCGCCGACCCGCAGCCCGGTCAGCCGGGCGAACGGCGCGCCGAAGGTCGCGCCGCGCCCGAACAGCACCGCCACCCCGCTCTGGCCGGGCAGTGCGGTGTCCCGGCGGTGGCCGGGGCCGCGCATCAGGTCCCGGCCGGTGGTGCCCTCGACCACCACGGCCTGGTGCAGGCCGATCGCCGGGATGTCCACCAGCGCCACCGGGTCGCCGTCGGCGGCCGCGCCGGTCGGGGCGACCGCCCGGGCCAGCTGGTCCTGGAAGGTCTTGTACGCCGTCGACTGGTAGTGCCGCTCCTGGACGTGCGAGAGCGTGAACAGGAAGCCGACGAAGCCCAGCACCAGCGCGGCCGCCAGACTGGCCGCCCAGGCGCCCTGGAGGAAGCGGCGCCGGGCGGGGGTGACGGCGGCGGGCCGGGCCGGGGGCGCCCCGACCGCGGGCGGCGGCAGGACGAGCGGCTTCTCCAGGACCGGTGCCGTCACGAGGCACCGCCCGAGCCCTTGCGCCGACGCAGCAGCCGGCGGCCGAGCAGCGGCGGGACGAGGACGACGGCGAGCAGCTCGACGGCGGTCAGCGAGGACAGCGTCCAGTCCTCGGGCCGGCCGCTCACCTCGACCACGTTGGCCGCGACCTCGGTGGCGCCGCCCCGGCCGCGCGCGACCACCTGGCCGGTCTGCGGGTCGACCACGTCGGCGGAGCCGTCGCCCGCGGCGGGGTCGCCGGCCGCGGCGGCGTTCGGGTCGCCGCCCGCGGCCGCGGCGCCGCCGGTGCCGGCCGCGTCACCGCTGCCACCGGTGCCGCCGTTCCCGCCGGTGCCGTGGCCGGTGCCGCCCGTTCCACCGGAGCCGCCGGCCGCGCCGCCGGTGCCACCGGAACCGCCGGAACCACCGGAGCCGCCCGAACCGGCCTTGACCGCCTGGCCGTTCTGGACGGTGCAGTCCAGCGGGGCGCCCTGCTTGTCGCAGGGGCTCGGCTGCGGGGCGTTCTTGAGGACGGTCAGCTCACCGGCCGAGTTGAAGGTCGGGTTGGCGCAGTTGGCCAGGGTGTCCGGGTTGACCGGGCTGGCGTTGCCGGGGATCGACTTGGTCTGCAGCAGCCCGCCCTTGACCAGGCCGCGCGGGATCGGCGAGTAGCCGAGGCCGTCGGCCTCGCCCTGGCCCTCGCAGAGCACGTAGGCGAGGAAGCGGCTGAGCGCGGCGCCCTTGTCGTTGTTGAACCGGCCCGGCGGGGGCAGCGCGGCGCCGGCCCGCGGCACGATCACGTAGCTGTAGCTGGAGATCGGGTACGAGCGCGGGTCGTCCATGGTGTAGACGCCGTCGAGGTTCTGCTGGAGGTAGTTCGGGTCGGACGCCGGGGTGTCGTCGTCCACGCCGCGGATCTTGGCGGCGGTGAGCGCGATGGCCACGTTGGAGGCGGTCGGCAGCGAGTAGTAGCCGGCCTGGTTGAGCACCTTCACGACCGGCCAGTTGCTGCGCTTGGCGAAGGCGTACTCGTCGTAGCCGATGGTGCCCAGGCCGGCCGCGGCCTTGATGTAGCCGGCGACGACGTCGGAGCCGTTCTGGGCGACCATCCGGCCGGACGGCGGGAAGAACTCGGTGTAGTCACCGCAGGTGGTGCCGTTGACCGAGGAGCAGTAGGCGTCCCACTGGTCCTTGTGGGTGTGCTCCATCCAGCGGGTGAACTGCGCGGTGGCGCCGGAGCCGTCCGAGCGGACCACCGGGGTGATCGGCAGGTTGGGCAGCGGCTTGCCGTAGTCGGCGGTGATCTTCTGGTCGTTCCAGTTGGTGATCTTGTTGGTGAAGATGTCCACGATGGTCTGCGGGGACAGCCGGAGGTCGCGGACCTGCTTGCCACCGACCACCAGGTTGTACATGAAGGTCGTGCCGCCCGCGGTGATCGGTACGTAGGAGAAGCCGTAGACCGGGTTCTCCCTGGTGCCCTGACCGCTGGTGCGGGCACCGGAGTTGAGGCCGGTGTCCTCGGTGCTGCGGAACGGCACGTCCGAGGCGGTGAAGTCGTCCTGCCCGTTGCTCCAGGCGGTCCGGCCGGCCGCCGACCCCACCGGGTTGAAGCTGATCTGGATGCCCTGCGGCCCGACGTCCTGGCGCCACTGGTCGATGGCCGGGCCGGCCCAGCTGGAGCCGTCGGCGCTCAGCGCGACCGAGGCGGCGAAGGCCGGTGCGGCCTGCCCGAACAGCAGGGTGCCCGCGGCGAGCAGCAGCGCGGACAGGCACGCCAGGACACGGGCCACGGAGCGCCTTGCGGCCTCCCATGACATGAGAACTCCTCTGGTACGGAGGGTGGTCGGACGGTTCATCAGCTGTTCCCGGGCAGTGCGACGGGCGGGTGGGCAACGGGCGGTTGGACGGCAGGCGGTTGGGCGACGGGCGGTCGGGCCCCGGCCCGGGCGGCCCGGGCGGCGCTCTCGGCCCGCCGCGCCTCCCGGTCGATCCGGCGCCGCTGACCACGGGTCAGCTCACCGGGGCGACGGCCGCCGAGCACCCGCGCCGTGACGAAGAGGACCAGCACCAGCGCCATCAGGGTCAGCCCCGCCGCGAAGGCCCGGGCGACCATCTCGGGGTAGGGCTGCTTGACGTAGTTCCAGACGTACAGGGGCAGCGACACCTGGTGCTCGTGGAACGGGTCGGCGTTGAACTGCGGGGTGAAGCCCGAGGTCAGCAGCACCGGCGAGGTCTCCCCGATGCCGCGCGCCACCCCGAGCACGACCGCCGTGACCAGGCCGGGCCGGGCGGTCGGCAGGACGACGTTCCACACCGTCCGCCACTGGCTGCCGCCCAGCGCGTACGAGGCCTCGCGCAGGGTGCCGGGCACCAGCCGGATGACCACCTCGGCGGCCCGGGTGACGATCGGCATCATCATCACCGTGAGGGCGAGCGAGGCCGCGAAGCCGCTCTTGTCGAAGCCGAGCGTCAGGATCACGATGCCGAGCACGAACAGGCCGGCGACGATCGACGGCAGTGCCGTCATCGCCTCCACCAGGGTCCGCACCGGCTTGGCCATCCGGCCGCCGACCTCGGACATGAAGATCGCCGCGGCGATGCCCAGCGGTACGGCGAACAGGGTGGCCAGGCCGACCTGTTCGAGCGAGCCGACGATCGCGTTCAGCGCGCCGCCGGAGGTGATCGGGGAGAGCGCGGCGGTGCGCTCCATCGACTCGGTGAAGAAGTTGAGGTGCTGGGCGGCCTCGAAGCCGCGCACCGCCAGGTAGCCGACCTGGTCGACGATGAGCGCCAGCACCAGCAGGCCGGCGCTCCACGCCACCACGGAGACCAGGCGCTCGCGCACCAGCAGCGGGCCCCACTGGAGCCGGCCGAGCGTGAAGTAGGCGGCCAGGAAGAGCAGGTACCAGCAGACCAGGAAGCCGAAGGCGCCGCTGAACGGCAGCACCCGCTCGTACAGCGTCCAGTTCAGGGCCAGCGAGCCGATCGTCGAGCCGGCCACGGTGAACACGTCCTCGCGGGTGACGCCGCCGAGCTTCACCCGCTTCTCCGGACGCGGCTCCGCCGGACCGGCCGCGGGCGCGGCGGGCCCCGGGACGGCAGGCCCCGACGCGGCGGGCCCCGGCGCGGCGGCGGCCGGAGGCAGGTCGAGCGTGGTCATCGGGTCGTTCCCTTCGACAGGGTCTCGGCCGGGGGCCCGGCGGGGGTCGCGGCCCGGGGTGCGGCAGGCGTCGCCGCCTGGAGTGCGGCAGGGGTCTCAGCGGGACCGGTCATGTCCGTGCGCCGCCTCAGTCCGCGGTCGAGGCCCCGGAGCGGGACCGGTTGATCACGAAGCCGGCCGCCACGTTGACCAGCAGGGTCAGCGCGAACAGCACCAGGCCGGCCGCCATCAGCGCGGAGAGCGAGAGCGCGTCCGACTCGCCGAAGCGCAGCGCGATGAGCGCCGAGATCGAGTTGGCGCCGTTCTCCAGGATGTGGCTGATGGCCTTGAAGTTCGGGGAGATGATCAGCGCGACCGCGATCGTCTCGCCCATCGCCCGGCCGAAGCCCAGCATGACCGCGCCGATCACGCCGCCGCGGCCGAACGGCAGCACCACCGTGCGCACCATCCCCCACCGGGTCGAGCCGAGCGCGTAGGCGCCCTCCCGCTCGCCCTGCGGGGCCTGGGAGAAGACCTCCCGGCTGAGCGAGGTGACGATCGGGATGATCATCAGCGAGACGACGACGCCCGCGATGAACGTGGAGGAGGTGTAGGAGGTCCCGATGTCGCCGGTGCGCACCTTGAGGAAGGGGATCGCGTCCCCGAGGTGGTTGGAGAGCCAGCGGCTGAAACCGATGATCCGCGGCTGGAGGAAGAACAGCCCCCACAGGCCGTAGATGATGCTCGGGATCGCCGCCATCAGGTCGATCAGCGAGACCAGCGAGGCCCGCAGCCGGACCGGCGCGTACTCGGAGATGAAGATCGCCGTGGAGAGCGCCACCGGGACGGCGATGACCAGCGCGATCACGGCGATCAGCAGACCGTTCGGCAGCACGGCGGCGATGCCGAAGGTGTGCGCGGCGGTCTGCCACTTCTGCTCGGTCAGGAAGGACCAGCCCACGGCGCGCAGCGCGTCCGAGCCACGCAGCAGCAGGAAGAACGCGATCAGGCCCATGATCGCGAACACCGAGAGCCCGGCCACCCGCAGCACCCCGCGGAACACCCGGTCGCCGGGGGTCGCGGGGGCGGTGATGGTGCGCGGGACGTCGGTGTCGGCTCCGCGGTCGGCTCCGCGGTCAGGTCTGCCCGGGGCCCCGGCGGACGAGGCCGCGGGCTCGGCGGCGGCTGTCATGCTCTGCTCTCCGTGCTCGGATGCGGATGGCCGGGCGGCGCCCGGACTGGACGGTGGCGCGACGTGGCTGGGGTGGCCGTGGCGGCCGTGGCAGCGCTCGGCGGCGCGGTGTGTCGCGAAGTCGTTACGGGAACGGCGAGTTGGCGTCGGACCACGGTTCCGGTGCGTACCCATTCGGCCATCCGGAGGTGTCCACCCCGGGTCGGACGCGTGTACGAGACCCCAACGAGCCAGTTCAGTGCCGGAGTTGACCCCCCAGGGTGGCCGGATCCGTTCCGGCCACCCTGGGCGGCAACGATCAACGCGGGGCGCGACGGCAGCCGGCGCGACGGCAGCCGGCGCGACGGCAGCCGGTGGGACGGCGGCTGGAGCGCGCCCCGGCCGTCAGGGGCGACGGCGCAGCCGCGACCAGCCGCTCCGCAGCCCCGCCAGCGTCCGCTCCCCGGCCGGTGTCCCGCCCAGGATCAGCGCCGCCGGCCCGCCGACCAGCAGCACCAGGCCGCCGATCAGCGCGATCGGAAGCAGCAGGCGGGCGGTGCCGGAGCGGTCCGCGGCCGGCGTCCCGGCCGCGACGGGCGCGGCGCTCAACGACTTGCCGGGCGTGCTCGGCGAGGCGCCCGGGGTCTTGCCCCCGGCGGCGGCCGCGGCCGCGGCGGCGCCCCCGGTGGTCGCGGCACCCTCCCCGAGGCCACCGGTCGAGGCCCCACCGAGGCCGCCACCGCTCGTGCCGTTGTCGGTTCCGGCGCTGACCGGGGTGGTGCCGCCCGCCGAGCCCGAGCCCGGGCCCTCCGCCGGGGTTCCCCCACCGGTGCCCCCGTCGCCGGGGGTGACGGCCGGCGGGTTCGGCGGCGCGGCCTGGTTGCCGGGCAGCTTGGCGTCCTGCGCCTCCACGTGGGTGGCGGCGTCGGCCGCCTGGGCCCGCTGGGCGCTGGTGAGCGCCAGGAAGCCCGGCGCCAGGTGGCCCGGCTCGGTGCCGTAGACCTGGCCGCTGGTCGTGGTGGTCCGCAGGAAGGTGGTGATCGCGGCGGCCTTGGCGGCCGGGACGCCCTGGGTCGGCACCATCGCGTACTGCACGGTGGTCAGCGGGTAGGCCCGCTGGTCGCGGGAGTACGCCGTGTCGGCGGTCCCGTACGGCAGCGACTGCACGCCCGTCGAGGCGTCGACGGTCATGTCGGCGACGGCGGCCTGGAAGCCGGTGGTCCCCGGGGAGACGAAGGCGCCGGCCGGGTTGAGCAGCTGGGCCTCGGGGAGGGAGTAGGCCTTGGCCTGGCCGGTGTCCATGATCGCGATCAGCATCCGCTGCCCGACGTCCACCGGCGCGCACTGGTCGTGCCCGCCGGTGCCGTTGAGGCCCGGGTTGACGCAGGTCGCCTTGTTCTGGAGGAACCCTCGCGCGACCTGGCCGAGTCCGCTGGTGACCGGGTTCCACTCGTACTGCATCAGGTGCTGGTAGGCGTCGACCTTGCTGCCGACGATCCCGGAGGAGTCCTGCCGCGAGAAGGAGTCGACCGGGTAGCCGGAGAAGGCCGGCCGGAGGTAGTAGGTGTTCACGTGCATGCCCCACGGGTCGGACTCGCCGTCCAGGAAGCGGGCGGCGTCCGGGTCCGAGGCGATCCACGAGGTCAGCTGGTACGTCAGGTCGGTCGTCCCGCCCACCACGGTCGGACTGAAGTCGAACATGTCGCAGAACCTGGGCCACTTGAGCCCCGAGGTCGCCGGCAGCTGGTTCAGCTGGAGGAACTCGGGATCCGCGAACAGGCAGGTCGGATTGCCCTTCACCGAGGTGACCACGCCGCCGCGGGGCGCGTAGGACTGGGTGAGCAGCTTGGCCATCAGCCGCGCGTCGAGCTTCATGTCGCGGATCTGCCGTCCCGTGTCCTGGTCGTCCACCGAGAACACCACCGAGATGCCCGAGGTCGCCAGCGGCGCGTACACATAGGGCCGGGCCGGTGGTGAACCGTCCGCCCGGGCGGTCAGCGCCACGTCCGTCGACCCGCCGAGGAAGCGCGAACGGGCCTGCGGCTCACCGCCGGCCGACACGTACCGGACCGCCAGCGGCGAATCGCTCAGGCACAGGCCCGCGCGCCACTGCTGCATGGCCCGGTTGAACATCTCCAGGCCCTCCGCGTCGAACGAACCGTTCTGCGACGCACAGGCCTGGGCCACCGGCGCGAAGGACAGCGGGATCACGATGCCGTTCTCCCACGCGCACTGCTCACCGCTCGACATGCCGTTGGCCGCGTAGCTGAACAGCGCCGCGTCGCTCGCGAGCGAACTCGAGCTGTCCAGCGAGTGGTTCAGGCAGTCGACGGAGGCCGTCGGGGTGGTCCGGCCGAGGCTGTCGCCGCCGTAGTTCGCCTCCACCACGAGGGAGCACGGGTGGGTGTCGTCGCAGCCGAGCGTCGGGGCCTGGGCCTGGGTGTAGAGCTCGATGTTCGCGGCACCGGTGCCGTCCGCACCGGTCGGTGCGATCGCCATGTTGCTCGGGAAGTCGGGCGCGGTGCTCGACCCGGGCGGCAGGGTCTGTTGGAAGCCCGCCTTCGCGTCACCGCCGTACAGCGAGCTGTTGTAGCAGTCGGTCACCTTCGGAGTGGTGCCGCGGCACTCGTAGATCCGCACGGGGTAGAGGTACTTGGCCTCGCCGACCCGCGCCAGGGTGACCTGTTGGCCGCTGGTGGTCTTGGTCGGGGTGAAGCCGCTCCAGGAGACCTGCACCACCTGGTTGACCAGGTTCTTCGTCTGCGAGACCGTGATCTTCCCGGCCCTGCCGCGCGTCCCGGTCACCGGGTCGAGCACCTTGGGCCCCGGGACGGTCACGGTGGAGGACTCCGCCACCGCCTGCGGTCCGGCGCCCAGGCCGATCGGCACCACGCCCAGCGCCACCACCACCGACCACACCAGCGCGATCGCCGGAAGTCGGCGGCGCCATCTCCCCGGATCCCTCCGGTCGGGCAATCGGATTCTCATGGCGGGCACCTCCGTGCGGATCCGCGCCGCCCAGCACGCGGCGCAAGGTGGGATCGGGCATGCCGACGGCCGGGCACCCCCAGTACCCACCCATTCGGCCAGCCGGACGTGTCCGGATCCGGTCGACAGGATGTACGAGAACACAACGCGGCGCCCCTGGTACGGAGTTGGGCGCTCCCCTTGCACAGGAGCGGGCCCGCGCCGAGGAGCGGGCCCGCTGGGCACCCGGGATCACCGTGGACGTCCGAGATCACTGGCATCACCGAGATCGTCCGGCATCACCGGGGGCGTCCGGGAAGGAGCCGGATCAGCTGCCGGGGGTGTAGGTCAGCGCGAAGGAGCCGAGCGACTGGCCGCCCGTGAAGTACGTGGTGCCCAGCGCGCCGTCGAGGTACTGCGCGCCGGCCGCGTCCAGCTGCAGGTCGGACGCCGAGAGCGTCTGGGTGGTGCCGGTGCGGCCGACCTGGGTGTCGCCCAGCGGGTCCAGCAGGGCCACCGGCGCGGTGGCGCCGTTCGGGACCGCCGAGACGTTCCAGTCACGGACCTTGAAGCCGAGCTGCTTGAAGGTGACGGTCTTGCCGTTGGTCAGGTTGACGAAGAGCAGTCCGCCGCCGAGCTGCACCTGGCCGGAGAACGACGGGATGTTGGCGACGCCACCCGTCACCGGGAAGGTGCTGGTCACCACGTTGTTCGTGACGTCCGCCGTGGCCGGCGTCAACGGGACGACGGCGATGCCGCCGAGCAGGCTCTTGGCCAGGAACTGCTGGTCGACCGTGACCACGGCGCTGCCGGTGGGCGCGGTGGTGGTGGCCGTGGTGTCGGCCGCGGCCACACCGCAGAATCCGGTGATTGCGAGGACCACGGCGGTCCCGGTGGCGGCGAGACGGACGCCGGTTCTTGCCATGTCGAACTCCCTGGGAGAGGTGGGACGGTGCGGTGGTGACCGGTGGTCAAGGGGCGGCCACGCCGCCGGCTCCTGACGACCGACGGCCGACGGCCACGGGCGGCGGGCCCGTGGCCGTCGGATCGTGCGGGGAGTGATCAGGAGTGGATCAGGAGTGGATGGTGCTGCCGCAGGCACCGGCGTTGAGCGGCAGGAAGCCGAAGCTCTTGAGGTCCGCCTTCGCGGTGGCGTTGGTGCAGACCCAGCCGGTGGTGCCGAAGATGTTGCGCAGCGCGGCGCCGTGGGCGTCGGTCGCCTTCCACTCCGCGTCACGGACCACGTTGTAGACGGTGCGGGCGTAGGAGGTGGCGGCGAAGTCGCTGCTGATCACCTTGTTGGTGGTGTCGACCGGCGCGGTGTTGTCGATGCTGCGGATGGTCAGCGGGCCCTGGACGTCGGAGCCGCTGCCCCGGCCGTAGTACACCTGGCCGATGTAGTGGGCGACGGAGTAGGGGACCAGCGCGTCGGGGTCGGACAGGGCGGTGTCGCTGCCCTGGTTCTCCTGGACGCCCTCGGTGACGCACGGCTTGATGGTGGTGATGCCGAGCGCGGAGAGGAAGAACGACCGGGTGCCGGAGTTGGCCTGCGGCAGGTAGGGCTTGATGGTGTTGCTGGGCAGGCTGGGGTCGATCTGGTCCCAGGTGGTGATGTTGCAGTTGAAGATGTCCTTGAGGTTCTGCGTCGTCAGGTCGGCCGGCGCGTCACCGTTGTTCGGCGCGGCCCAGGACACCGCGTCCGTCGCGTAGGCGACGAAGTCGAAGGTGTTCGGGTCGGTCGACTGCGGGCCGCGCGAGGAACGGGCGAAGTCCACGGTCGCGCTGGTGTTGTTCTTGAGGGCCGAGATGCCGGCGCCGGAGCCGTTCGGGCGGGCGATCGAGGTCGCGCCGGTCTTGGTGGTGATCGGCGAGGAACCGGTCGCGTCCCAGCTGTACAGGTGCGGCTGGGTGGAGCCGGCGCCCAGGTAGGCGTTGTAGTCGGTGGAGAACTGGTTCAGCACGGCCTGGGTGGTGTCCGAGCCGACGCCGACGATGTCCTGGGCGGCCGGGGTGACGGTCGGGTCGGCCAGGGCCGAGCCGCTGACGACGGTGACCAGGGAGGTCGCCAGGGCGGCGACGGTGAGCAGCTTGGCAGCGGTCTTACGCATGTTCCTCTTCCTCCGAGGGAGAGACGTCCATCGCGTGAACCCGTGCTCCGGGGGGAGTCCGGGGCCGGGGGCCGTGTCTGCTGCGGCCGCTCCGGCAGTGCCGATCCTGTCCGTCCGGGAGGTTCCGTCGGAAGGGCCGTCGGGGCCGGGCGGGGAATGTCGACTCATCGGTTCGACGAGGTTTAGACACTGGTCAACCCGGATGTGACAGGGGCGGAACAGGGGCTGCGAAACCGGTCGACGTTCTTCTCCAGGAGGCGGCTCGGGGTGTTGCCGGAAACCTGCGCTTCACCGGGACAGCACGAAGCGGAACGGCCTAAAACGGAGCGGCCTGGAACGGACCGGCCTGGAACGGAGCGGACCGAGAGCTACAGCGGCCAGCGGCCGTCACGGCCGGACCGTCGCCACTCCTGCCCGACCCACTGGAGTCCGGCCAGGAAGCCCTCGACGCCCGCCTGGCACTGGTCGCGCCGCAGGTAGCCGCGGGCGCTCCGGGCGACCGGGACGGCGGGGGCCGCGCCCGGCCGGGTGGTGCGCACCGGCAGGTGGGCGGACCAGACCCACTGGCGGCCTTCCGCCTGGACGGTGGAGCAGCGCAGGGCGGCCCGTTCGATGATCAGTTCGCGCACCGCGTCGGCGAGTTCCTCCTCGCTGCGGTACGTCCGCACGCCGACGCCGAGCGGCCGCCCGTTGGCGGCGCGCAGCGCCCAGCCCACGCAGCGGTCGGCCGCGGGCACGATCAGCAGCCGCGGTCCGCGCCGCTCAGCTGCCATCGGGGCGTCTCAACGACACTGCTCTCCCGGGGAGTTCACGCGCGGACCCGTCACGGACAGGCGCGTCACGGACGGTTCCCTCGCGGCCGGACCCGTCACGGCCGGGCGCCTGGCGGACCGGCGGCTCGTGGACCGCCGGCTCGCGCGGCGGCTGCTTGGCGAGCAGCACCACGAAGCGACGGAAGGCGTTCTGGCACGTCGCATACCGTTCGTACGCGCGGCTGGAGCGCACCTCGGGCAGGCTGCGCGTGCCGGGGACGACCCAGATCCAGCCGAGTCCGTCGCGGACATGGGTGATCCGCGCGGTCAGTCCGTCGGCGCCGGCCCGCAGTCCGTCGAAGCCCCGCTCGGCCTCGCCGGGCGTCTCGAAGAGCGCGGCGGTGATCGCCACCACCCGGCCGTTGGGTGCCTTCAGCTGCCAGCGGTAGCGCCCGTCCGGTGCACGCTCGGTCCGGAACCCCCCTCGGCTCGCCCCTGCTGCGGTGTGACCGCGGCCGGAACCGTCCACTGCCCCCTCCGTCCAGTGGTTCTGATCGGCACCGTCCCCTCCGGGACGGTGCCAAGCTATGTGTGCACACGGAACCGCCGAAAGCCCAGAACGTTCACAACTTGCCCCGTTGGTCGGGAAGTTCTCCCTCGTTCAGCTTTCACCGGTCGGTGCCGGAACGGTCAGAGCCGGGCCGTCCAGCGGACCACGGCGCCTTTCCGGTAGGGGCCGCGCTCGTGCCAGGCGGCGCCGCCGAGGGCCTCGGCGCGCCGGGTGAGGTTGAGCAGTCCGCTGCGCCGGCCGCCCTGGGGGATGCCGACGCCGTCGTCGGTGACGGTCAGCAGCACGCCGGGCCGCCCGCCCCGGTCCAGCGACTCGGGGTCACCGCCGACGGGCCGTCCGGCGTCGTCCAGGTGGACGGTCGCGTCGACCTCGACGCCGACCCGGGAGGCACGGGCGTGCCGGGCCGTGTTGGAGAGCATCTCGCGCAGGGCCGCCAGGAGTTGACGGCCGGTGTTCTCCCCGACCAGGCTCTCGACCGGGCCGACGAAACTCACCGAGGGCTTGAAGCCGAGGGCGGCGGCGGCCTGGCTGGCCTCACGCAGGACCCGGGTGCGCAGGGTGTCGGGGGCGTCGCCGTGGTTGTCGTGCTGGAGCGCGTAGATGGTGGTGCGGACCTCCTGGATGGTGGCGTCCAGTTCGTCGACCGCCCTGCCGATGCCCACCTTGACCTCGGGGACGACGGACCGGCGGGCGGCGCTCTCCAGCATCATCCCGGTGGCGAACAGCCGTTGGATGACGAGGTCGTGGAGGTCGCGGGCGATCCGGTCGCGGTCCTGGAAGACGGCCAGCCGCTGCTGGTCGCGCTGGCCCTCGGCGAGCCGCAGGGCGAGCGCGGCCTGGGAGGCGAAGGTCTCGGCGAGCTGCTTCTCGGAGTCGGTGAAGGGCAGGGCGCCGCGCGAGCGCCAGACGCAGAGTCCGCCGAGCACCCGCCCGGCGGCGACCATGGGCACGGCCAGGGACGGGCCGAAGCTGCGGGCGAGCCGCATCACCACGGTGGGGTCGCTGGACATGTCGTCGAGGTGGACGCTGTCGCCCTCCAGCAGCTGGGCGGCGAAGCTGTCCTTGGGCAGCAGTTCGCCGCGGACGAACTCGGCGGCCTCGCCGGAGGCGTGGGCGACCCGCATCTGCCCGTCCCCGTCCGCCGAGGAGCCGGGCGGGCCGGCCGGACCGGTGGGCAGCAGGATCATGCCGAGCGCGGCGCCCGCCAACTCCCGTACCTGTTCGGCGGCAACGGTGAGCGCGCCCTCGGCCTGCTCGGTGGAGAGCAGCGCGGTGGTGACGGCCGCGGCACCGGCGATCCAGCGTTCCCGGCGGCGGCCCTCCTCGTACAGCCGGGAGTTCTCGATGGCGACCCCGGCGGCCGCGGCGAGCGCGTGCACGACCTGTTCGTCCTCGGGGGTGAAGGCGCCGCCGCCCTTCTTCTCGGTGAGGTAGAGGTTGCCGAAGACCTCCTCGCGGACCCGGATCGGCACGCCCAGGAAGGTCTTCATCTGCGGGTGGTGCGGCGGGAAGCCGGAGGAGCGCGGGTCGGCGCCGAGGTCGGCGAGCCGCAGCGGTTCGGGGCGGTCGATGAGCGCGCCGAGGATGCCTCGACCGGTGGGCAGTTCGCCGATCTCGGCGGCGGTGCCGTCGTCGATGCCGACGTGGATGAAGTCGGCCAGACCGTGCCCGCCGGGGGCGATCACGCCGAGGGCCGCGTACCGGGCGTCGACGAGTTCGGCGGCGCCGGTGGCGATCCGGTGCAGGGTGGCGTGCAGGTCGAGTCCGGCCCCGATGGAGACCACCGCCTCCAGCAGGCGCTGCATCCGGTCGGTGACGGCGGCGGCGGACTGCAGCCGTTCCGCGACCTCGGTGACCAGGGTGTCCAGCCCGAGCGAGGCGATCTCGGGCACCCGGTGGGGGGTGGGCTCGGGGGCGGCCTCGGGGAGATCCGGCGTGGGGTCCATGGAGAAAGCCTACTTTTGTACGGTTTTCAGCCGAGGGACGATGCGGCCATCAGTGCCCCACGGCCTCCAGCGGCGCCACCGTCTCCAGCGGCCCCACCACCTCCGACGGCGCCACGGCGTCCAGCGGCCCCACCGGCTCCAGCAGTCCGTCCGCCTCCCGCTCCCGACGCCGCAGCGCGTGCAGCCGCCCGTCCGGATCGGCGAGCAGCTCGGACCAGCGGCCGCGCTCGGCCACCCGGCCGGCCTCCAGCACCAGCACCTCGTCCACGGTGGTGTCGTCCAGTCCGGCCAGCCGGTGGGTGATCAGCACGGTGGTGCGGCCCGCGGTGGCGGCCAGCAGGTCGGCGGTGAGGGCGTCGGCGGTGGGCAGGTCGAGGTGCTCGGCGGGCTCGTCCAGAACCAGCACGGGGAAGTCGGCGAGCAGCGCCCGGGCGAGCGCGAGGCGCTGGCGCTGGCCGCCGGAGAGGCGGGCGCCGTGCTCGCCGACCATGGTGTCCAGGCCCTCCGGGAGGCCCTCGGTCCAGTCCAGCAGGCGGGCGGCGGCGAGGGCGGCGCGCAGCTCCGCCTCCTCCGCGTCGGGGCGGGCGAGCCGCAGGTTCTCGCGCAGCGAGCTGTCGAAGACGTGGGCGTCCTGGGCGCAGAGGCCGATCACCCGGCGGACGTCCTCGCCCGCGAGCGCGCGGCTGTCCACAGCCTGTGGACGACCGGCGGCGAAGGTGACGGACCCGGCACCGGGCTCCAGGAAGCGCAGCAGCGCCTGGGCGAGGGTGGTCTTGCCGGAGCCGGAGGGGCCGACCACGGCGATCCGGCGGCCGGGCGTGAGGTCGAGGTCGACGCCGGTGAGCGCGTCCACGGCCTGTCCGGGGTGGCGTACGGTCAGCCCGCGCACCGCGACGGGCAGCGGCTGCGCCGGCAGCGCGGCCGGTTCGGCGGGTTCCGTCACCACCGGCGGCGCGGTCAGCACCTCGTCCAGCCGGGCCCGGGCGGCGCGGCTGCGCTGGCGGGCCTGGACGGCGAGCGGCATCCCGGTGACGGCCTCGAAGGCGGCCAGCGGGGTGAGCACCACGACGGCCAGGCAGACCGGGGCCAGCGCGCCGTCGCGCACCCCCTGGATGCCGACGGCGGCCGCGGCGGCCACGGTCAGCCCGGTGAGCAGGGCGATCAGCCCGGTGCCGAGCGCGGTGGTGGCGGCGGAGCGGGCGGCGAGGCCGGTCAGGGCCGCGTCGGCGCTGCGGACGGCGGCCAGCCGGGCGGGCAGCGCGCCGGCCACGGTGAGTTCGGCGGTGCCGGTGAGGCCGTCCACCACGGCGGTGGCCAGGCGGCCGCGGGCAGGGGCCTGGCGCCGCTCGGCGCCGGCCGACCAGCGGGCGGTCAGCGCGGGCACCAGCACCCCGGCGAGCAGCAGTCCGAGGCCGAGCACCAGCCCGGCGGCGGGCAGGAAGGCGCCCATCGCGACGGCCGAGGCGAGCGCGACCACGGCCGCGACGGCGGCGGGCAGCCGCCAGCGCAGGTGGTGGTCCTGGATCGCGTCGACGTCGGCGACCAGCCGGGAGAGCAGGTCGCCGCGCCGGAAGGCGGGCAGCCCGGCGGGGGCGAGCACGGTCAGCCGGCGGTAGACGGCGGCCCGCAGGGTGCCGAGGGTGCGCAGCACCGCGTCGTGGGAGACCAGCCGTTCGGCGTAGCGGAAGACGCTGCGGCCGATGCCGAAGGCCCGGACGGAGGTGACGGCCATCATCAGGTGGAGCACCGGGGGCAGTTGGGAGGCCCGGGAGATGAGGTAGCCGGAGGTGGCCATCAGGGCGACGGCGCTGCCCAGGGCGAGCGCGCCGAGCAGCACGGACAGCGCCAGCCGGGGGGCGGCGGGCTCGGCCTCGGGCTCCTCGGGCACGGCGGGGGCGGGGGTGGGCCGGCCGGTGTGGGTGAGCGGCTCGACCGGGCCCGGGAGCTCGGCCTCGACGGCGGCGGGGCCGGCCAGCCGGATCCGCTGCTCGGCGACGGCCAGCAGCGCCGGCCGGTGGGCGACCACCAGCACGGTGCGCGCCGGGTCCTCGGCGAGGGTCCGGACGGCGGCCACGACGGCCGCCTCGGAGTCGCCGTCCAGGTGGGCGGTGGGCTCGTCGAGGAGCACCAGCGGCCGGTCGTCGGCGAGCAGCACCCGGGCGAGGGCGAGGCGCTGGCGCTGGCCGGCCGAGAGCCCGGCGCCGTCCTCCCCCAGTTCGGCGTCCAGGTCGGTGACGAAGTCGAGCGCGTGGGCGGCCCGCAGCGCCGTCCACAGCTGCTCGTCGGGGGCCTCGGGCCGGTGCAGCCGCAGGTTGTCGGCGATCGTCCCGGCGAACAGGTGGGGGCGTTGGGGCACCCAGGCGATCTGCCGCCGCCAGCTGTCCGGCTCCAGTTCGGCGAGGTCGTGGGTGCTGCCGTCGGCGGCGGTGATCAGGACGCGGCCGGCCTCGGGGGCGGTGAGGCCGAGCAGGACGGCCAGCAGGGTGGACTTGCCGGCTCCGCTGGGCCCGGTGAGGGCGGTGCTGGAGCCGGGGCGCAGGGTGAGTGCGGCGCCGTCCAGGGCGGGCCGGGCGCGGCCGGGGTGGCGTACGGTCAGGCCCTCGGCGGTGATCACGGCGCCGGTGAGGTCGGGGGCGGGGCGGGTGCCGGCGGCGGGCAGCGGGGTCTCCAGCACCCGGAAGATCTCGTCGGCGGCGGTGAGCCCCTCCACGCTGGAGTGGTAGAGCGCGCCGACCTGGCGGATCGGGAAGTACACCTCGGGGGCGAGGACCAGGATCAGCAGCCCGGTCTCCAGGTCCAGGGTGCCGTCGACCAGCCGGAAGCCGACGGTGACCGCGACCAGGGCGACGGACAGGGTGGAGAGCAGTTCCAGGGCGAAGGAGGAGATGAAGGCGATCCGCAGGGTGCGCAGGGTGGCCCTGCGGTAGTCGGCGGTGATCCGGGCGATGGTGGCGGCCTGGGTGCGGGCCCGGTTGAACACCTTGAGGGTGGGCAGGCCGGCGACCACGTCCAGGAAGTGGTGGGAGAGCCGGGCCAGGGTGTTCCACTGCCGGTCCATCCGGGACTGGGTGGCCATCCCGATCAGCACCATGAACAGCGGGATGAGCGGCAGTGTCCCGGCGATGATCGCGGCGGAGGTGAGGTCGGCGCCGACGATCCGCAGCAGCACGATCACCGGCACGACCACGGCGAGCGCGAGCTGCGGCAGGTAGCGGGCGAAGTAGTCGTCGAGGGCGTCGATGCCTCGGGTGGCGAGGGTGGTGAGTTCGCCGGTGCGCCGGCCCGCCAGGTAGGACGGGCCGAGCGCGGTGGCATGGTCGAGCAGCCGGCGCCGCAGGGTGGACTTCACCCGGGCGACGGTGCGGTGCGCGGTGAGTTCGGTGAGCCAGCCGACCAGCCCCCGGCCGACGGCGGTCAGGGCGAGCAGGACCAGCGGGGTGGTCAGTTCGCCCAGGCCGGCCCCGCGCTGGAAGGCACGGACCACGATCTCGGCGATCAGGCCCGCCTGGGCGACCACCAGGGCCGCGCCCGCCCCGCCGAGGAGCACGGATCCGGCGAGGAAGGCCCGGGTGGTACGGGCGTGCGCGAGCAGGCGCGGGTCGACCGGCTGCACGGCGTCAGGCCTGGTCGAGCGGGGCGGCGGGCTGCTGGCCGGCCTGGTGGCCGGGGATGTGCTGGACCCCGATCCGCTTGCGGAACACCCAGTAGGTCCAGCCCTGGTAGAGCAGCACCAGCGGGGTGAACACGGCGGCCACGACGGTCATCAGCTTGAGCGTGTACGGCGAGGAGGCCGCGTTGGTCACGGTCAGGCTCCAGTCCGGGTTGAGCGTGGACGGCATGACGTTCGGGAACAGCGCCAGGAAGAGCATCGCCACGGCGGCCACGACGGTCGCCCCGGAGAGGACGAACGCCCAGCCCTCACGGCCGAGTTGGTTGGCCGCCAGGGCGCCGACCAGGGCCAGCACGGCGACCACCAGGGCGGCGAGGCTGCGTCCGTTGCCGCTGTCCGCCTGGGTCCAGACCAGGAAGGCGAGGGCGAGGACGGCGGCGGCCAGGCCCGCGTACCGGGCGGCCCGGCGGGCCCGCTCGCGGATCTCGCCGACGGTCTTGAGCGCCGCGAACACCGCGCCGTGGAAGGTGAACAGGGTGAGCGTCACCAGCCCGCCGAGCAGCGCGTACGGGCTGAGCAGGTCGGCGAGGCCGCCGACGTAGTTCTTCTGCGCGTCGATGTCCACGCCGCGGACGATGTTGGCGAAGACCACGCCCCACAGGAAGGCGGGGAGGAGGGAGGTCCAGAAGATGGCCTCCTCCCAGTTGCGCTGCCACCGGGCGCCGTCGCGCTTGGCCCGGTACTCGAAGGCCACGCCGCGGACGATCAGGCAGACCAGGATGGCCAGCAGCGGGATGTAGAAGCCGCTGAACAGGGTCGCGTACCAGTCCGGGAAGGCGGCGAAGGTGGCGCCGCCGGCGGTCAGCAGCCAGACCTCGTTGCCGTCCCAGACCGGGCCGATGGTGTTGATCAGCACCCGCCGCTCGGCGGTGTCGCGGGCGAGCGGCTTGGTGAGGACGCCGATCCCGAAGTCGAAGCCCTCCAGGAAGAAGTAGCCGATCCACAGGACCGCGATCAGCACGAACCAGACGTCGTGGAGTTGCATGTCAGATCCTCAAATCCCCTGGGGTGCACGTCAGTACGCGAAGGCGAGCGGCTTGTCGGCGTCCTCGTCCGCGGACGGGCCGCGCAGCGTCGGGTCCTTGGCCGGGGGCTGCTCGGTCACCACCGGGCCGGCCTTGGCGTACTTGACCAGCAGCCGGACCTCGACGACGGCGAGGATCGCGTACAGCGTGGTGAAGGTGGCCAGCGCGCCGATCTGGGTGCCGACACTCACGTTCGGGGAGACGGCGCTCGCGGTGGTCATCAGGCCGAAGACGGCCCAGGGCTGGCGGCCCATCTCGGTGAAGATCCAGCCGAAGCTGTTGGCGATCAGCGGGAAGCCCATGGTCAGGATGCCGATCCGCCAGCTCCACCTGGTGAGCAGCGGGCCCATCTCCCGGGACGGCGTGAGCATCAGCCGGGGCACCTCGGTGTCGCCGGTGCGGAACTCGGGGCGCAGCAGGAACTTCCGGCGGGTGGTCCAGAGGCCGATCAGGGCGGCGACGAAGGAGGTCATCCCGAAGCCGATCATGAACCGGAAGCCCCAGTACGTCACGAAGACGCTCGGGATGTAGCTCTTGGGGTCGCCGCCGTGCGCGGCGGCCTCGGCGGCCGCGGTGTCGTTGATGCCGGGCACGGAGGAGCTGAAGTCGTTGTGGGCGAGGAAGGAGAGTATCCCGGGGACCTCCAGCTCGACCGAGTTGTGGCCCTTGCTGACGTCGCCGACCGCGAAGATCGAGAACGGCGCGGGCGACTGGGTGTCCCAGAGCGCCTCGGCGGCGGCCATCTTCATCGGCTGCTGCTCGAACATGACCTTGCCGAGGGTGTCGCCGCTGAGCGCGGTGCCGGCGCCGAAGACCACGGCGAGGACCAGGCCGAGCCGCAGCGAGGTGCGCATCACGGCGGTCTTCTTGGGGTCGACGCCCTCTGGCTTGCGCTTGGCCTTCCAGAGGTGGAAGGAGGAGATGCCGACCATGAAGGCGGCGCCGGTGAGGAAGGCGGCGGTCAGGGTGTGGAAGACGACGGTGAGGGTGGTGTTCTGGAACAGCACCTTGGCGATGTCGGTGAGCTGCGCCTTGCCGGTGACCGGGTCGATCGCGTAGCCGACCGGGTGCTGCATCCAGGAGTTGGCGGCCAGGATGAAGTAGGCGGAGAGCACGGTGCCCAGGGCGACCATCCACATGCAGGCGCAGTGGATCTTCTTCGGCAGCTTGTCCCAGCCGAAGATCCACAGGCCGATGAAGGTGGACTCGAAGAAGAAGGCGATCAGCGCCTCCATCGCGAGCGGGGCGCCGAAGACGTCACCGACGAAGCGGGAGTAGTCGGACCAGTTCATGCCGAACTGGAATTCCTGGACGATTCCGGTGACGACGCCCATCGCGATGTTGATGAGGAAGAGCTTTCCCCAGAACTTCGTCGCGTGGAAGTACTTCTCCTTGTTCGTACGCACCCAGGCGGTCTCCAGCCCGGCCACGATCGCGGCCAGGCTGATGGTGAGCGGTACGAAGAGGAAGTGGTAGACGGTGGTGACTCCGAATTGCCATCGCGCGATCGTCTCGTGAGCGATTGCCAGTTCCACGTCGCCCTCTCTCCCAACCGGCCCTTTTCCAGGGCGTGTTCCGGACAAACTTCATCTATAGCCGTAGACCGTCGCACACCCGTGCAAGCTTGTCCGCTTGTGAACGTGAACACGTTCACAAGCACAGTATCCACCATCCTTACGAGCGAACGGCAGGTGGGGTGGGGTTGACACTCCTGTGCGGTGCGTCACGGTGTGCGAAGGCGGTGCGCACAGTCTGCGGACCGGCCGGGGCCGGGGCAACGAACGAGTGGGCGGACGGCGCGTCGCTCTTGGCCGAACCGGCGCTTGACAGCGGTACGCCCCGCTCGCGGTCGCGAGCGGGGCGTGCTAGGGGCCGCCCTCTCGGCTACGGGCGGCCGAGGAGCTGGGCACCCGAGGTGGAGTCGGCCCGGGCGGTGAAGAACTCGGTGAAGCCCCCCACGAACTCCTCCACCGTGATCCGCCCGTCCCCGTCCGTGTCCAACTGGCGGAACCCGTGCGACAGCTCGGCCGGGTGCACCCGCGGGCCGCCGAACACCGCGCGGTACTCGTCGAACTCCAGGAAGCCACTGCCGTCGGTGTCGGCCGCGGTGAACACCGCCCGCAGGGCGGGCAGCAGTCCCCGCTCCAGGTAGGCCCCGTCCCGGTCGCAGCCCGCCAGGGTCGCCGCCACGAACTCCTCCCGGCTCACCTCGCCGTCCCCGTCGGCGTCCATCGCCGCCCGCAGCTGCTCCCACCACCCGTCGAAGGCCGCGTACACCCGGGCCTCCGCGGCCTCGTCCAACTCCAGCTGCCAGCACACGTTGTGGGCCATCGCCCGCAGGTCGTGCACGGTGATCACGCCGTCCCCGGTCTGATCGAGCACCTCGCGGAAGAACCGGTCCACCCGGGAGCCGCGCGCGTCCCGGCGCTGCGGCCGCAGTCGGCGCGGCGGGGCCACCCGCTCCTCCGGGGAGCGGTAGCGCATCCGCTCCGGGAGGCGCGGCACGACGATCCCGGCGCCACGGTGCAGCAGCACCGACAGCAGGGCACCCTGCCGGGTCCGGACCAGGCCGAGCCGCTCCCGCACGGTCGGCGGCAGGTCGGCCACCGTGAGCTCCCGGATCGCCGCGGCGACGACGACCCGCAGCACCCGCCACCCGGCGTCCCCGAGGAACCACAGCCGGCGCGGGCGGGGCGCCTCGCGCAGGACGTCCTCCAGGAGGTAGCGGGCGGCCTCGGTGAACTCCAGCTTCTCGGCGGTGTACCGGGCGAAGTAGCCGGGCAGGTCGGCGGCGGTCTTCGGGAGTTCCTCCTCCGGCAGCTCGAAGGCCGCGATCGCCTCCCCGAACTCCCGGTAGGCCAGCTCCAGTTGGTCGGCGTCGTACGGGTCGCCGCCGAGCCGCCGCATGGCGGCCACGCACTCGAACAGCGTCAGCAGCACCCACACCCTGGTCGCCGGGTCCCGGGCGTCGTACGCCCGGCCGTCCGGCATCTCGCCGCGGATCCGCTTGTGCGCCCGGTTCAGCCGGGCGACCTCGCGGCGCAGGGTGTCCGCGTCCTGGTAGAACAGCCGCCGCCCGCTCCCCAGGGTGTGCTCGATCCGCCGCCACGGGTGCGCCCGGTAGGTGGAGTGCTCGTGCATCCCCGCCCCCACCGCCGGATCCGCTGCCTGGAGGATCAGCAACCGCCAGGCGACGAGGGCGATCCGCCACTCGGAGAGGTCCCGCTTGAAGGAGACGGACGTCTGGTCAACCACGGGGCTCTCCGGTGATGTCGGGGCCGATCACGAAGCCCTTGGCGGGGCCCTCGGGGATCACGGCCTCCTTGCCGTACGGGACACGGACCGACGAGGCGTACTCCCGGCGGCCGGGGTCAGGGCTGGTCAGGACGGTCACGACGCCGCCCTCGTCGTAGTCGTCGATGATCACGTACACCGGAATACCGGCACGGGCGTACGCGCGACGTTTGAGGACGTGGTCGCGCTTGCGTGCCTCGGCGCCCGGCGAAACGGTCTCGACCACCATCGGCACACCCGAAGCCAGCACCCCCAAGCCCTCCGGATGCTCGATCTCGTCGACGTCCTCGGGCGCCACGAAGACGTCCGGGATGAACACCTTCAGATCGGCAATCACGTTGCCGTCCTGCGCCGGCCCGTAGCCGGTGCCGCTCAGAAAGTCGTGGAGAGCCCTGCCCAGCCGCCTGTTGACAGTGAAATGACGAGCTCCGCCAGTGGGTGACAAGGTGATCGTCCCCTCGATGATCTCCGCGCGGAAGCCCTCGGGCACATCCATGGACTTCCACGCTTGCCACAGCACCTGGTCCAGGTTCACGACGGCCACCTCGGTAACTAACGCGCTCACGAGACACCTCTTTTCCCGTCCAGTGTGATCAGCCCGTGCGAGCCCGCACAAGCGACGGCTGCACGGTCGCACACGACCGGAGGGCCGAGCGGGTGAACGCCTTCCGGTTCACCCGAACGGGGCGTTTGGGGTGCGGAAACGCGAAACCGCAGGGCGGGCCGGGAGGGGGCCTGCCCTGCGGTTCGGGGTGCGGCGGGTTCGCGGCCTCCTCCCGAGCGGGCGCGAACCGGGTGGGTCAGGAGGTGGGGCGGGTGCCCTTGCGGCGCGAGACGTAGAGGGCGGCGGCGCCGAGGCTGATGGCGGTGGCCGCGCCGAGGGCGAGGTACGGGGTGGCCGGGTTGGAGCCGGTCTCGGCGAGCTCGGTGGCCGAGCCGGTGATGGCGGCGGGCGTCGTACCGGTGTTGGCGGTCGTCGTCTGCGTGGCCGAAGTGGTCGAAGTGGTCGAAGTGGTCGAAGTGGTGGACGCCGCGGCCGACTTGTCGGTGGTCGAGGTGGTGTCGGTGACCGGGGTGACGGTACCGGGCTGCTGGGCGCCCTGGTCGGCGGGCTTCCCGGCGGGCTTCCCGGCGGGCTTGTCGGTCGGCTTCTCAGCCGGCTTGTCCGTCGGCTTGTCGGTCGGCTTGTCGGTCGGCTTCTCGGCCGCGGCCCTGGCGTCGGCGAGGGCCTTGTCGGCGTCGTTCTTCGCGGCGAGGGCGGCGTCGACCGCCTTGTTGGCCTCGTTGATCCTGCGGAAGAGGTCGACCCTGGCGTCGTCCGCGGCCGTGCCGGCGGCCGCGGCGGCAGTCTGGGCCTGCTGCTCGGCGGCGATGGCGGCGTTGGCCTTGTCCATCGCCTTCAGCAGGTCCTGCCGGGCCTTCTCGCGCTCGGCGTCCGAGGCCTTGTCGTAGACGGACATGGCCTTGTGGAGGTCGTCCTCGGCGGCGGTCCGGGCCTCGGTGGCCTTCTTGGCGGCGGCCTGCGCCTCGCGGTGCTTGGCGAGGTAGGGCGCCGGGTCGAAGGACTCGAGCTTGGCGGCGATGTCGGCCTGGGTCGCCTTGGCCTTCTGGTAGGCCTTGGCCGCGTCGGCGGCGGCCTTCTCCAGGGCCGCGATCGAACCGGTGTCGTTCTGGGCCTGCGCCGCCGGAGCCGACTCCGCGAACGCGGGTGCCGCGGAGAGCATGGCTGCGGGCGAGATCACGGCTGCTACGAGGGCGGCCGAAACCAGCGAACGGCGGAAATGCACAATGACCCCTTTCGGGTCGGAAAGGACGGCAAATGCCCTTGTCCGAGCGCCCTCTGACGCTCGGACAGCGCCGATCATAGGCATACGGATTCTTTACTCTCCATGCCGGTTTCCGGCAGTGAAGGGAACGCCGGAATTGCTGGGTTCGCAGCGGAATCGACGAGGCGACGACTCGACGACTCGACGAGGCGACGAGGCGACGGTGACTCAGGAAGCGCGGTCGCCGTCGGCGGGCAGTTCGACCCGGAAGGTGGCGCCCGCGCCCGGGGCGGTGTCCAGGGTGAGGGTGCCGCCGTGGGCGCGGGTGAGGGCGGTGGCGATGGCGAGGCCGAGTCCGCCGCCGCCGCCGTTGTCACGGCTTCGGGAGGCGTCGACCCGGTAGAAGCGGTCGAAGACCCGCTGGGCCTGCTCCTCGGTGAGGCCCGGCCCGGCGTCGGCGACCTCCAGCAGGCAGACCCCGTCGGCGCCGCCGCCGACCCCGATCCGCACCGGGGTGCCGGGCGGGGTGTGCTTGACGGCGTTGCCGACCAGGTTGGTGACCACCTGCCGCAGCCGCGCCTCGTCGCCGAGGACGGGCGCCGCGCCGGGCGCGCCGCTGCCGGCCGGGCCGGTGAGGGCGACCGGGCGGCTGGGGTCGAGCGCGGTGAGGTCGTGCAGGGCGTCGGCGGCGAGGGTGCGCAGGTCCATCGGGGCGAGGTCGAGCGGGCGTTCCTCGTCGAGCCGGGCGAGCACCAGCAGGTCCTCGACCAGGGTGCCCATCCGGACGGCCTCGCTCTCGATCCGGCTCATGGTCCGGGTGACGTCCGCCCCGGTGGGCAGCGCGCCCATCCGGTACAGCTCGGCGAAGCCACGGATGCCGGCCAGCGGGGTGCGCAGTTCGTGCGAGGCGTCGGCGACGAAGCGCCGCATCCGGGCCTCGGACTCGGCGCGGGCCGCGAAGGCCGCCTCGATCTGGGTGAGCATGCCGTTGAGCGCGACGGACAGCCGTCCGACCTCGGTGCCGGGGGAGAGTTCCGGCATCCGGTGCGACAGTTCGCCGGCCGCGATCCGGGCGGCGCCCTCCTCGATCCGCCGCAGCGGCCGCAGTCCGGCCCGGACGGCGAAGAAGCCGAGCGCGGCGATGAGCAGCAGGACGCCGCCGCCGATGGCCAGGAAGGAGGTGCCGAGGCGGGCGGTGGTGGCGTCGACGTCCTCGCGGGAGACGGCGACCATGACGTAGGTCGGGGTGCCGACCGGGGAGGCGAACACGCCGGGCCCGGGGGTCGGCGTGCGCGGGGCCTGGATCGGCAGCACCAGGACCCGCCAGCTGTGGTGGCCGCGCTGGTCGGGCAGGTCGAAGGGGGAGTCCGGAGCGGTCCGGGTCGGGTCCAGGCCGCCGAGTTGGGGAGCCGGGTCGCTGTCCGAGACGGGCTGGCGGAGCGAGTTCTGGACCTTGCCGTCCGCGGACAGCCACTGCACCAGGTACTGGCTGGGCAGGCTGATCCGGCGCCCCGAGAGGACCGGCTTGCTGCTGCCCGGGGTGCTCACCTGCATCGGCGCCTTGCGGGACAACGGCACGCCGTAGCGCTGGAGTTGCTCGTCCAGCTGCTCCACCAGCTGGGCCCGGACGGCGCCCAGCACGAAGGTGTCGCTGACCACGAGCCCGGTGGTCACCAGCACGAGGGCGAGGACCAGGAGCCGGGCGCGCAGGGACAACCGGGAGGTGAAGCGGGTGAACACGGCCGGGACCGGTCAGCCCTGCGGGGGGCGACGCAGCGCGTAGCCGATGCCGCGCACGGTGTGGATCAGCTTGGGGCCGTGCGCCGGGCCGGAGTCGAGCTTGCGGCGCAGGTAGGAGATGTACGACTCGACGATGGAGAGGTCGCCGCCGAAGTCGTAGGCCCAGACGTGGTCGAGGATCTGCGCCTTGGACACCACCCGGCCGACGTTGGCCATCAGGTAGTGCAGCAGCTTGAACTCGGTCGGGGAGAGCGCGACCGGGGTGCCGGCCCTGGTCACCTCGTGGGCGACCGGGTCGAGGCTGAGGTCGGCCACCAGCAGGCGCCCGTCCTCGGCGGGGCCGCCGGCCCGGCGCAGGATCGCCCGGATCCGGGCGATCAGCTCCTCCAGGCTGAACGGCTTGGTGACGTAGTCGTCGGCGCCCGCGGCCAGGCCCTGCACCTTGTCGCCGACGCCGTCCTTGGCGGTGAGGAACAGCACCGGCAGGTGGTCGCCCGGGTGTCCGTGCGCGGGCCCGGCTATCTGGCCCCGGTTGGTGCGCTCGCGCAGCTTCTCGACGACGGTGAAGCCGTCGAGGTCGGGCAGCATCACGTCGAGGACCACCAGGTCCGGACGTTCGACGGCGATCAGCTCCAGCGCTTCCGTCCCGCTCGCGGCGGAGGCGACCCGGAATCCGGAGAACCGCAGCGAGGCTGCGAGCAGTTCGCGGATGTTCGGCTCGTCGTCCACGACGAGGAGGAAGGCCTCGCCCTGGCCCCCGGCCACGGCGGGGCCGCCCGGTGTGGTGACAGTGCCTTGCACGGGGGTTTCGCCTCCCGGTCGGACGATGACGTTCAGCATGAGGCTAGCCCCCGGAGGCTACGCGGCATGGATGAATGTTGGATTAACACCTTAACGGTCGGTTTTGCGGCGACAAGCCCCCAGGGGCGGGGCTCGGTGGTGTGCGTACGGGCCGGTCACGCCCCCGCCCGCCCTCGCCCGCCCCCAGCGGCCCCGGCGACCCCAGAGGACGGCGGGCGGCCGGACGGAGTGCCGTCCGACCGCCCGCGCGGGCCCCGCTCAGTGCTGGCCGAACTGCCCCGGCCGGTAGTCGCCGGCGGGCTGGCGGATCATGACGTTGCCCCGGTTGAAGGCGTTGATCAGCGCGATGACGCAGACCAGCGCCGCGAGCTGCTCCTCGTCGTAGTGCTTCGCCGCGTTCTCCCACGCCTCGTCCGTCACCCCGCCCCCGTCGGCCAGCCGGCTGCCCTGCTCCGCCAGCTCCAGGGCGGCCCGCTCGGCGTCGGTGAAGACGGTGGCCTCGCGCCAGGCCGCCACCAGGTTCAGCCTGGTCGCCTCCTCCCCCGCGTGCACGGCGTCCTTGAAGTGCATGTCGACGCAGAACCCGCAGCCGTTGATCTGGCTGGCGCGCAGCCGCACCAACTCCTGGGTCGCGTACGGCAGCGACGAGTCGGCGAGCTGCTTGTTCGCGGCGATCAGGTGCTTGGAGAACTTGGTCATCACCGGGTTGGCGAAGGGGTTCAGTCGGGCTTCCACGGTGTGCTCCTCGGTTTCGGTGCTTCCTTGCTGTTGTCGTTCTCTAGGACCAGGTAGCCGGGCGCCGTGTGACACCCCCGGACGTGACCCGCGTCACCCCTGCCACGGGCGGAGCTTCTCCGGGTTGCGCACCACCCAGATGTGGGAGATCCGGTGCCCGGTGGTCCGGAAGGCGATCACCGTGTCGGTGACGCCGTCCTGCTCGGCGACCAGGCCCGGCAGGCCGTTGACGGTGCGCTCCCGCAGCGTCCGGCCGCCGACGAGCCCGGCGGAGCCGGCGTAGGCGCGGGCGATCCGCTCGCTGCCGACGAGCGGCTCCAACAGGGCGCCGGCCAGGCCCCCGCCGTCGGCGATCACGGTGGCCTCCGGGTCGAGCAGGTCCATCAGCGACCTGACGTCCTTCGCCTCCCAGGCCCGCTTGAACTCCCGGACGAGACCCGCCTGCACGCCCGTCGGCGCCACCGGCGCCTGCGCCGCGCGGATCCGGCGGCGGGCCGAGGCGGCCAGCTGTCGGCAGGCCGCCGCCGAGCGGCCGACGACGGCGGCCACCTCGGCGAACGGGTACTGGAAGACGTCGTGGAGGATGAACGCCACCCGCTCGGCGGGCGTCATGGTCTCCAGGACGACGAGGAAGGCCATGTTCACCGACTCGTCGAGGGTGATCCGGTCCGCCGGGTCCGCCGGGTTCGCCGGGTCCGCCGCCGCGCCGTCGGCCCCCTCCCGGTGTCCGGGCAGCGGCTCGGGCAGCCACTCGCCCACGTAGCGCTCCCGCCGGGCGCGGGCGGAGCCGAGCTGGGCGAGGCAGATCCGGCTGGCGACGGTGGTCAGCCAGCCGGCGGGCGAGGCGACGGCCTGCCGCCGCTCCGCCGGCATCGCGTACCAGCGGGCGCAGGTCTCCTGCACGACGTCCTCGGCGTCGGCGAGGGAGCCGAGCATCCGGTACGCCAGGTTGGTCAGCCGTCGCCGCTCGCTCATGATCACGCTCAGGTCGTCGTCGCCCATCTCCCCGCCCGCGTCCACGTTCACGTCCATCTCCCCGCCCGCGTCCCCGTCCACGTCCACGTCCCCGTTCACGTTCACGTCCATGGCCCCACCCGCCTCCGGTCCGTTCCGTCACTCCTACGACTGCACAGCGCAGCGGAATGTGACAGCCGCCCCGGCACCTCACGTTCCGGCGTGCCGTTCGGTCGTACCCGGCAGACGCAACCGAACGGTACGAAGGAGAACCACCGTGAACGACTTCCGGAGCACCACCGACCTGGTCGAGATCCAGGCCCCGCAAGCCGAGTTCACCGATGCGGTGACGATGCGCGACGGCCACCGACCGGGCGGGGGCGCGGCGGCGGGTGCGGGCTTCGACGCCCCCGCGGACGCGGAACGCCTGGAGCGGGCGGCCGCCGCCCTCGCGGCGCGGGGCTTCACCGTCGAGCTCCTGGACGACGCCGCCGCGGCCCGGGCCCGGGTCCGGGAACTGGTCCGGCCGGACGCCGCCGTCCTCACCGCGGCCAGCGAGACGCTCCGGCTGTCCGGCATCGACGAGGACCTCAACGACGGCAGTCGCTGCCGGTCCGTCAGGTCCCGGGTGACGGCGATGGACCGGAGCACCGAGGCGGACGGCATCCGGCACCTGCTCGCCGCCCCCGACGTCGCCGTCGGCAGCGTCGCCGCGCTCACCGAGACCGGCTCCCTGGTGATCGCCTCGGCCAGCGGCAGCCAGCTGCCCGGCAACGCCGGCGGCGCGGGGGAGGCGATCTGGGTCGTCGGCGCCCAGAAAGTGGTCCCCGACCTGCCGACCGCCCTGCGGCGGTTGGAGGAGCACGTGCTCCCACTGGAGGACACCCGCTCGCGGGCCGCCTACGGCCAACCGAGCGCCGTCAACCAGCTGCTGGTCCTCAACGCGCCGACCCTCTTCTCCCGGGGCACCGTGCTGTTGCTGCGCGAGGCCATCGGGTACTGAGGCCCGGGCCGGGGCCGCCGCTCACTCGGCGTTCTCCGCCGCCTCCCCGCCCAACGGCTTCGCGTGCAGCACCTCGCGACCCTGCTCGGCGGCACGGGCGATCGACTCGGAGACGAAGTCCAGGAAGCGGGCGATGTTCTCCAGCCGGTTGCCCGCCGGGGTCCCGCTGCCGAGGATGCCGACGCCCTCCCGGGCGGTGTCGACGAGTTGGGCGGTGGCCTGGGCGCTGACCATCATCGAGCGGTACCAGATGTCGTCGTCCACGAAGTAGCGCTCGCGGCGCCGCTCGTCGCGCACCCGGGTCACCATGCCCTGGCTCTCCAGGAAGGCGATCGACTTGGAGATGGTCGCCGGGCTGACCTGGAGGCGCTCGACCAGCTCGGCGGCGGTGAGGCTGCCCGCGTCGGTGATGTAGAGGCAGGCCAGCACCCGGGACGTCATCCGGGGCATGCCGGACTGCATCAGGACGGAGGTGAACACCTCCTCATAGGCGTGCACCGCCTCGGCGTCCCGGCCGTGCGGCTGCGGGGTGGTGCTCGGCCCCTGGGGCGCGGCCTGCCGCCGGCGCTGGGCGCGGTGCCCGGTGGCGCGGTGGGCGAGGTCGGCGCGGTAGGTGGCGGGGCCGCCGTTGCGCATCACCTCGCGGGTGACGGTCGAGGTCGGCCGGTCGAGCCGCCTGGCGATCTCCGCGTACGCGAGGCCGTCGGCCAGGCCCAGCGCGATCTGCTGGCGTTCCTGCTGGGTGAGCCTGCCGCCCGGCATCGCGGCCTCCTTCGGGGATCGGTGGTCTGCGCCCTCCGCCCAAGATAGCGCCCACAGTCAATCCATTGCAACGAAAGGCGGCCCAGCTCGTTGCATCCCCGGCGGGTCTATGGCGATGACCCTCGGCAATCTAGCTGCGAAAATAGGATTCTCCTGCCACGAGTCCGCGAGCAGAGGGATGAACGCAACGTAGCTTTTCCTATGTCAGAAACCAAGGGGCCAAGACTGGTCCTATGGCGCAGGCACCCGGCCGGCGGACCCAGCCGACGTGGCCCCATGAGTGATCACCAGCTGCGCGTGCCCCCTCAGCCCCGGCGACGGCCGAGGGTGGCGAGGCCGAACAGCAGCCCGCCGACCAGGAAGAAGGGCTCGTAGAGCAGCGTCGCGAACCGCCCCATCGCGTCGAAGTCGGCCGTCGTCCGGGAGCCGGTGGCGAGCGCCAGCCAGTCCGGCACGGACGGCAGCGAGTGCACCAGCAGGACGGCCGTGATGCCCCACAGCACGGCCCCGAGCAGCCGGGCCGACAGCCGCCCACCCCACGGCCGGACGATCGCCAACGCGACCACCGCCGCAACGGCACACCCCGGGATCGCGAGGATGTCGATGATCAGCAGCGGGGTGTTCCCCGTGACCGACAACCCGGAAGGCAGGCCGATCCGACCGCCGAACAGCCAGTAGAGGTGGACGAGGGAGAACGCGGCGGCCCAGACGGCGGCAGCGTAGGCGGCGGGGCGGAGGACGGTCGTCTTCATGCCTCCACGGTCCCGGCACGGGCGCGGCCGACACATCGTCCCCACGGCCCGGCCCCCTCCCCCTACCAGGGGAGGCGGCCGCACCCCGGCCGTCCGTCATGCCCGCCCGTCCTCGTGACGGACGATGCCGGTCACGCCGACCATGAACTCGAGTGCCAGAACCAGAACCTCCGCCACTGCATCGTCCCCTGATCACCCGCCAGAGCCTCGATGCGATCTCCTACATGAACTCACACTTCGTCCAGCGGGCCGGCCGCAGCGCGCGCGGCCGGCCCGTGAACCCCCTCATCCGCGAGCAGTCGGCCCGCCCGATCGGGGTCAGTGGAGGACGTTGCCCGGCTCGTCCAACCACGGGTGGTGTTCGCCGGACACGGTCACGGTCATACCCAGCCGGGTGAGGTCAGGCTTGCCGTGACCGACCCACCAGCCGTGCGCCGCCGTGACCTCGTCCCACAGGCTCCGTGGGCCGGACTGCGACACGGCGTGCGGGCCGGCCCAGTCGGCGAAGCGGCAGTGGGCATAGGAGGTGCCGTCCCAGACCTCTGCCCGGCCGGTGCCGAACCGGTCGTAGCCGGCCCATACGTCCTGGCGGAACAGGTCCGGCATCCGCAGCCCGATGGCGAACGCGGCATGGGTCTGCTCGGCCACGGCAGCCGGGTCGATCCCGGATGCGCCGCGCCGGATGTCCCCGATGTCGAACTCGCCGCTGTCGGGGCGCTGGTCACGTACCCACATGAACGAGACGTCCTCGACGAACGGGCCGCTCGCCGACTGCCCGTCCTCGGCCACGGTGAGGCGCAGCAGCGCGCCGTTGCAGAACGGCGTGCCGTACGGCACCAGGATGACCCCACCGGGGGCCGTCTGGTCGATGATCGCCGACGGAAGCCGCTGGACGGCCGCAGTGAAGTGCACCCGGTCGAACGGGGCGCCCTCGGGATGGCCGAGTGTGCCGTCACCGGCGATCACCGTGGACCGCAGGCCAGCGGCATGCAGCCGGTGCCGGGCCCGGCGTGCGAGGTCCGGATCCAGCTCGACGCTGGTCACGTTCTCCGCGCCGACCTGGCGGGACAGCAGGCCCGCTGTCCAGCCGGTACCGGTGTGGCTTCGACGGCTTGGGCAGATTCTTGGGCGGGGCGTCCCGCTGTCCGTCGTGCGGCGCGGTGTCCGGCTTGCCGGAGTGCCCGCCGCCGCTGCCCCCACCGGCCTTACCCGGGCCGTCCCCGCCCGATCCTCCGCCGTGCTTTCCCATCTGCATTCCCTCCAGCGAATGAATTCTCCGACCAGCAAGGAGCACGTTACGAGAATTCCGGGCAGCCGTTCACCAATATTCCCGATACTGACTAAAGATCTCTGGATTCCTCCCGATAACGCCCCGCCCATTCGCACAGCTGGACCCGGGCGGGGTCACCGAATAGCGCACAGGCCTCGAACGCCGCGAAGATCTCACGATAGTGCAGTAGGTCTCGCGAATCCCGGAACACCATCCGCCCAGTGAACGACTCCATGGTGACGAGGCGGTCGTCGTACATCGTGAAGGTGTTCATCGGACCACGGGCGAGAGGTGTTCCGTACGGGATCACGCCGATCCGAACCGCCCGAAGACGGGAAAGTGACACCAGGCGGTCTATTTGAACAGCCATTTCCAGGGGAGGAACCAGAGCCCAGTTCACCGCCTGTTCCGTCAGCAGGAAAGTGAACGACTTCGATTCGTCATGGAGCACCATTTGGCGCTCCAGCTTCCGGCTCGTGACGACCGCCCTGTCGCCCGGAGAATGACTCAGGCTCGCCCGGATGTACTCGGGCGTCGCCAGCAGGCCGGTGATCATCGCCGGCAGGAAGTACCGCAACTCTGTCGCGTCTCTCTCCAGCGACAGCAGTTCGGCCTGACGCTTCTCGACGCCTCGCCGCCAGGAAGCGCGCTTGCCCTGCCACTCGGTGTTCGCGGTTCGCGCCAGCGCGGAAACCTCCTGGAGGACGGCGACAGGCACGTCGAGCGCCCTGAGGATGAGCTCCACGTCGACCAGGCTCGGAGTCACCCTTCCGGTCTCGATCTTGCTGATCTTGCTCTGGGACATGCCACAACGCACCGAAAGCCGGTCTCCTGTGAGACCGGCCTCCAGGCGGAGCCTTCTCAGCGTTTCGGCCAGATCCGACTTCGATCTGCCGAGCTGGTCGGGATCGAGGATCACCCATGCTCTTTCAGGTACTCGGCGAAGGGCACGGAATGATCGAGGGCGATTCCCTTCCACTCCTGGTACTGTCGCATGTCGCCGGTGACCAGCTCCCGATTGATCTGGGTCCCGTCCGGGCGAAAATTGAGGTGGACCGCCGAGGACTCGTCGAACAGCCACCAGTCCCGGTCCGGCAGCCCGAAATCCCGGTCCGTCGCATCCAGGATTCGAATGTCCTCACCTGCCTCGATGTTCCCGGGGATCCCCCAAGCGAACTGGTACCGCTGGTAATCCGTCAGGGGCCGACGGACCACCCGGACCCGCCCGATCGCACGCCCCGAAGCGACGAAGCCACGCACGCGTTGGTGCCACGCGGTGTTGTGATCGACCGGCTTCGGCTCCCCGCGAAGGAAGCGGGAAAGGCTCTCGGCCTCCTTGGGCATCGTGTAGGTGGGCTGTACTTCGAGGCGGAACGCTTCACGCCGGTACCGGTCGAAGTGCGCCCTCCACTGCTCACCATCCAAGAGCACGGACGGCCTCCTCCAGGACCTGCCGCGGGATCTCGACGGCAGACTCCCCGGCCGGCACCTTCAGGCCCGCGAAGTGGTCACCCTGGACCACGAAGGTCTCACGGTCGGTGGCATACACATTGGGGCAGTCGTCGTCATCACAGGTCGGACCGTCGAACTTGCCGGTGAGCCTTGTCAGTTGCGGCTGCTCGGCCATGCTGACCCCTTCTCAGGTCGGGCACTTCCCCATCTGCTGCCGACGACGCTAGGGCGGCCCCCCGACCCCTGTCCACGCCGCACCGCAGATATTCCCGACCTGGAATTGAGGATCTTTCCCAGCGGTCGAAGCGTTCGAGCATCGAGCGAAGAGTCGACACAGGAATTCGGCCGGGCCGACTTCCAGTGCAAGGCGGCGGGTGGCGTCGCGAGACCACCGGAGCCCCTGCACGGCTGACCTGGTGACGCCCTCGATCCGACCGCCGGCCAGGGCGGGGGCGAGGACAACAACGGGGGCGCCTGGACGGACGAGGAGACCGCGGCCGTGCGCGAACTGCTCCGGGCCGGGCTGGACCTCTGGGAGCGGGCCGTTCGTGAGTCCGGCACCGGCGAGTCCTGATCGGAGCTCTGACACCCCGGGTTCGGATCAGCCGACGGGGCGTTGCATCAGGACGGTGTCGATCCAACGGCCGTGCTTGTGGCCTGCGTCGGTGAAACCGAAGCGGCGCTGGAAGGGCAGCCCCTGGGTGGTGAGCTCGTCCACCGAGGGGCAGCGGGGTCCCCGCGCGGGGCTCGGGGGTCACGGCTTGGGGAAGGCGGTGGCCATGGCCTTGGTGCGGGTGAGGAAGGCGATGGGCAGGACCGCCAGGGCGGAGAGGCCCTGGAGGACGGCGTACCAGGCCGGGCAGATCCCGGGGATGAGGTCGACGCCGAGGACGGCGAGCGGCATCACGGTGGAGATGGTCCGGATCCGGTCGAAGGCCTTGTAGTCGCCGCCGGCCGCGCGGGCGGTGATCCGCAGGAGCACCGGGGCGAGGGCGGGGAAGATGATCCCGCGGATCCACATGAACGGGGTGGTCGCGTGCCCGGTGGCCGCCATCACGGCAACGGTCGCGAGGGTGATCACACCGATCGCGCCGAAGAGCGTGAGGCACTTCTTCGCGGTCGAAAAGGCCTCGTCGGTACCGGAGTTGCCGAGGTTCGCGGTCGCCGTGGTCGCCATTGTTCTGTCCTCCGTGTCGTGGTGAGAACGAATCTACGGAGGCGGCGGAAGACGCGACACGGGTCTGGCCCCACACCTGGGGTGGGGCTGGACCCACCCCAGGCCCCAGGGCGAGGGCCTCGTGGGTGCTGCCTGCGGTTCAGGCCCGCGGCAGGGCTTCGCCCCGCTGGATGGGTCCAGCGGGGCGAAGCGGTCGTCCGACGGTTCCGGGTCAGCCGCCGGACGGGCTCTTGGGCGCGCCTCCACCGAAGCCGCCGCCACCGCCACCTCCACCACCACCGCCGCCGAAGCCGCCGGTAGCGGCGCCCTCGACGAGCTGGGTGGCGTTGTACCCGCCGCTGGAGTCGGGCGTCCCGACCACGGTCACGCTCTGGCCGGGCTGGAGGTCGGCGACCTTGCCCTGCTTGTTGAGCTGGACCTTGGTCGAGTCCCCCGTCGTCACCTTGATCGTGTTGCCGTTGGCGTCGGTCAGGTACACCGTCGAGCCGTCGACGGCCTTGACGGTGCCGCGCGCGAATCCGCCCTGACCACCGCCCTGACCGCCCTGACCCTGCCCCTGCCCGCCCCGGCGCCCGCCGCCCTGCCCGTAGCCGCCCTGCCCGTAACCGCCCGCCGCCGAGCCCGCCGCCGGCCCGGCCGCCGAAGCGGCCCGCGCCGAGGGCTTGGCACCGCTGGAACCGCCCTGCCCCTGCTGGTACCAGACCCCGCCCGCGAACGCCCCCGTGGCGATCACACCGCCCGCGAGGACGAGCGACAGCCACGGCAGCTTCCGCCTCGGCGGCGCCGCCAGCTCCGCGGAGACGTCCCGCGCGTCCGGCGGGGTGGCCAGCAGGGCGACCTGTTCGTCGTGCTCCATCGAAGAAGTGCTCCTACTCGTGCCGGAGGGCGTCGATCGGCCGCAGCGAGGCGGCCCGGTTGGCGGGGTAGCTGCCGAAGAACAGTCCGATGGCGACGGCGATGCCGAAGGCGCCCAGGACGGACTCGGGGATGACCACCGGCTTGATGCCGACGATGCTGAAGTGCGAGCCGACGATCCCCGCCGCCACGCCCAACCCGGCCCCGATCACCGACAGCAGCGTCGATTCGGTCAGGAACTGCCCGAGGATGACGGCCCGAGGGGCGCCGAGCGCCTTGCGGATGCCGATCTCCCTGGTCCGCTCGGTCACCGTCACCAGCATGATGTTGGTGATGCCGATCCCGCCGACCAGCAGCGAGATCGCCGCCACCGCGCCGAGCAGCACGGTGAAGGTCTTGGTCGTGCTCTCCCGCGCCGTCAGGAGCGACGCCTGGTTGGTGATCCGGAAGTCGGCCTTGGTCGGGTCGGTGATCGCGTGCGTCCCGAGCAGCACCCGGGTGATCTCCGACTGCGCCGCCGTCGTGGTGTCGGCGGACGCGGCCTGCACCAGGATCTGGTTGACCGCCCCGAATCCGGTGAACGCGTTCTGCACGGTCGGCAGCGGAGCGATCACCACGTCGTCCGGGTCGGTGAACCCGCTGCCGCCCTTGGCGGCCAGCACGCCCACCACCGTGAACGGCGTCCCGCCGAGCACGATCTTCTTCCCGACCGGGTCCTCGGTGTCGAAGAGCTGCTTGGCCGTCGTGGCGCCGAGCACCGCGACCTTGCGCGAGCCGAGCACGTCGTCGGCGGTGAAGTAGTCGCCGTGCGCGACCTTCTGGTTGGAGGTCTCGAAGTACGCGGGGTACGTGCCCACGACCGAGCCCGGGCTGTACGAGATGTTCCCGTACAGCGCCGTCGCGCTCGTCGTGACCACCGGAGCGACGGACTTGATCGCCGACGAGTCCGTGGCGCTCGCCAGCGCCTTGGCGTCGGCGACCGTCAGCTTCTTCACCGAGGAGGTGGCCCGCGACCCGCCGGCCGCCGAACCGGCGCTGACCGTCAGGGAGTTGGCGCCGAGCGAGGTGATCGAGTCCTTCACCGCCTGGGAGGAACCGTTGCCGACCGCGAGCAGCAGGATCACCGAGGCGACGCCGATCAGCACCCCGAGCATGGTGAGCGCGGAGCGCACCTTGTTGGCGGCCAGGCCGCCGACCGCGAAGCGGAGCGTTTGCCAGAGGATCACGCCGGCACTCCCGTCCGGCGCAGCGCGGGCGGGGGCCCGTCGACCGGCGCCTGCCGGACGTCGCTGACGATCTGCCCGTCGACCAGGCGCAGCACCCGCTTGGCGTGCTGGGCGACCTCGTCCTCGTGGGTGATCAGCACGACCGTACGGCCGGTGGCGTTGAGCCCGTCGATCAGGCCCAGCACCTCCTCCGTGGAGCGGCTGTCCAGGTTGCCGGTGGGTTCGTCGGCGAGCAGCATCGCGGGCGCCGTGACCAGCGCCCGGGCCACCGCGACGCGCTGCTGCTGGCCGCCGGAGAGCTGGTTGGGCTTGTGCCCGGCCCGCTCGCCGAGGCCGACCAGGGACAGCGCGGCCATCGCCCGTCGGCGGCGCTCCGCCGCCCGGACGCCCGCGTAGGCGAGCGGCAGCTCGACCTGGGCGAGGGCGGTGGTGCGCGGCACCAGGTTGAAGGACTGGAAGACGAAGCCGATCTTGCGGTTGCGGACCAGAGCGAGCTGCTGCTCGTCGAGGTGGCCGACGTCGGTGCCGTCCAGCAGGTAGCGGCCTGAGGTGGGGATGTCGAGGCAGCCGAGGATGTTCATCAGGGTGGACTTGCCGGAGCCCGAACTGCCCATCACGGCGACGTAGTCGCCCTGTTCGATGTCCAGGTCGACGCCGGCCGGTTCGTCCGTCCCGGGCCGGGACGGGCCGCGCAGGGCGTGCACGGTGGCGTCGCCGTGCCCGTACGACTTGGTGAGCCGGCTGATCCGGATCACCGGCACGGGTTTCGCGGGGACGCGCCTGTCGATGACGTGCTGCATGCTCAGCCCTTACCGCCGCGGCCGGCGCCGCCACCCGCACCGCCGGCACCGCCGCCGGTCCCGCCCGGGATGCCGACCGCGCCGCCGTTGCCGCCCCGGCCACCGCCGCCACCGCCGCCGCCCAGGCCCGGGAAGGAGCCGTTCGGGAAGCCGTTGTTGCCACTGGTGGTGGGGAGTTGGACCTTGTCGCCCTCCTTGAGCCCGGAGACCACCTGCACGGTGCTGTCCCCCTCGACGCCCACACCGACGTCGACCCGCTCGGTGGCCCCGCCCTCGTGCACCACCGTGGCGGTCCGCGAGCTGCCGGTGCCGGACAGCGCCGAGGTCGGCAGCGAGAGCGCGTTGTCCGCCTCGCCGGTGATCACCTGGACGGTCGCACTGAGACCGGTGCGCAGCGCGCTGGTGTCCCCGCTGAGCTGCAGGGTGGCCGCGTACTGGACGGCCGAGCCACCGGCCGCGCCCCCGGAGGAGGAGCTCGACGGCAGCGAACTGACCGACAGGACGGTCGCGTTGAGCTTGGTGTCGGACTGGGCGTTCAGCGTGACGGTGGCGGCCTCGCCCTTCTTCAACTTGAGCGAGTCCAGCTCGGAGAAGTTGGCGGTGACCTGCATCCCGGTCGGGTTGGTCAGCACGATGAAGCCGCTGGGCGATCCCGAACTCGCGCTGCTGCCGGTGGACTTGGCGGTGGAGGAGGAGGACGAGCCGGAGGCCGTGGCGCCCACCGTGTCCCCAACCTTCGCCGAGATCGAGGCGACCGTGCCGTCCACCGAGGCGGTGAGCGTCGTCCCGGCCAGCGCCGCCTGGGCGTTGGTGAGGGTGGTCTGCGCGGTGGCGACCTGCTGCTGGGCCTGGGCGACGGCCGCGTCGTCGACCTTGGTGGTGGTGATGGTGGTGGTCTGCGGGGCGGGCGTACTGCTCCCGCCCGCCCCGCGGCCCCCACCGGAACCGCTGCCGCCGCTCGCCGGGGGTGTGGCCCCGGGCAGCGGCTCGGTGGTCGTCGTGGTGACGCCTGCCTGGGCCTTGGTGAGGTTGGCGTTCGCCGTGGTGAGCGCGGCCCGGGCGGCGTCCACCTGCTGCTGGGCCGCCGTGGTGTCGACCGTCGCCAGCACCTGGCCCTTCTTGACGGCGTCGCCGACCGCGACCTTGACGGCGGTGAGCCGTCCGCCGGTGGCGAAGTCCTGGGCGGCGTCGGTCGGGGAGGCCAGGGTGCCGGTTCCGGACACCGTGGCCAGGACCGTTCCCTTGGTGACGGTCGCGGTACGGGCGACCGGCTTGGCGGCGGCCGTGCCGCCGCTGCCGTCGAGCGTGGCGTACACCAGGGCCACACCGCCCAGCAGAGCCACGCCGAGCGCGGAGTTGACGAGGACGGCACCGCGCCGCCGTGGGAGCACCTTCATGGCGGACAGCTTCGCCGGGCGCTCTTGCGCTGCCCTGGGCGGTGGCTGGGAGGAGACTGACCGGCCGGATCCGGACATATCTGCCATATCCCCCGGCCCGCGCGGACGGCTTGGCCGGGGCGTGGGCGATCGTTGGCCGAACTCCCAGCGCCCTCCCAGCAATCCCCGGCCATCCGGGAGGGCTTCCTCAGACAGCCCTCAGGCCGGCACCGCACCCGCCTCGCCCCGGGGACTCCCCCCCACAGACGCCGCGTGGGCGCACCCCGACCGGAGCGCGCCCCCGCGGACCGGAAGCGGGCCGGAAGCGGACCGGCAGAGGACCGGCAGAGGACCGGACGAGGACCGGAAGCGGACCGGAAGAACCGCAGCCCGACCTCGGCCGGGCCCCGACCCGCCCCGACCCGACCCGACCTCAGCCGTCGATCTCCTTGCGGAAGGCCTCCGCCACCGCCAGGAAGATCGAGTTGCCCTCGGTCTCGCCGATCGAGATCCGCACGCCCTCCGGGAACGGCCGGACGATCACCCCGGCCGCGGCGCAGGCCGCCGCGAAGTCCTGCGAGCGCTCACCGAGCCCGAGCCAGACGAAGTTGGCCTGCGAGTCCGGGACGTCCCAGCCCTGGGCGCGCAGCCCGGCGACGACCCGGGTGCGCTCGGCGACCAGCGCCTCGACCCGCTCCAACAGCGCCTCCTCGGCGCGCAGCGAGGCGACCGCGGCGTCCTGGGCGAGCTGGCTGACGCCGAACGGGACGGCGGTCTTGCGCAGCGCGTTGGCGACCGGCTCGTGGGCGATCGCGAAGCCGACCCGCAGGCCCGCCAGGCCGTACGCCTTGGAGAAGGTGCGCAGCACGCAGACGTTGGGGCGGTCGCGGTAGAGGTCGATGCCGTTGGGCACCTCGGCGTCGCGGATGAACTCGATGTACGCCTCGTCGACGACGACCAGGACGTCACCGGGGACGGCGTCCAGGAAGCGCTCCAGCTCGGCGCGGTGGATCACGTTGCCGGTGGGGTTGTTGGGGTTGCAGACGAAGACCAGCCGGGTGGCCGGGGTGACGGCGGCGAGCATCGCGTCCAGGTCGTGGTCGCCGTTGTCCTTGAGCGGGACCGGGACGGGCGTGGCGCCGGCGATCTGGGTGATGATCGGGTAGGCCTCGAAGGAGCGCCAGGCGAAGATCACCTCGTCGCCCGGGCCGGCCGTGGCGAGCACCAGCGACTGGGCGACGCCGACCGAGCCGGTGCCGAGGGCGAGGTGCTCGGCGGGCACGCCGAAGCGCTCGGCGAGGACGGCGGTCAGCTCGCTGACGCCCATGTCCGGGTAGCGGTTGAAGGAGCCGGCCGCCGCGACCGCCGCCTCCAGGACGCCGGGCAGCGGGTTGTTCGGGTTCTCGTTCGAGGACAGCTTGTAGGCGTCGGCGCCGGCCGGCTTGCCGGGCTTGTAGGTGGGGATGCCGTCCAGGCTCGGGCGCAGGCGCGGGCCCGGCGCTGAGGTACCACTGCTCACGGTCGTACTCCTTCGTCTTCTCTGCCGGTCCGCCCGCCCTCGCACGGTCGGGATCGCCGCCGTACCGCGGAACCTGGCCGCGCCCCCGGGAATCCCGGAGCGCGCCCGGACCAACCCCGGTCGGGTGCCTTGCACGATACCGACCGCCCTCACCCGTAGGAGTGAGATGCCCGGACGGGTTACAGGCGCAGATCAGCCATTCTGCCCGGTTCCTTTGGCACATGTCAGAGGTAAGACGGCTGGATTCGGGAGGGGATCGAAGGGGCGCACCCCGGCTCACTCATGGAGAAACGTATCTCCAAAGGCTCCCGATGCGCCGGTCACAGACCCTTGTCAGGAGCCATACGATCGGTCCGCCATGACAGCAGCAGCCAACCAGAGCGGTCGGCGTCCCACCACCTCACGGCGTCTGGAGCGGGCCGGCATCCGGGATGTGGCAGCAGCCGCCGGAGTGTCGATCACCACCGTCTCCGATGCGCTGAACGGAAAGGGCCGCCTGCCCGACGAGACCCGCAGCCGGGTGCGCGAGGTCGCCGAGCGCCTCGGCTACCGCCCCTCGGCCGCAGCCCGCACCCTGCGCACCGGACGGTCCGGCCTGATCGGGCTGACCGTCACGACGTACGGCGAAGAACCCTTCACCTTCACCGAGTTCGCCTACTTCGCCGAGATGGCCCGGGCCGCCACCAGCGCCGCCCTCGGCCGCGGCTACGCGCTGGTCGTGCTGCCCGCCTCCTCCCGCCACGACGTCTGGGGCAACATCGCCCTGGACGGCACCGTGGTGATCGACCCGCCCGACCAGGACCCGCTGGTCAGCGAGCTGTACCGGTCCGGCGTGCCGGTGGTCAGCGACGGCAAGCCGGGCAACTGCCCGGTCACCGCCTGGGTCGACAACGACCACGAGGCCGCCGTGCTCGGCATCCTCGACCACCTCTCCGAGGCCGGCGCCCGCCGGATCGGCCTGCTCACCGGCACCAGCACGGACACCTACACCCGGCTCTCCACCGAGGCCTACCTCGGCTGGTGCGCCAAGGTCGGCCAGGAGCCGGTGTACGAGGCCTACCCCGCGCACGACCCGGCCGCCGGCGCCGTCGCCGCCGACCGGCTGCTCGCCCGCCCGGACCGCCCGGACGCGGTGTACGGCCTGTTCGACCCCAACGGCACCGACCTGCTGGCCGCCGCCCGCCGGTACGGCCTGCGGGTGCCGGACGACCTGCTGCTGGTCACCTGCAGCGAGAGCGACGTCTACGCGGCCACCGAACCGCCGATCACCACCCTCTCGCTCAAGCCGCGCAAGATCGGCACCACCGTGGTCAACCTCCTCATCGACGCCATCGAAGGGGTCGACTCCGGGACGGGCGTGGACATCGCCCGGCTCTTCCCGCCGCGCTTCCGCACCGCCGGAAACGGCCCGCCCCCCGGCACCCTGATGCCGACCGAGCTGATCGTCCGCGCCTCCTCCCAGCGCCGGAGTCCGCGCACCACCGTCAGCCCGCCGCGCCCCCCGGGCGAGGTGTAGCGCAGTGGGCGGGAGGGCGACGAACAACCGCCGGTACGCCCACGAAAAGCCCACGAGACCCTACCGAGCCGGGGCAAAACGGACCCTGCGGGACCGCCCGGCTGACGCTCCGGAGGATTGGATACCCACCAGGTGACGACGGCGGGAGAGTGGTCTTCCTATGATGGGCGAATGACACCCGAGGACCGCTTCCCCGGACCTGAGCACCCCCACTCAGGCCCCCGCCACCAGCCGGACCTCGACGTGCTGCCGTACGGCACCTACTACGAACCCGAACCCGCCCCGGGCTACCAGGGCACCCCGTACGAAGCGGAGACCTACAGCGGCTACGGCGGGGCCCGCTACCTGGAACAGCACTGGCACGACGGCCAGGGGCACGGTCACACCGTGCACGCCCAGGGGCCCGGCCAGGAGCAGCACCACGACCAGGGCCGGCACCACGGCCAGGTCGGCTACGAAGGCGGCTACGACCAGCAGGACCGGACCGGCTACGAGCCCCAGGACCACGGCGGTTACGAGCCGCAGGACCACGGCGGCTACGAGCCCACCCTGCCCGACCAGCCCTCCCCGGCCCTCCAGCTCACGGACCAGCTCGGCGACCAACTCGGCGACCAACTCGGCGACCAACTCGGCGACCAGTTCGGCGACCAGCTCACCGACCGCGACGACCCGCCGACCATCGAGCTCGGCCCGCCGCTGCCCGACCCCGCCGCGCCGACCTACCCGTACCCGGCCCCCGGCCCCGGCGAGCCCCCCGGCCCGGTCTACGTCGTCGGCGACGTGCACGGCTACCTCGAGGAGCTGCGCGCCGAACTCCACCACCAGGGCCTGATCGACGACGGCGGCCACTGGTCCGCCGGCCGCGCCCGGATCTGGTTCCTCGGCGACTTCACCGACCGCGGCCCGGACGGCATCGGCGTCATCGACCTGGTCATGCAGCTCGCCGCGGAGGCCGCCGCGGCCGGCGGCTACTGCCGCGCCCTGATGGGCAATCACGAACTGCTCTTCCTCGGCGCCGCCAAGTACGGCGACGAGCCCGTCCAGTCCACCGCCGGCACCGCCTCCTTCCTCGCCGCCTGGCGGCTCAACGGCGGCCAGCAGAGCGACCTGGACCGGCTGGAGGCCCACCACATCAGCTGGCTCTCCCGGCTGCCCGCCATGGGCCTGGAGGACGGCCACCTGCTGCTGCACTCCGACACCACGGCGTACCTGGAGTACGGCGAGTCCATCCCGGACGTCAACGACGCGGTGCACAGCCTGCTCGCCGACGGCGGCGTGGACGAGTGGTGGGACTGCTTCCGCCGCTTCACCAAGCGGTTCGCCTTCCGCGGCGACGCCGGGCCGACGGCCGTCCACGAGCTGCTGGACACCTTCGGCGGCACCCGGGTCGTGCACGGGCACAGCCCGATCCCGTACCTCACCGGCGCGGTGCACGCGGACGACGGGCAGCCGCCGCACATCCCGGGGCCGTACGTGTACGCGGACGACCTGGCGGTGGCGATGGACGGCGGGGTCACCATGGAGGGCCGGCTGCTGGTCGCACGGCTGCCGATCTGACGACTCTGACGACTCTGACGACGTGACGCTCTGATGGCCCGAGGACCTGACGACCTGACGACCTGACAATCGTCGGCCCCACTGGAACAGTTGTTCCCGGCGCTCGCGCCCCCACGCGCGCGCGGGCCGGGGCGCGAAATTCCGGAAACCGACTGTCAGCACGGGCACACCCGCCCCTACCATGAGGCACACCACACCCGGCCGCCCGTCCGGCGGCCCGCCTCCGCGCCCGCCCCGGCGCCCTGAGGGTGTCCCGCGTCCTCGATGCGGTCCCGCGTCCTCGCCACCGGGCCGGGGGTCCGCATGAACGGGGTCCCCATGTCCAACCCCCCGCCGCTGCTAGCCGAGGACCGCCCGGAGTACGAGCGCCTCCTCGCCGAAGCCCTGCGCGACCGCACCGTCCTCACCGCCCTGCGCGCCCCCGGCGCACTCGGCACCGACCAGCTCCGCGTCCTCGCCCTGCGCGACGCCGACGCCATCAACACCGCCGCCGCCACCGAATACGCCCACTACACCGCGCTGCGCGAGACCCTGCGCGCCACGCCCCCGCCGCCGGCCGACGTCGAACCGTACGCACCCGGCCTGCTCAGCCAGCTGCGCTCCGGCGACGGCGGCGCCGGGCTGTTCCCCGTGCTCACCGTGCTCACCCCGATCCTCGCCTGGGCCGCCGCACTCGTCCTGCTGCTCGTCGGCTACCTGATGCGCGCCGCCGACTCCGGCCTCGCGCTCGCCCGCGCGATGGTCACCGCCGGCTGGGTCGCGCTCGCCGCCGGGGTCGCCGCCATGGCCGTCGGCATCATAGGCCTGCTGCTCACCGCCTTGCGGGACGGCGCCGCCGCCGTCCCGGCCGGCACCGACCCCGAGCTGGCCGCCGAACTCGGCGCCGCCCGCGCGGAGTGGCGCACCGCCCTGCGCGAACGCGGCCTGCTGCCCTACCTCCGCGACCACCTGCCCGCCGTCGCGGGCCGCCCGGCCCCCGGCTACACCAGCCCGGACTTCACCAGCCCCGATTTCACCGGCCCGGACTCCACCGGCCCCGACTCGACCGGCCGGGAACCCACCCGCCCCGACTTCACCAGCCCCGGCTACAGCCCGCCGGCCTTCACCAGCCCCGGCCCCGACGGCATCACCGACCCCCAGGGCCGGAGCCCCCGCCCGGCCGCCTTCACCCCGCCCGACTTCACCGGCCCGGGCTACACCCCGCCGGACTTCACCGGGCCGGACGAGGTCGGCTGACCACGCTCAGAAGCCGGTCGGCAGTCGCGGCGTGTACGAGCCCTCCAGCGCCGCGCGTTCGGCCGCGTCGAGCCGCACATCCAGCGCGGCCACCGCGTCGTCCAGGTGCCCCGGCCGGGTCGCGCCCACGACCGGGGCGGTGACCAGCGGATTGCCCAGCACCCAGGCCAGCGCGACCCGCGCCATCGGCACCCCGCGCGCGGCGGCCACCGACTCCACCGCGTCCACGATCGGCCGGTCCACGTCCCCGAAGAACCGCCCGGCCACCGCGTCCCCCGCCGAACGGGCCGTCGCCAGCCCGTACGGTCGGGCCAGCCGCCCCGAGGCCAGCGGGCACCACACCAGGCTGCCCACCCCCTGGTCGGCGAGCAGCGGGAACATCTCCCGCTCCTCCTCCCGCTGCACCAGGCTGTACTGGTGCTGCATCGACACGAAGGCCGGGCCGCCCGCCCGGGCCGCCGCGTGCTGGAGCTTCGCGAACCGCCACGCCCACATCGAGGAGGCGCCCACGTACCGGACCTTCCCCGCCGCCACCACCTCGGCCAGCGCCGCCACCGTCTCCTCCACCGGGGTCGCCGGATCGAAGCGGTGCAGCTGGAACAGGTCCAGGTGGTCGGTGCCCAGCCGGGCGAGCGAACCGTCGACCTGCTCCAGGATCGCCCGCCGGGACAGCCCCGAACCGCCCGGTCCGTCGTGCATCGGCAGCCCCGCCTTGGTCGCCAGGACGACGTCCTCGCGCCGGGTGTAGCGCCGCACCGCGCGGCCGACCAGCTCCTCCGAGGCGCCGCCGCCGTACACGTTGGCGGTGTCCCAGAGGGTGATGCCGAGCTCCACGGCCCGCCGGAAGACCGGCGCCGCCGCGTCCTCGTCCAGCGCCCAGGGGTTGTGGCCGCGGCCGCGGCCGCCGAAGCCCATGCAGCCGAGCGCGATCCGGCTGACCACCAGCTCGGTGCCGCCGAGCCTCCGGTACTCCATGCTGTCGTTCTCCATGCCCACCACCATCCGCCCGCCCGGCGGACCCAGCCAGGCCGTGCCCAGGCTGGCCCCCGCAGGGCCACCCTCCGCACCTCGCATGTCCGTAGGCTCGTCATATGGGCACACCACTGGGGGACTTCATCCGCGCCAAGCGCGACAGCATCCAACCGGAGACCTTCGGCCTGCCCGACCACGGCCGCCGCCGCTCACCCGGACTGCGCCGCTCCGACCTCGCCCTCCGCGCGGGCATCAGCGTCGAGTACCTGACCCGACTCGAACAGGGCCGGGACCGCAACCCCTCCACCGCCGTCGTCAACACCCTCGCCGACGCCCTCAGCCTCGACCCGGCCGAACGCACCCACCTGCGCTACCTCGCCAAGATCACCGGCGGAGCCTGCCGCGGCCACGTCCGCCCCGCGCCGCCCAGCCGCGAGGTCCGCCCCACCGTCCGCGAGACCCTCCGCCTCCTCGAACCGGGCATCGCCGCCGTCACCAACCGCCTCGGCGACATCCTCGCCCACACCCCCGGCTACGCCGCCGTCCTCGGCGCCGCCGGCCTCCTCGACCACCCCGCCCCCAACCTCACCCGCTACGTCTTCACCGACCCCCGCGCCCGCACCCTCTTCCCCGACTGGGACGACGTCGCCGACGAGCAGGCCTTCGACCTCTGGCTCGGCCCCACCGTCGAGAACTCCGAGTGGCTCAGCACCGAACTCGCCCCCGTCGCCGGCCCCGAGTTCACCCGCCGCCTCGGCAACCAGCTCGTCCCCCGTCGCGGCCCGCTCCGCCTCCAGCACCCGGCCGGCCCCGAACTCCGCCTCCACCGCGAGACCCTGGAGCTCCCCGCCGACGCCCAGCAGCTCCTCGTCCTCCACCCCGCCGACCCCGGGACCGCCGCCCACCTCCAGCAACTGACCCAGCCGGCCCCGGCCCGGCTCCGCGCGATCTCCTGACGCCGAGCGCCCTGCCTCCTGACACCGGGCGCCCGGCCTCCTGACGCCTGGCGCCCTAACTCCCGGCCGCGGCGGCCACCTCGGCCGTCGCCCGGATGAACTCACGGACGCGTTCGGTGGTGTTGGCCGGCAGCCAGACCGGTCCGCGCTCGATCGGCGGGGCGTCGTGGATCGGGACGTAGGCGAGGTCGGGGCGCGGGTAGTACTGGCGGCAGTACTGGCCGACCGGCAGGACGCCGCGGCCCATCGCGACCAGGCTGAGCATCTCGGAGAAGGTGCTGCCGGACGGGCCCTTGGGGACGGGGCGACCGGACGGGGTGCGGTCGGGGGTGCGGTCGCGCTTGAAGCCGACCGAGGTGACCGCCGGGTACTGCACCACCGGGTGGTCCCCGAGGACCTCCAGCGACACCGAGGCCTCGGTGGCCAGCGGGTGCCCGGCCGACACCGCCAGGACGCGCTGCTCCCTGAGCAGGACGGGCCCGAGCGACATGCCGTCGAAGGGGTAGGAGGCGACCAGGATGTCGATCGAGCCGTCGTCCAGGCTGGAACGGGAGTTGGAGAGCTGCACCTCCCGGACGTCGACCCAGCAGTCCGGGTGCCGCTCGCCGAACAGCGCGACCGCCCTGAGCAGCACCGGCGCCGTCGACTCCCCGAGGAACGCCACCCGCAGCTCGCCCGTCACCCCGCGCCCGGCGTCCACCGCCCGGCGCACCGCCTCCTCCATCGCGGCCACCACCGGCCCGAGGTCCGCGGCCAGTTGCCGCCCGACCGGGGTGAGCCGGACGGACCGGCTGGTCCGCTCGAACAGCGGCGCGCCGATCCGGCGTTCCAGCTTCCGCACCACCTGGCTGACCCGCCCGGTGGTCAGGCCCAGCAGCTCGCCGGTCCGGCCGAAGTGCAGTTCCTCCGCGAGGGCGAGGAAGACCTCGGTCTCCAGCCGCTCCAGCATGCCGCCCCGCCCCTCCGCACCCAGCATCGTTTAGTCCGACTCAACGATCGTACGGTGATCCGCCATTGATGATCACCCCCGGCCGGAGGATCGTTGGACCCGTCACCGAACGAGAACCCACACCACCGGAGCCGATCACCATGCGCGTCGTCGCCCTCGACCACCTGGTCCTCAACGTCGCCGACATCGAGCGGTCGCTCGCCTTCTACACCGGCCTGCTCGGCCTGGAGCCCGTCCGGGTCGACGAATGGCGGGCCGGCAAGGTCTCCTTCCCCTCCGTCCGGGTCAACAGCGCGACGATCATCGACCTCTTCCACCGCCCCCGCCACGAGTCCAACGTCGACCACATCTGCCTCACCGTCGAGCCCCTCGACTGGCAGGAGGTCGTCGACTCCGGCGTCTTCACCGTCCTCGACGGCCCCGGCCCCCGCTACGGCGCCCGCGGCACCGCCACCTCCCTCTACGTCCAGGACCCGGACGGCAACACCGTCGAACTCCGCTGGTACCCGCAGGACGCCACCAGCTGAAAGAGCTGGGTGCCGCCCCGGCCCCTCGGGGGAGGACCGGGTCGGCACCCGTGGGACCTTCTGCGACTACTGCCGACAACGAAGCGCCGCCCCGAGAAGCGGAAGCTCTCGGGACGGCGCTCAGGTGCCAGGCTCCCGCGTCCCGTCGCCGTGCTCGTCGCGGATCTTCTGGGCGATCTTCATCGAGCAGAACTCGGAAACAAGCACCACACGTCGAGCGATGCCTAGCGCGGAGCGTCGCGGACGTTGCGTTGAAGAACGTCGGTCAGCACCCCGGCAGCGGTGGCGAAGTCATTGTCGTCGTGCAGGACGATCAGCCCGTGGTGGGCCGCGGTGGCGCAGATCATCAGATCGACGGTGGACAGCGCCCGGACAGCTCCACCGCTCTGGGCGAGCCGGAACTGGGCGGACTCGATCCAGCCCCACATGTTCTTCGGCAGGGGCACGTCGGGGTACAGATCGGCGAACATCTCGCCCATCTGCTCGTAATGGACGAGGTTGCGGGCGGACCGCCGGAACTCGGTGCGCTGGGGAGCACACGACCCGATCACGCGCAGGTCGATGTCCTCTCCCCAGGCGTCGTTCAGGTCCTGCTCGCGAAGCAGGCGCCATACGGCAGTGGAGTCCGCGAGGTACCGGATCACTCCACTCCCCGCTTCTCGGCGTCATGGAGCTGCTGCCAGCCCTCGTAGTCCCACTCCTGGGCGGCCTGCGTGTGCCGAGCGCGCCGGGCAGCACGCTCGTGTCTCTCCGCGTACTCGCGGAGCGCAGCGTTCACCACGTCCTTCTTGGTCGCGCCTCCGGAGAACCGCAGAGCCTTCGCCAGGGCGTCATCGTCCAGGTCGATGGTTGTCACACTCATACATGCCTCCCATATATAAGACCAACAACGCCTTTGAATATATCAGTGCCCGACCAGGCCCGGGCAGGAAAAAGGCCGGACGCGGCTCCCGACGGTCAGCCTCCGGGAGCGGAGTCCGTCATGGCCGCGACGGACTTCTCGGCCATGCCGGCCAGCGCCTCGGCGTCGAAGTCGCTCTGCACCGCGCTGGAACCGTCGCCGTGCTCGTCGCGGATCTTCTGGGAGGTCTTCATCGAGCAGAGCTTCAACCCGGAACCAGCACATTCACGCCGGCCAACCACGCCGGCGGGGCCACCGGACCAGGCTGGACCGTCAGTACGGGAGCAGAACCGTGGTGTCGAGGGTGAAGCCGAACGGCTCGGGGATGTGGATGGCCTCCCCGAAATCGGCATCCTCCCTCATGCGATAGCGACCGGCCTCGGGCTCACTGAAGAGCGTGACGGTCTTCTGCGCGGCGTCCACCAACAGGTAGAGCGGAATCTGCATCAGCGGATAGTCACGGAGCTTGCCGACCCAATCGTTCTCCGGGTTCGACGGCGAGACGATCTCAACCGCGATCAGGGCCAGCTCGGCCGGAACCTTGTTCTCCGTGCTCGTCATGGCATCTTCGGGGAGATACGTGAGGTCGGGGTTTCGCAGCTTCGAGACCTGAGGCGAGGCCAGATCCATGTTCCCCGTGGAGATGTATCCGGCCGGAGCGTGCGCCTCGAACTGTCGGCGCACAACGGAGAGGTTCCGCTCGTGGATCGCCGAGGGCGACGCCTGCATGATGACGATGTCACCAGAGAACTCGATCTTGAAGTTCGCCGGAGCTGACCTGCGGAACTCCTCGATCAAGGCGAGGTGCTCGGGGTTCATCTGTCCTCCTGAGGTATGGCCCAGCACCACGCTACCGGCAGCTGACGAGACGCTGCCCCGCGACGGCCTCCTCGGCGTTGCGGGACAGCGTCGTCGTCAGTCCCGCGTCAGTCGGCCAGCGGGAGGTAGACCCGGTTGCCCTGGGCGGCGAACTCGGCGGACTTCTCGGCCATGCCGGCCAGCGCCTCGGCGTCGAAGTCGCTCTGCACCGCGCTGGAACCGTCGCCGTGCTCGTCGCGGATCTTCTGGGAGATCTTCATCGAGCAGAACTTCGGGCCGCACATGGAGCAGAAGTGCGCGGTCTTGGCCGGCTCGGCGGGGAGGGTCTCGTCGTGGAAGTCGCGGGCGGTCTCCGGGTCGAGGGCCAGGTTGAACTGGTCCTCCCAGCGGAACTCGAAGCGGGCGTCGGAGAGGGCGTCGTCCCAGGCCTGGGCGCCGGGGTGGCCCTTGGCGAGGTCGGCGGCGTGGGCGGCGATCTTGTAGGTGATCACGCCGGTCTTGACGTCGTCCCGGTTGGGCAGGCCCAGGTGCTCCTTGGGCGTGACGTAGCAGAGCATCGCGGTGCCCCACCAGGCGATCATGGCGGCGCCGATGCCCGAGGTGATGTGGTCGTAGCCGGGGGCGACGTCGGTGGTGAGGGGGCCGAGGGTGTAGAACGGCGCCTCGTCGCAGATCTCCTTCTGGAGATCCATGTTCTCCTTGATCTTGTTCATCGGGACGTGCCCCGGGCCCTCGATCATCACCTGGACGTCGCGCTCGCGGGCGATCCGGCCGAGCTCGCCGAGGGTCTGCAGTTCGGCGAACTGCGCCTCGTCGTTGGCGTCCGCGATGGAGCCGGGCCGCAGGCCGTCACCGAGCGAGAAGGTGACGTCGTAGGAGGCCAGGATGGAGCAGAGCTCCTCGAAGTTGGTGTAGAGGAAGTTCTCCTGGTGGTGCGCCAGGCACCAGGCCGCCATGATCGAGCCGCCGCGCGAGACGATGCCGGTCTTGCGGCGCGCGGTGAGCGGGACGTACCGCAGCAGCACGCCCGCGTGGACGGTCATGTAGTCGACGCCCTGCTCGCACTGCTCGATGACGGTGTCGCGGTAGACCTCCCAACTCAGCTCCTCGGCCCGGCCGTCGACCTTCTCCAGCGCCTGGTAGAGCGGCACGGTGCCGATCGGCACGGGGGAGTTGCGCAGGATCCACTCGCGGGTGGTGTGGATGTTGCGGCCGGTGGAGAGGTCCATGACGGTGTCGGCGCCCCAGCGGGTGGCCCAGGTCATCTTCTCCACCTCCTCCTCGATCGAGGAGGTGACGGCGGAGTTGCCGATGTTGGCGTTGATCTTCACCAGGAAGTTGGTGCCGATGATGGCCGGCTCCACCTCGGGGTGGTTCACGTTCACCGGGATGACGGCGCGGCCACGGGCCACCTCGTCCCGCACGAACTCCGGCTCCAGGCCCTCGCGCAGCGCCACGAACTCCATCTCCGGCGTCACCACGCCCCGCTTGGCGTAAGCGAGTTGGGTGACGGCGACACCGCCGCGGCCACGCAGCGGGCGGCGCGGGCGGCCGGGGAAGACCGCGTCCAGGTTGCGCAGGTCCCCGCCGCGCGGGGAGGTGTGCTTGATCCCGTCGTCCTCGGGGCGCGCCTCGCGGCCGTCGTACTCCTCGACGTCGCCGCGCTGGCGGATCCAGGCGTCGCGCAGGGCCGGCAGCCCGCGCCGCACGTCCGGCTCGTACGCCGGGTCGGTGTACGGGCCGGAGGTGTCGTACAGCGGCACGGTCCGGCCGTTGGTGAGCTGCACCTCGCGGTACGGGACCCGCAGGTCGGGGCGGGATCCGTCGCGGTAGGCCTTGCGCCAGGCCGGGGTGGGGTATCCGGTGCGCTCGCTGCTGGGGGTGCTGCGGGCAGGCTGCGGCTGTGCTTCGAACGTGGTCATCTGACCTCTACTCCCTACGCCGGCATTATCCGGTCCAGGTTCCTGCGGTCGACGCAGCCGTCGGTCCGTCCGTCGACGGTCCGGTCAGCGTCCTCTCAGCCCGGTGCTCCGAGCTCCCGCGTCGCAGGCGGTGTTGCCTGCACATGACGCCCAACACGGTAGCGAGCAGATCGCCGCAGGTCCAGACGGTCCCCGAAACGGATCGGCGCGGGAAAAGGCCGAGGCCCGGCCCCCGCGAACGGGGTACCGGGCCTCCGGAGGCGCTCCGCGCGGCGCGCGGAGCGAGGTCAGCTCTTCGCGGCCTTCTTGACCAGGATCACCACGGCGGCGGCGATGCCGACGACCACCAGCAGCTTGATGACGATGCTCAGCAGGGCACCGACCACGCCGAACACGAAGGCGATGATGTTCCAGGCCAGCACCAGGACCAGCACCGGGATGACGATGTTGCGCACCCAGGAGGGCAGCGACTTCCAGAGCTCAGCCATGTCGGTTCCTCTTCTCCCCTCGGGTCGGCCGCCGTCCGGTAACCGCATCCCGCTTGCTTTCGATGCTTCGATCGTACGGTGGTGGAAGCAGCGGAACGAGGGCCTGCGGCCCGGAGAGAACCCCTAGATCACCCCGATCCGACCCCCCGGGAGGACCCCCGAGAAACGGCGGGGGAGCCGGGTCAGACCGGCCAGCGCTCGCCGCGCCAGGCGGCGTCCCAGAACATCCACTCGTAGCGCGAGGTGGTCGTGAAGTGCTCGACCACCCGGCGGCGTTCGGCCGCCGAGAGCTCCTCGCCGAGCCGGTCGGTGAGCGCCAGCACCCGGCGGACCACCGACTGGAACGCCTCGTCGCCGTAGGTGGCGATCCACTTGGCGTACAGCGGGTCGGGGGAGCCCTGGGCGAGCAGCGCCTCGCCGACCCGGGCGTAGATCCAGTAGCAGGGCAGCACCGCGCCGAGCGCCTCGGCGAAGGACCCGCCGTACACGGTGGCCAGCAGGTAGCTGGTGTAGGCGCGGGTGGTCGGCAGCACCGGTTCGGCGGCGGCCTCCTCGGCGGTGCCGCCGAAGGCGGTCAGGAACTCGGCGTGCATGCCCTGCTCGGCGGCGAGCGCGCCGACCGCGTCGTCGGCGAAGGCCCGTACGTCGGCCTCGCCGGGGGCCTTGGCGGCGCAGACGGCGAGGGCGCGGGCGTAGTCGCGCAGGTAGTGCGAGTCCTGGACGACGAAGTGGCGGAAGGCCTCGCGCGGCAGGGTGCCGTCGGTGAGGCCGCCGATGAAGGGGTGGGCGAGGATCTCGGCGTAGATCGGCTCGATCGACGCCCAGAGCTCCTCGGTGAGGCTACGGGTCATGCGAACGACCCTACGACGGCGCCGCCCGGCCCCGCCCCCGGCCGTCGGCCCCGCCGCCGACCCCGTCCTTCGGCTTCGCCCCGTCCACCTCCGGGACCAGGGGCGTTCGGCACCAACTCGTCCGGCGGGAGCTTCCCCCGGAGCGGGCCGCCTGTCAGGCTTGGGCGGCATGAAGGGTTTCGTCATCAAGACACTGATCAACGCGGCGGCCATCTGGGTCGCCGCCTGGATCGTCAGCGGCATCCAACTCGCCGAGGGCAAGGCCGACTGGCAGCACAAGACGCTGACGGTGCTCGGCGTCGCCGTCGTCTTCGGGCTCATCAACTGGCTGATCAAGCCGGTGGTGAAGCTGTTCTCGTTCCCGTTGTTCATCCTCACACTGGGACTGATCACCTTCGTGATCAACGCCCTGATGCTGCTGCTCACCTCGTGGGCGTCCACCAAGCTGGAGTTGGACTTCCACGTGTCCACCTTCGGTTCCGCACTGGTCGGTTCACTGATCATCAGCCTGGTCTCCTGGGGCCTGCACCTGGCCCTGGACGACGACTGATCCGTCGTGCGCGGTGTCGCACCCGGCCTCGAGCAGGGGCCCGCGCCCGGGTGGGTGGTCCACCGGGGTACGGGCCCCTTCGTCGTTCCCAGGGGTAGTCGCCGGCCGTCGTCCCCGGGACCCCAGGGACCCCGGGGACCCCCGACGCGACCCGCTCGGTTCGCTCACCCCGCGTCGCACCCCCGCAGGATGTCCGCGAGCTCGGCGTCGAGCTCCTTCCCGATGGACTCCCGCCCCACCGGCACCAGCCGGTCGGCCCGCGCCAGGAAGGCGGCCAGCGCCGCCGCCCGGGCGTGCAGCACGGCGTGCCCGTTGGGGGAGCACAGGGCGATGCTGACCTCGGCGGGCTCGCCGCCGAGCGGCCCGATGCGCACGTCGCCCTCACCGGACGGGCCGCCGAGGCCGTCCAGCAGCAGCTCGCGCGCGAACACCCAGGTGACCGGGGCGTCCCCGGGCAGGTGGAAGGTGAACCGGACCGCGTACGGATCACCCGCCTCGTACCCCAGGTCCACCACGATCGGGAAGGACAGCTCGGGCGAGACCACGAGGTTCATCGCCAGGTGCCCCTGGACAGTGCTGTGCTGCATGGCGCCGGTACCTCTCTTCTGCTCTTCTGCCGGTGTTTCGACCCTTTCCCGGGGTTTCGACCGTTTCCCTCCGCGGGGAGACTCACGCACAACGCTCCAGCCCCGGAGGTCACCATGGGCCCCGACAACCGAACCCCGCCGCCGCGCCCGGTGGTCAAGCGGACCGCGCGGGCGATCCTGCTGGAGCTGGACCCGGACGACCCGCACGGCCCGGCCTCGATCGTGCTGATCCGGCGGGTCCGGCCCGGGGCGCCGCACCCGTACTGGATCACCCCGGGCGGCGGCGTCGAACGCGAGGACCGCACCGTGGTCGAGGCGCTGCACCGGGAGGTGGACGAGGAACTGGGCGGCAAGGTCGTGGACGTAGTGCCCGCCTTCGTCGACACCATCAGCCACACCCACCACGACGACGGCACCCTGCTGCACCCGCACGGGGTCAAGGTGCAGCACTTCTTCGTCTGCCGGCTGGCCTCGATGGACCTCAGCCGGCGGCACGGTCCCGAGGTGACGGACCCGAACGGCGAGTACGAGGTGGTCCGGCTGCCGTTCACCCGCGAGGGCGTGACCTCGGTGAACGTCGTCCCGCCCCGGCTCCGGGCGTACCTCGCGGCCAACATCGAGGGCATCCGCGCGCTCCTCGCACCCGACCTCGGCTGATCCCCTTGGACAATCCCCGCGGCTGATCACCGAGCCGGGCCACCTGGCCCGGCGCTAGCCGGCCGCCAGCTCGCCGACCAGGTCGTGCCGGATCCGCTCGGCCGGCAGCCCCGCGCGCAGCAGCACCCCGACCCCGCGCCGGACCATCGCGGGCGGACCGCTGAGCACCGCCTCCCGACCGTCCCACGGGCCGAACCGGCCCACCACCTCGGGCAGTTCACCGGTCAGCGCACCCTCGGCCGGGCCGGTGCCGGACAGCACCGGCCGGACGGTCAGCCAGGGCAGCCGCCCGGCCAGCTCGCGCAGCCCGTCCAGGTCGTACAACTCGGCGGCGGTGCGGGCCCCGTAGAACACCTCGACGCTGCGGCCGGAGGCGCCGTGCTCGGCCGCCTCCTCGACCAGCGCGCGGATCGGCGCGATGCCGGTGCCGCCGCCGAGGCAGAGCAGATCGGCACCGGAGGAGTGGTCGACGGTCATCCCGCCGGCCGCCGGGCCCAGCCGCAGCACGTCCCCGGGGGCGGCCCGGCGCACCAGCGCGTTGCTCACCCAGCCCGCCTGGACGGCCTTGACGTGGAAGACCAGCAGCCCGTCCGGGCGGGGGGCGGAGGCGAAGGAGTAGTGCCGCCAGACCCGCGGCCACCAGGGCGTCTCCAGGCTGCAGTACTGGCCGGCCCGGAACGGGTACGCCTGGTCGGGGCGGACGGTGAGCACCGCGACGTCCCGGGTGCGCTGCTCGTGCCGGACCACCTCGCCCTGCCACCACGGCGGCGAGGTGCGGGCGGCCTCCTCGGCGGCCTCGATCATGATCGTGGAGATCAGCCGGTAGGCGCGGCGCCAGGCCAGTTCCGTCGCCGCGTCCCAACGGCTGCCCGCGTACCGGGCCAGCGCCTGCACCAGGCACTCCCCCACCGGGGCGTAGTGGCCGGTCAGGGTGCCGTAGCGGCGGTGGCCGCGGCCCAGCTCGCTCAGCCGGGTGCGCAGCGCGGCCGGGTCCTCGGCGCCGCGGGCGGCGGCCAGCAGGGCGCGGAACAGCCGGTCGCGCTGGACGTCCATGGCGGCGGGGAAGAGTGGGCGGACCTCGGGGTGCTGCAGGAAGAGCAGGGCGTAGAAGTGCGCGGTGGCCCGGTCGGCGACCGGTTCGACGAGCGCGAGGCTGTCCCGGATCAGGCCGATGTCCTGGGCGGTGAGCGGGAGTTCGGTCGGGTCGACACCGGGCGCGGCGGCGGTCGGGGCCGGGACCGACGGCAGGGCGTGGGGTCGGGGCTGCGTCTGAGTGGCCCAGGCCTCGCTCCAACTGTCGCCAGGACCGGCCCAGTTGAGCCCGGGAGCGTCGACGAACAGGGGTTGGAAGGCGGGGGCGGTGCCGGTGGTCGACGGCGTCTCCGGGTAGCTCGGCGCGGGGACGACCGGCGGTGCGGGGACGATCGGCGGTGCGGGGACGATCGGCGGCTCGGCGGGCGGCGGCGGCACGACCGGCCCGGTCCGCACCGGGGCCGCCACCGACGCGGACTCCGCCGCCGACGCGGTCTCCGCCACGGCCACGGGCTCCGCCACCGGTACGGGCTCCGCCACCGGCGCGGGCGGCAGGTCGGGCGGGTCCAGCGGCATCGGCGGCCGCGCGGGCTCCGCCTCCGGCAGGCCCGGGACGGACGCGGCCCCGGCCGAGCCGAGCCCGGTGCGGATCAGAAGTGTTCTGCGGGACTTCACCGCTACGTTTCGAGTAACCAAGAGAATCGTTTCGCCTCCGGCCGGCCTGCGCCACCACCTGGCTTGTCTCTGCTGACGCCTAGGCAGCGTGGCACGCCCGAAGTGCTCATCCGACAAATCGCGGGAAGCCCGGACACCCGGCCGGAGAACGCGCTACTCTCACTCGATCGGTGGTCGCCCTGAGTGCCGAGCAGCACACCCAGGGCGACCCCGCCCTGCTCACAGCTGGCGCAGCAGCATCCCGGGCTGCTCGACGCAGTCCGCCACGAACCGCAGGAACCCGCCCGCCGTCCCGCCGTCGCAGACCCGGTGGTCGAAGGTGAAGGACAGCTGCGTCACCTCGCGCACCGCCAACTCCCCACCGTGGACCCAGGGTTTGGCCACGATCCGGCCGACCCCGAGCATCGCCGCCTCCGGGTGGTTGAGGATCGGGGTGGAACCGTCCACGCCGAACACCCCGTAGTTGTTCAACGTGAAGGTGCCGCCGGTCAGTTCGGCCGGAGTCAGCGATCCGGCGCGCGCCGCCTCGGTCAACCGGCCCAGTTCCTCGCCGAGTTGCTCGGTGCTACGGGCTTGTGCGTCCCGGACCACCGGGACGACCAGCCCGCGTTCACCCTGGGCGGCGAAGCCCAGGTGCACCGCCGAGTGCCGCACGATGCCCGAACCGTCCTCCGTCACACTGGAGTTGAGCTGGGGGAAACGCGCCAGCGCGACCGTGCAGATCCGGGCCAGCAGCGCCAGCACGCTCACCTTCGGGCCCGGAGTGGCGTTCAACTGCCGCCGCAGTGCCATCAGTTCGGTGGCGTCAACGTCCACCCAGCAGGTCGCGGCCGGGATCTCCCGGTGGCTGCGGCTGAGCTTCTCGGCCACCGCCTTGCGCAGCCCGCGCAGCGGGACGACCGGGTCCTGACCGGCCGGTACGGGCGCGGCGACCGCCGCAGCGGCCACCGGGCCGGCCACCTTGGCCGCGACCGCGCGTTCGACGTCCACCCGCATGATCAGCCCGTCCGGCCCGCTCCCGGCGAGCGCGGTCAGGTCGACCCCCTGCTCCCGGGCCAGCCGCCGCACCAACGGCGAGATCACCGGCACCACGACCGGAGCCGCCGGAGCCACCGGCGCCGCCGGAGCCGCCGGAGCCGGAGCGACAGCAACGGCACCCGGAACCGGAGCAGCAGGACCAGCAGCAGCCACCCCCACCCGACGCCGCCGCCCGCCCTTGCTCTCGACGACCCCGTACCCGACCAACGGCCGCTCGACCTCCGCCGACAGCGCGGCCGGAGCACCGGAAGCCCCCGAAGGGCCCTCCGGAGCGCCCCCCGACGCCACCGCGACCGTCACCAGCGGCGCGCCCACGGCGATCTCCTCGCCCTCCGCGCCGTACCGCGCGGTGACCACCCCGCCGTACGGGCAGGGCACCTCCACCACGGCCTTGGCCGTCTCCACCTCCACCACCGGCTGGTCAACGGCGATCACCTCGCCGACCTCGACCAGCCAGCGCACCACCTCCGCCCCGGTGAGTCCCTCACCGAGGTCGGGCAGCCGGAACTCCCGTACGACGGGCATCATCCTCGGTCCTCCCACTGCAGCCGGGCGACCGCGTCCAGGATCCGGTCCACCCCGGGCAGGTGGTGGTGCTCCAGCATCGGCGGCGGGTACGGGATGTCGAAGCCGGTGACCCGCAGCACGGGCGCGGCCAGGTGGTGGAAGCAGCGCTCGGTGACCCGGGCGGCGATCTCCGCGCCGGTGCCGCCGAAGCCGCTGGCCTCGTGCACCACCACGGCCCGGCCGATCGAGCGCACCACCCGGGTGACCGTCTCGTCGTCGAAGGGCACCAGGGTCCGCAGGTCGAGGACCGCGAGGTCCCAGCCCTCCGCCTGCGCGGCCTCGGCCGCCTCCAGACAGACCGGCAGCGACGGCCCGTAGGTGATCAGCACGGCGGAGGTGCCGGTGCGGCGCAGCGCGGCCCGGCCGATCGGCTCGACCGGCGCGGCCGGGTCGAACTCGGCCTTGCCCCAGTAGAGCCGCTTGGGCTCCAGGAAGACCACCGGGTCGTCGGAGGCGATCGAGGCGCGCAGCAGCCCGTACGCGTCGGCGACCGTCCCGGGGGTGACCACGTGCAGGCCGGGGGTGCTGGTGTAGTACGCCTCGGAGGCGTCGCTGTGGTGCTCGACGCCGCCGATGCCGCCGCCGTACGGGATGCGCACGGTGATCGGCAGCGGGAGCTTGCCGCCGGTGCGGTTGCGCATCTTGGCGACGTGCGAGAACAGCTGCTCCAGCGCCGGGTAGGCGAAGGCGTCGAACTGCATCTCGACCACCGGGCGCAGCCCGTACATCGCCATGCCGATCGCGGTGCCGAGGATGCCGGCCTCGGCGAGCGGGGTGTCCAGGCAGCGGTCGGGGCCGAACTCGGCGGTGAGCCCGTCGGTGATCCGGAAGACCCCGCCGAGCGCGCCGACGTCCTCGCCGAGCACATGGACGGTGGGGTCCTCGCGCAGGGCGTCCCGCAGCGCGGAGTTGAGCGCCTGTGCCATCGAGGCGGTGCGGGCGGTACCGGCGGTGCCGCCCGTTCGGGCGGAAACAGCGGTGGACATCAGTGCTGCACCTCGGCTTCGGCGGCCAGCTCGGCGGCCAACTGGGCTGCCTGCTCCCGCAGTTGCGGGGTCGGCTCGGCGTAGACGTGGGTGAACAGGGCCATCGGGTCGAGCTCCGGGTCGGCGTGGAACTCGGCCCGCATCCGGGCCGCCAGCGCCTCCGCCTCGTCGGCCGCGTCCTGCACCAGCTCGTCGTCCAGTACGCCGAGTCCGCGCAGGGCGCGGTCCATCAGCAGGATCGGGTCGTGCTCCCGCCAGGCCTCCACCTCGGGTTCGGTGCGGTAGCGGGTGGCGTCGTCGGCGTTGGTGTGGGCCTCGATCCGGTAGGTGAGGGCCTCGATCAGGGTCGGGCCCTCGCCGGCCCGGGCGCGCTCGACGGCCTCGGTGAGCACCGAGTGCACGGCGGGCGCGTCGTTGCCGTCGACCAGCCGGCCGGGCATGCCGTAGCCGACCGCCTTGTGGGCGAGGCTGGGTGCGGCGGACTGCGCGCTGAGCGGGACGGAGATCGCGTAGCCGTTGTTCTGCACCAGGAAGACCACCGGCGCCCGCAGCACGGCGGCGAAGTTCAGCGCCTCGTGGAAGTCGCCCTCGCTGGTGCCGCCGTCGCCGAGCATGGCCAGCGCGACCACCGGTTCGCCGCGCAGCCGGGCGGCGTGCGCCAGTCCGACGGCGTGCGGGGCCTGGGTGCCGAGCGGGGTGCAGAGCGGGGCGGTCCGGCTGGCGCGGGGGTCGTAGCCGGTGTGGGCGTTGCCGCGCAGCAGGGTCAGCGCCTCCAGCGGGTCGACCCCGCGGGAGACCACGGCGAGGGTGTCGCGGTAGCTGGGGAACAGCCAGTCGCGTTCGCCGAGCACCAGGGCGGCGGCGATCTGGCAGGCCTCCTGCCCGGTGGAGGCCGGGTAGACGGCGAGGCGGCCCTGTTTGGTCAGGGTGGTGGCCTGCTGGTTGTAGCGCCGGCCGACGACGAGTCGCCGGTAGAGCTCGCGCAGCAGCGCCGGGTCCTGCTTCTCCAACGCGGGGGTGCCGAGCACCCGGACGGGGGAGACGTCCGGGAGGAGGGGGGCCGGATCGGTGCGCGGAGCGGTGGCCCCGGGCATCCAGCCGGGCACGCCGGTGTGGTGTCTGTGGTCGAGAACGGTCATCTCGGGCACCTCCATGGGTGGCGGGGGCTCCCTACCGATTGTTCGGTCGTCTGTTCATCTTGACCAGAAGCGTGACAAGGTGGTGGACATTCGGCCCGAGCGGCGGTCGACTGGTGGCAGTGTGTCCAATCGGCGAGGGTGGGGGGTCATGTCGGCTGAACAGATGTCCAGACTCGACCGGGTCGACCGGGCGATCCTGCGGCTGCTGCAGCAGGACGGTCGAGCCTCGATCCGCTCGGTGGCCGAGCGGGTGCACGTGTCCCGGGCGAACGCGTACGCCCGGATCTCCAGGATGGTCGAGGACGGCATCATCCGCGGCTTCACCGCCCGGGTGGACCACGAACGGGCAGGTCAGGGCGCGTCCGCGTACATCACCCTGAAAATCGTCCAGAACTCCTGGCGCACCGTGCGCGAGCAGCTGCTGGCGCTGCCCGGGGTCGCCCACATCGCCCTGGTCGGCGGGGACTTCGACGTCCTGCTGCTGGTGCACACCGCCGACAACCACGCCCTGCGGGACCTGGTCCTCAACCGGATCCAGTCCATCCCGCAGGTGCTCGGTACACAAACCATGTTGGTGTTCGAGGAGACCGACCAGGTGCCCCCCGACTAGGCAACGCCCACCGGGCCCCCGCGGCTAGCCCCCCAGCCACCGGGCCCGCCCGCTACCGGCCCCCGCAGCTACCGGGCCCGCAGCCCGTCGAAGGCCAGGTGCACCACGGCGTCCGCGACCCCGTCGGCCGCCTTCAACCCCGGCCGGTACCACTCCACGATCGAGTTGATCATCCCGAACAGCAGCCGGGTGGCCAGCCGCGGCTCCACGTCCCCGCGCAGCGCACCGTCCGCGACGGCCGCCCGCACCAGCTCCGCCACCTGGTGGTCGAAGTCCCGCCGCCGCTCCAGCGCCCACAGCTCGGTGGCCGTGTTGCCGCGCACCCGCAGCAGCAGCGTCACGTACGGCAGCTCCGCCAGCAGCACCTCCGCCGTGCGCCGCACCACGTGCTCCAGCCGCTCCACCGCCGGGCCCGCCACCGCCTGCGGCTCGGCCAGGATCGCGAACAGCCCGTCCAGCGCCCGCCCGACGGCCAGCCGCAGCAGCTCCTCCTTGCCGCGGACGTGGTGGTAGATCGAGGACTTGGAGATCCCGGCGGCCCGGGAGAGGTCCTCCATCGACGTGCCGTCGTATCCGCGCTCGTTGAACACGTCGACGGTCACCGCGAGCAGTGACTCGACGGTGTAGGCGGTGCGCGTGGTGTGATCGGCCATCCTCCGAGTATCCCCGGCCGCCGAGCGGGGTACGCGATCGGGTCCGTCCGGTCCGCACCAACCGAAGCCGGTCCACACCAACCGGAACCGGGCGGGCACCAACCGGAGCCGGTCCACACCAGCCGAAGCTGGTCCACACCAACCGGAGGAGGGACCGCCTAGAATCTGCGGACGATCGTCCACGTCCAGCAGGCTGGGGTCCGCAGCTGATGAACGCAATACCGGCAGTCTCCTCCGACCTGCCCGATGGCGTGCCCGACCAGCGCGGCGAGGACCCGGCGGGCGCCGGCCACACCTGGCAGGACCGCGCCCGGGCGCTGGTGGTGCGGTTCGGACCGGCCGTGTGGTGCTACGCGGTGCTCAAGCTGGTCGGCTTCACCGTCTTCATGAAGCTGCTCTCCTTCTCCGGCGACTACGCGAAGAAGCCGGCCCGGTTCGGCGGCGGCACCAACCCCTGGGACGTGCTGGCCAGCTGGGACGGCTGGTGGTACCAGCAGGTCGCCCAGTTCGGCTACCACCCGGCGCTGATCCCGATCCCGGGCGGCCAGCCGGGCTTCACCATCGAGCAGAACTCGGCCGCCTTCTTCCCGCTCTACCCCGGCCTGATGCGGCTCACCTCGGACGTCACCGGCCTCGGCCTGTACGGCGCCGGGATGCTGGTCTCGGTGCTGGCCTCGCTGTTCGCGGCGGCCGGGATCTACGCCGTGGTGGAGAAGCTGTCCGGTCCCCGGGCGGGCGTGATCGCGGCCGGGATCTGGGCGATCGCCCCCGGCTCGGGTGCCGAGTGGGCCGTCTACTCGGACTCGCTGTTCGTCGCGCTGGCCGCCTGGGCCTGCTACTTCACGATGACCAAGCAGTGGGTCGCGGCCGGGGCGGTCACCCTGGTCGCCGGGCTCAACCGGCCGACCTCGGCGGCGCTGATCGGCGCCGTCGGCCTGGCCGCGCTGGTCGAGCTGTACCGCCGGGAGAGCGGGGTGCTGCGCCCGCTGGCGGCGATGCTGCTGGCCCCGCTGGGCCTGCTCGGCTACGTGGCCTGGGTGGGCTGGCGGACCGGTGAGTGGGGCGGCTACTTCCGGATCCAGCACGACGCCTGGCTGCACTACTTCGACGGCGGCCAGGGCACCTGGCAGGCGATCCGCGGGGTGCTGCTGGGCCGCAACGACTACCCCTTCGCGTTCCCGGTGCCGGACCTCCTGGCCACCCTGATCGTGTTCAGCCTGCCGGTGCTGATCGTGCTGCTGGTCCGGCTGCGCCCGCCGCTGGTGCTGACCGCGTACACCCTGGCCACGATCGTCTCGGTGCTCGGCAGCCTGGGCATCTTCGGCAACGTCTCGCGCTACCTGCTGCCGGCGTTCCCGCTGTTCATCGCGCTGGCGGTGGGGATGCGCAAACTCAGCTGGCCGGTGCTGGCGACGGTCCTGGGGACGGGTGCGATCGCCTCGGGCTGGTACGCCGGGTTCGTGATCTTCGAGCTGGGCGTGCCGTAGACCGGCCGACCCGAACCGACAGCATCGCCGAAGGGGCGCGTCCGACCGGGACGCGCCCCTTCGCGTTCCCGCCGGAATCCGTCCCCCACGCCCTCTTGAGCCGACCGATCGTTCGGTTACTCTGTGACGTGTCCCGTCCTCCCCTCTGAGGAGCGCACAGATGCCCGCAGCGGTCACCCACCCCCTCGTCGCCGAGCTGGTCGAGCGCCACCAGGCCACCCTGGACGCCGCGCTCGCCGCCGCCGCGAAGCGCGACTACTGGTCCGCCTACCCCGAGTTCCCGAAGGCCTACGGCGAGAGCGGCCCGGCCGACGGCAAGGCCGCCTTCGACGCCCTCCTCGGCCGGCCCTTCGTCCTCGACGGCCACCCCGGCGACGGCGACCAGGTCGGCGGCGAGGTCTCCCCGTACGGCATCGAGCTGGGCATCACCTACCCACACGCCGGCCCGGACGCCCTGATCGCCGCGCTGGAGACCGCCCGGCCCGGGTGGGCCGCCGCCTCCCCGCTGGAGCGCGCCGCCGTCTGCCTGGAGATCCTGCGACGGATCAACGCCCGCTCCCACGAGTTCGCCCAGGCCGTCATGCACACCACCGGCCAGGCCTACGGGATGGCCTTCCAGGCCGGCGGCCCGCACGCCCAGGACCGCGGCCTGGAGGCCGTCGCCTACGCGTACGCCGAGCAGACCCGGCTGCCCCAGCAGGCCGGCTGGACCAAGCCCCAGGGCAAGCGCGAGCCGCTGGTGATGACCAAGGAGTTCACCGTCGTCCCGCGCGGCCTGGCGCTGCTGATCGGCTGCAACACCTTCCCCACCTGGAACGGCTACCCCGGCCTGTTCGCCTCGCTGGCCACCGGCAACCCGGTGCTGGTCAAGCCGCACCCGCGGGCCGTGCTGCCGCTCGCGCTGACCGTCGCGATCGCCCGCGAGGTGCTCGCCGAGGCCGGCTTCGACGCCAACCTGGTCTGCCTGGCCGCCGAGCACGAGGGCGGCACCGTCGCCGCGACCCTCGCGGTCCGCCCCGAGATCAAGATGATCGACTACACCGGCTCCACCTCCTTCGGCGACTGGCTGGAGGAGCACGCCAAGCAGGCCCAGGTCTACACCGAGAAGGCCGGCGTCAACGCGGTCGTCATCGACTCCACCGACGACTACAAGGGCATGCTGGGCAACCTGGCCTTCGCGCTCTCGCTGTACAGCGGCCAGATGTGCACCACCCCGCAGAACGTGCTGATCCCGCGCGGCGGCATCGGCACCGACCAGGGCCACAAGTCCTACGACCAGGTCGTCACCGACCTCGCCGCCGCCATCGAGGGCCTGCTCTCCGACGACGCCCGCGCCGCCGCCATCCTCGGCGCCGTGGTCAACCCGGGCGTGCTCCAGCGCTCGGCCGCCGCGGCCGGCGGCGAGTACGGCGAACTCGCCCTCGCCCCGCGCGCGGTGGTCTCGCCCGACTTCCCCGGCGCGACCGTCCGCACCCCGGCGCTGGTCAAGCTGGACGCCGACAAGCCGGACGACCGCTCGGTCTTCCGCACCGAGTGCTTCGGCCCGGTCTCCTTCGCCGTCGCCGTCGAATCCACCCCCGCCGCCGTGGAGTTGCTGCGCACCACGGTCCGCGAGAAGGGCGCCATGACGGCCTCCGGCTACACCACCTCGCCCGAGGTGGAGGCCCTGCTGGTCGAGGCCGCGCTGGACTCCGGCGTCTCGCTCTCGCTCAACCTCACCGGCGGCGTCTACCCCAACCAGACCGCCGCCTTCTCCGACCTCCACGGCACCGGCGCCAACCCGGCCGCCAACTCCGCGTACTGCGACGGCGCCTTCGTGGCCAACCGGTTCCGCACCGTGGAGATCCGCCGCCACAGCTGAGCCGGCGGGGCCTTCCGCCCCCGCCCGAACCCCCGGTCCCCCGGTCGGCCACCCGCCACCGGGGGACCGGCGGTTCACAGCTCCACCGGCGCCCGCGATGATGGAGGCTGGGAGAGCGCCGGAAACGGCGTCCAACCGCCCTCCGAACAACGGGAGCTGATACATGACCGTGAAGCCGACCGAAACCGACGTCGTCATCGTCGGTGCCGGACCGACCGGACTGCTGCTGGCCGGCGACCTCGCCGCCGCCGGGGTCGGCGTCACCGTCCTGGAGAAGCGCGGCACGGAGTCCAACCTCACCCGGGCCTTCGCCGTGCACGCCCGCAGCCTGGAGCTGCTGGACGCCCGGGGCCTGGCCGACGAACTGATCGCCACCGGCCGCCCGCTCAGCGGGCTCCGGATGCTGAACAGGCTCGGCATCGACCTCAGCACGCTGCCCAGCCGCTTCCCGTTCGTCCTGATCACCCCGCAGTACAACGTCGAGCGGGTGCTCCAGGAGCGCGCCGAACGGGCCGGCGCCGTGATCCTGCGCGACGCCGAGGTCACCGGGCTGCGCCAGGACGCCGAGGGCGTCACCCTGGAGACCCGCGACGGGCGCAGCCACCGGGCCCGCTACGCGGTCGGCACCGACGGCGTCCGCTCCGCCGTCCGCGAGCTGCTCGGCATCGAGTTCCCCGGCGAGTCCGTGGTCGACTCCGTGATGCTCGCCGACGTCCGGCTGGAGCGCGAGCCCGCCGACGCGATCGCCGTCGGCGCCAACAAGGCCGGCTTCTCCTTCGTCGCCCCGTTCGGCGACGGCTGGTACCGGGTCATCGCCTGGGACCGCAACGAGCCGCAGGCCGACGGCGCCACCCCCACCCCCGAGCAGCTCACCGCGATCGTCCAGGCCACCCAGGGCGAGGACTACGGCCTGCACGACGTGCGCTGGAGCTCCACCTTCCACAGCGACGAGCGCCAGGCCCCCAACTACCGCTCCGGCCGGGTCTTCCTGGCCGGCGACGCCGCCCACTGCCACTCCCCGGCCGGCGGCCAGGGCATGAACACCGGCCTCCAGGACGCCGCCAACCTCTCCTGGAAGCTCGCCGCGGCCATCCGCGGCCACGCCACCGACGCACTGCTGGACACCTACCAGGCCGAGCGGCACCCGGTCGGCAGGACGGTGCTGCGCACCTCCGGCGCGCTGATCCGGATCGCCCTCGCCGAGTCCGCCCCCACCCGCGCCCTGCGCGGGGCGCTCACCGCGATCGGCGGCCACCTCGACCTGCTCACCGAGCGCGGCGCCCGGATGGTCTCCGGCATCGAGATCGCCTACCCCGCCCCCAAGGGCGCCCACCCCCAGGTCGGCAAGCGCGTCCCCGACCTCAGGCTGACCGCCCTCAGCAAGCCCGCCGAGGGTGAGCCGGCCGGGCCCGAGCGGCTCTACGAGGCGCTGCGCGCCGGGAAGTTCGTCCTGGTCAGCAATGACGAGCTGGCCGCCACCGCGCCCTGGGCGGACCGCCTGGTCTGCGCCGCCCCGGCCGACCCGCACGGCAAGCTGGCCGACACCGTGCTGCTGATCCGCCCGGACGGCTACGTCGCCTGGGGCGCCGTGGACCCGGGCCAGGGCGAGCTGCGCGAGGCCCTCACCGGCTGGCTGGGCGCCCCCGCCGAGGACTGACCCGGGCACCGCGACGAAGGGTCGGCGGGTGCGGCACGGACGCCGCACCCGCCGACCCTTCGTTCGGTCGTCGGTTAACCCCGCGCCCTCACGTAGTGCCGCGCCGCCTTCGCCCGGTTCCCGCAGACCGCCATCCGGCACCACCGCCGGCGCCCGTTCTGCGAGGCGTCGAAGAAATGCAGAATGCACGCCTCGTGTGCGCACTGCTTCACCCGGTGGGCGCCCTGCCCGAGCAGCGTGAGGAAGTCGTCGGCCGCCAGCCAGGGGGCCAGCCACTCCGGCCGGTCGGCCTCGACCCGCTCCTCGGCCCCGCCCGGCCCGGCCGTCCGCCGGATCCGTCCGTGCGCCAGCACCGCGTCCAGCCCGTCCCGCGCCCCCAGGCCCAACTCGCCCTGCTCGCGGGCGTCCTGGGCGGCGAGCAGGATCGCCTCGCGGGTCTGCCGGATCGCCGCCAGCCCGGCCGCGTCGGCCGTGCAGCGCTCGGCCAGCCCGTTGGAGGAGAGCCAGATCCCGTACTGCTCGACATCGGTGAGCGCGTCGTTGACGGGCGTTCCGGACCAGCGGGTGTTGAGCAGGTCGAGCGCGAGCGGCTCGCCGATCAGCGGTCGGTGGTCCCTCGGATCCGGCATCAGGTCAGTCATCGCTCTCCCTCGGCTCGCCCCGATTCTACGTCCGTTCCCCCAGCGGGAATTGGTATGGACCGTCGCCGGAATTCCGGCCATTCACTGTATGGAACGCCCGGCTTTCCGGCCCTCCACAGTTGACTGTTTTTTAGCAACCAATTGCCGGACCATGATCCACCGCACCGATCCGCTCTGACATGTTCTAGCCAGTGTTCCTGAACCCCTCGGGACACCTTGCCCCTTGCCGGCTCCCCACAGCCGGCCGGAGGAGGATCCGTTGCGCCACCGTTCCCTCGCCATCGCCGCGGCGATAGCCGTCCTGCCGCTGACCGCCGTCTCGCTCGGCGTCGCCACCGCACAGGCCGCCACCCCGCACGCCGCCCCGCGCGTCGCCCTGCCGAACACCGTGAACCCCGCGGTGGCCCACTCGGAGAAGAAGGGTGACGTCCCGGCCGAGCAGCAGCTCTCGGTGGCCGTCAGCCTCAAGCTGCGCGACTCCGCCGGGCTCGACCGCTTCCTCGCCGCGGTCGCCACCCCCGGCACCCCGGAGTACGGCAAGTACCTGACGCCGGAGCAGTTCAGCGCGCAGTACGCGCCCACCCAGCAGGCCGTCGACCAGGTCAAGGCCTACCTGACCGCCCAGGGCCTGACCGTCGGCGACGTCAGCGCCAACCGCCAGGTGGTCAACGCCCACGGCACCGCCGCGCAGGTCTCGCAGGCCTTCGGCACCCACGAGAGCTCCTACCTCGACCCGCAGCAGCAGCGCACCTTCTTCGCCAACGACGGCGCCGCCTCGATCCCCGCCGAACTGGCCTCCGTGGTCCAGGGCCTGAGCGGCCTGGACAACCACGCGGTGCGCAAGGGCCGGATCGCCCAGCCGCACTCGGTGACCCCGAACGCCGCCACCGCCACCCCGCGGGGCATGGCCCCGGCCCAGTACCGGGGCGCGTACAACCTGGACAGGACCGGCGCCGACGGCACCGGCACCACGGTCGCCCTCTGGGAGTTCGACGGCTACAAGTCCTCGGACCTGACCACCTACGACTCGCAGTACGGCCTGACCGGCCCGGCCGTCACCACCATCCCGGTGGACGGCGCGAACTACGACTCCTCGCCCGGCCAGGGCGAGGGCGAGGTCGAGCTGGACAGCGAGATCGTCCGCGGTGCGGCCCCCAAGGCCACCCAGCTGCTCTACGAGGCCCCGAACAGCGACCAGGGCGAGATCGACATGGCCAACAAGATCGTGGCCGACAACAAGGCCTCGGTCATCTCGATCTCCTGGGGCACCTGCGAGCCGGACACCACCGCCTCCTCGATGACCGCCGTCGACAACGCCTTCAAGCAGGCCGCCGCCCAGGGCATCTCGGTCTTCTCCGCCTCCGGCGACGACGGCTCCAAGGACTGCACCCGCTCGGCCAGCGGCGCTAGCGTCACCTCGGTCGACTTCCCGGCCTCCAGCCCGCACCAGACCGGCGTCGGCGGCACCAACCTCCAGGTCACCAGCGGCAACGGCTACTCCTCGGAGAGCGCCTGGAGCACCGCCGGCGGCGGCGTCTCCACCGTGTTCGGCAAGCCGAGCTGGCAGACCGGCACCGGCGTCGCCGGCACCATGCGCACCGTCCCGGACGTCGCCTCCAACGCCGACCCGCAGAGCGGCTTCGCGATCTACACCGGCGGCGGCTGGAACGTCTACGGCGGCACCAGCGCGGCCGCGCCGCTGTGGGCCGGCTACGCCGCCCAGGTCAACCAGAAGGCCAAGGCCGCCGGTCAGCCCGCCCTCGGCGAGGCCAACCCCAAGCTGTACGCGGTCGCCAACAGCGCCAACTACGGCACCACCTTCCACGACGTGACCACCGGCGCCAACCAGGACTTCGCCGCCAAGACCGGCTACGACCAGGTCACCGGCTGGGGCAGCCCGGTCGCCGACGCCCTGACCACCGCCCTGCTCGGCGGCGGCAGCACCACCCCGCCGACCGGCGGGGGCTGCACCGCCGCCCAGCTGATCGGCAACGGCGGTTTCGAGACCGGCACCGCCGCCCCGTGGACCACCTCCTCGGGCGTCGTCGACAACGGCACCTCCCAGCCCGCCCACTCCGGCAGCTGGAAGGCCTGGCTGGACGGCTACGGCAGCGCCCACACCGACACCCTGTCGCAGACCGTCACCGTCCCGACCGGCTGCACCTCGGCGACCCTCACCTTCGCGCTGCACATCGACACCGCGGAGACCGGCTCCACCCCGTACGACACCCTGACCCTCCAGGCGAACGGCACCACCGTGAAGACCTGGTCCAACGTGGACGCGGCCGCCGGCTACGTGCAGCAGACCGTGGACCTGACCTCCTTCGCCGGCCGGACCGTGACCCTCAAGTTCACCGGCACCGAGGACGGCTCCAACCAGACCAGCTTCGTGATCGACGACGTCGCCCTGAACGTCAAGTGATCACCGTCCGTTAGCAGCACGCAGACCCCCGCCGGGGCGGCGCCGTCAGGGCCCGCTCCGGCGGTGTCCGTTTGCGCCCGGTTCCCCACCGTTCCCGGCACAGCGTTCCAACCGTGTTTCCGGACTGTTTCAAGATCGCTAACCATCCGGTCCACCGGCTGTGACCACTGTCATCCGCACGACTGATGACGTAGCCTCTCGACCGTGCGTAGGGTTCCCCAAAGCTCGGTGAAGCCGCTCACAGCGCGCCCCGGCGCCGCCCCGGTGCCACCGAAGTCACCTGGTGGGGAGGTTCACCGCATGGCCGCACAGCAGCCTCAGGACGCCGCGCGGCTGCGGCTGGTCGGATCGCGTACGGAGCGCCCCGACCCGCCCCCCGTCCCGGCTCCCACCCCCAGCCCGGGCCCCCCGGCGCCGTCCGCCGGCCGCCCGGCCCCGGCCGGCGGCTTCGCGGACGCCCTGCACCTGGCCATCGAGGCCAGCGGCCTCAGCCTGGACCGGATCCGCGCCGCGCTCGCCCAACGCGGCGTCAGGGTCAGCGTCACGACGCTCAGTTACTGGCGCCGCGGCCGCAGCCAGCCCGAGCGGGCCAGCTCGCTGCGCGCCGTCCACCTGCTGGAGGAACTGCTCGGCCTGCCGCACAGCGCGCTCTCCTCCCTGCTCGGCCCGCCCCGCCCGCGCGGCCGCTGGGCCGCCGCAGCCAACACCCTCCACCTCGGGCTGGAGGACGTCTGGCCGGGGGAGCAGGAGATCTCCGAGATCTTCGCCGAACTGGACGCCCCGCCGGCCGGCGAGCTGGAGCGGCTCAGCATCCACGACTCGTACTACGTGGACGCCGAGCGCCGCGCCAACCTGCTGCGGATGCGCCAGGTGGTGCGCGCCACGGTCGGCGGCGTCGGCCGCTGCCTGGTCGTGCACAAGGCCGACGAGGAGGCCACCGGCTGCCCGGAGATCACCTCGGTGCGGCACGGCCGACTCGGCCGGGTCCGCCGCCGCCCGGAGGTCGGCCTGACCGTCGCCGAGCTGATGCTGGACCGCCCGCTCGGGCTCGGCGACAGCACGGTCTTCGAGTACGAGGTGGAGATCCCGCCCGGCGGCCCGACCATGGAGTACAGCCGCCGCTTCGCCACCACGGTGCGCGAGTACGTGCTCCAGGTGCACTTCGACCCGGCGGCCGTCCCGGTGCACTGCGAGCGCTACGACCGCGAGCCGGGCGCGGACATCGACCACCGCCGCGAGCAACTGTGGATCGGCGCCTCGGCGAGCGCCCACGTCCTGGCCCCGGACCAGCAGCCCGGCCACATCGGCATCCGCTGGGAATGGCCCTAACCGCATCGCCCCCCGAACGCCCCGTCGGACCGGATCCGACGGGGCTTTCGCATGCCACCCCCAAAACCTAACCCCTTCAAGCCAGCACACCGGTTGACGCCCCATCACCTAACCCATAACCTAACCAGTACCGGTTAGGCAGTCGCCCGCCGGAACCCACCCGGGAGGGACCAGGCATGTCCGGCACCACCGCACTCCGCACCCTGCAGACCGGCCACGTGGGCCTCAACGTCACCGACCTCGACCGCTCGGTCGCCTTCTACCGCGCCGTCCTCGGCCTCGACCTCACCCACCAGGGCACCGACCCCGAGCGCCGCTACGCCCTGCTCGGCCGCGACGGCCGCCTGGTGATCACCCTCTGGCAGCAGAGCACCGGCACCTTCCCCACCAGCGCCCCCGGCCTGCACCACCTCTCCTTCGAGGTGGCGGACCTCGACGAGGTCCGCGCCACCGAGGAACTGCTGCGCACCCTGGGCGCCGAGTTCGCCTACGACGGCGTCGTCCCGCACAACGAGGGCTCCGCCTCCGGCGGCATCTTCTTCACCGACCCGGACGGCATCCGGCTGGAGGTCTACACCCGCACCGGGCTGGCCGACACCGCCGCCGCGGCCCCCCACGACTCCGCCCCCACCTGCGGCTTCTTCTAAGCGATGACCGCCACCCCGTACCACCCCGGCGAGCGGCAGGCCCAGGCCCGCGCCGGAGTGACCGAGCGGGCCGACCACGCGGGCCGGTCGATCCGCGACACTGTCCCGGCCGTGGCCGCCCGCTTCCTCACCGAACGCCGGACGCTGGTGGTCGGCGCCGCCGACCCGGACGGCCGGGTCTGGGCCACCCAGCTGTCCGGCCCGGCCGGCTTCCTCCACGCCCCGGACGAGCGCACCGTGACGATCGCCGCCCACCCGTCCGAGGCCGACCCGCTGGCCGAGGCCCTGGCCCGCCCCACCCAGCTCGGCACCATCGCCCTGGACCCGGCCGGCCGCCGCCGGATGCGGCTCAACGGCCGTTCGGTGCCGGACGGCCGGGGCGGGCTGGTGGTCCGCGCCGAGGAGGTGGTGTCCAACTGCCCGAAGTACATCCAGCGCCGCAGCCCGCTGGACCGCCCGGGCGCGGGCACGCCCCGCACGGTCGCCGAGGGGCCGGTCCTGACCACGGCCCAGCGGCTGACCGCGGCCACCGCCGACACCTTCTTCATCGCCACCACCGGGCCCGACGGCCGGGTGGACGCCTCGCACCGCGGCGGCCTCCCCGGCTTCCTGGAGGCCGTGGCGCCGGACACCGTGCGCTGGCCCGAGTACCGCGGCAACAGCATGTTCCTGACCCTCGGGAACCTGGAGCTGGACCCGCGGGCCGGACTGCTGCTGCCCGACTGGGAGACCGGCGGGGCCCTGCTGATCACCGGCGAGGCCCGCACCGACTGGTCCTCGGAGGCCCGGCAGGCCGCCCCCGGCGCCGAGCGGATGGTCGAACTGACCGTCACCGGAGTCCGGGAGATCGCCGACGCCACCCCGCTGACCTGGACCGACCCCGAGTACTCGCCCGCCAACCCGCACTGACCACGGATCAGGTTCGTACGACGACCCTGGGGCACCTCCCGGCCGAAGGCCGGGAGAGGGTCCTCACCCGTCCGGCGGAACCCGCCGCGCCGCGCCCCGCCCGCTTTGGGACTTTGATCCCGACGGCACACGTTCGGAAAGAGGCGGAGCATGACCCGCACCGGCAGCCCCTCACCACTGATCGAGTTCACCGAGGTCGACCCCGAGGAGGACTGCATATGCGGGGGCTGCAGCGCCCGCCGCCGCGCCCGGCTGCACGCCGCCCCGGTCCACGAGGGCGGGCACGCCGCGGCCCGCAGCATCCGCCGCCGGGCCGCCGTCCTGGTGGCCGCCGTCGGCACCGCGATAGGCGGCGGCACCGCCGCCGCAGCCCCCGCACCCGGCCCCACCCCGGGCGGCAGCAGCACCGCCCAGCCCCCGCGGACCCCGCAGGGCGAGGTCAGCGGCCTCCACGGCCAGGACCCCGGCGCCCGCTCCGCCGCCCAGCCCGTCACCCGGGCCCAGATCGTCCAGCGCGCCCAGGCCTGGGTCGACCAGGCCGTGCCGTACAGCATGGGCAGCTACTGGTCCGACGGCTACCGCCAGGACTGCTCCGGCTTCGTCTCGATGGCCTGGGGCCTCGGCAGCAGCCAGACCACCTGGACCCTGCCGGACTTCGCCGAACGGATCGACCGGAACGACCTCCAGCCCGGCGACGTGCTGATCTACAACAACCCGGCCAACCCCCAGGCCGGCTCGCACGTGACGATCTTCGGCGGCTGGACGGACTCCTCCCGCACCCGCTACCTCGCCTACGAGCAGACCTCCCCGGGCACCAGGAAGCGCTCCACCCCGTACGCCTACTGGAACAACTCCGGCTCCTACCTCCCGTACCGCTACACCGGCCTGTCCAGCGGCAGCAACGACAGCACCACCGGTTTCCCCGGCGCGGACAAGTTCGGCCCCGGCGCGAACAACGACTACGTCACCAGGCTCGGCCGGATGCTGGTGCAGCGCGGCGGCTCCCGCTTCTACACCCAGGGCCCCGGCCCCCGCTGGACGGAGAGCGACCGCAGGGCCACCCAGGCCTTCCAACTCGCCCAGGGCTGGCGCGGCAGCGAGGCCGACGGCATCCCGGGCAAGGACACCTGGAACCTCCTGGTCAACCACAAGGGCCGCGACATCGACGCCGGCACCCCGCCGCCGTCCCCCTGACGCGCCTCAGCGCCTGCCCGACATCCAGTGGAACAGGCCCATCGCCACACTCGTCGCCAGGTTGAAGCTGGACACCCCCGCCTGCATCGGCACCGCCACCAGCCGGTCGGCCCGCTCCTTGAGCTCCGCCGACACCCCGTGCCGCTCGGTGCCGAAGGCGAGCAGCGCGTCGTCCGGGAACGGCAGGTCCCGGATGTCCGTGCCCTCCGGGTCCAGCACGTACAACGGCCCGGCCGGCAGCTCCGGCAGGTCCACCCGCTCCACCGCCGTGGCGAAGTGCAGCCCGGCGCTGCCCCGCAACACCGTCGGGTGCCATGGATCCAACTCTCCCGTGGTCACCACCCCGGTCGCCCCGAACCCGGCCGCCAGCCGGATCACCGCCCCGACGTTCCCCAGGTTCCGCGGATTCTCCAACACCACCACCGGAGCCCGCCGCGGCAACCGCCCCAACACCGCCCGGTTCACCGCCACCGACGGCCGCGCCGCCAACGCAACCACCCCGGTCGGATGCAACCGCGGCGCCAACCCCCGCAACCGCTCCTCCGCCACCTCCACCGCCAACCCGTCCAACGCCGCCACCACATCCGGCGCCAACTCCCCGGCCAACGCCAGCAAGGCCCCCCGGTCCACCGTCAACACCCGCCGGACATCCCCCCCGAACCGCAGCGCATGCTTCAACGGATGAAACCCGTCCAACAACACCGCCCCCGCCGCCACCGCCCGCCAATCCCGCACCACCTCGTCCACCATGCCCCCACTCTCCCACCCACCCCCACCCCCCGCACCAACCCACCCACCCCCACCACCCCCCTCCCCTCACCCGACCCAGGCGAGAGGGACGCGCTGCGGGAGGGGGCGGTGGAGGGGGTGGGTGCGGAAGGGGGCGTGACGGGTGATTTTCAGACCGCCAACGGCGCCCAACCCCCCACCCACAGAGTCGGCGGTCGGAAAATCATCCAGCCCCCGGAGCGCCCACCCCCGGAACCGCCCCCGGACCAACCCACCCTCCCGAAAGCCCACCCCCACACCCCAGCCCCGCGCAGCGGCCTTCACCGCGCTAGCCCCCAGTTAGCACCCTGCTTGCAATTGCAAGCACAATCCCGCACCCTGTCCCCATGGCCTCACTCAACGTCGCCTCCCTCGGCGAGTACATCCGCGAGCAGCGCCGCAACGCGCAGTTCTCGCTGCGCCAGCTGGCGGAGGCCGCCGGCGTGTCCAACCCGTACCTCAGCCAGATCGAGCGAGGGTTGCGCAAGCCGAGCGCGGAGATCCTGCAGCAGATCGCGAAGGCGCTGCGGATCTCGGCGGAGACGCTGTACGTCCAGGCCGGGATCCTGGAGGAGCGGCGGGGCGAGGGCCTGGAACTGCGGGCCTCGATCCTGGCCGATCCGCTGATCAACGAGCAGCAGAAGCAGGCGCTGCTCGCGGTCTACGACGCCTTCCTCAAGGAGAACGCCGCCTCGGCCTCCGTCCCGGCGACCGACGGCGCGGCCACCCAGCACACCCCCCGGGAGGACCGGTAAGCATGCCGATCACCGACGAGATCAAGAAGACCCTCACCGACCCGACCCCGCTGTACGCCCTCGCCGGCGCCGGGGACCTCGCGTACGAGAAGCTGCGCGAGGTGCCGGGCCGGGTCGAGGCCCTGGCGGCGGACCGTCAGGGTGCCCAGGAGAAGGCGACCGCCAGGCTCCACGAGGCGCAGGAGCTGCTGGCCGCCGCCCCGGCCAAGGTCACCGAGGCCGTCACGGCCTTCCCCGCCGACCTCAAGGTCCTCCAGGAGCGGGCCCAGGGCTTCGCCCTGCAGCAGGTGGCCCGCGCCCTCGAACTGGCGGTCCGGGCCAAGGAGACCTACGACGAGCTGGCCGAGCGCGGCAAGGTCGTCGTGGACAAGGCCCGCCCCCACACCGACCCCGACCCCGTCCTCGCCCCCACCGCTGAGACCGACCCCGCCCCCGTCGAAGCGGAGCAGCTGGACGCCCCCGCCGCCCCCGCCGCCCCCGCCCCCAAGAAGCCCGCCAAGCCCCGGAAGAACACCCCCACCGCCACGGAGTGACCGCCGCCCGCCGCCCGGGGCACCTCCGCGGACGGCGGGACGTTCACACCCTGCGGGCAGCCGCCGTGCCAGGATGGGCGGCGGCCGGGGCGCAGCAAGCCGAGAGACGTAGGAGACCGCGATGACCGGAGTGTTCCAGATCCTGGCCTTTTCCTACCTGAACCCGTTCTGGTGGATGGCCGTCGCGATCCTGGGCTACAAGTTCTTCGCGCTGATCGACGCGGCCACCCGCCGCGAGGACGCCTACCGGGCGGCCGACAAGAAGACCAAGGGCTTCTGGCTGGCGGTCCTCGGGATCAGCTTCGGGTGGGACCTGCTGTTCGGGGCGAACTTCCTCGGCAGCATCGGCACCCTGGCCGGCCTGGTCGCCTCGATCGTCTACGTGGTGGACGTCCGCCCCGCGATCCGGGCGCTGACCGGCGGCACCGGCCGGAGCAACACCGGCCCGTACGGCCCCTGGTAGGCCGGCCCCCCGCACAACGCCACGGCCCGGGAAGGCAGTTCACCTTCCCGGGCCGCAGCGCGTCCGCAACCATCCAGCAACCTCAGCAACCTCAGCAACCTCAGCAACCTCAGCAACCTCAGCCGAGGATCAGCTGCACCGGATTCCGCTCCAGCAGCAGCACCGCGACGTCATCCGTCAGCGCCCCGCCGTTCAGCTCCTCGACCTCGGCGATCGCACTGTCGACGAGCCGCCCCCGGGTGAGCCCGGCGGACTGGTGGTCGGCGATCAGGTCGGCCAGTCCGTCCTGGCCGAGGCGCCGCGACCCGGCCCCGACCCGGCCCTCGATCAGCCCGTCGGTGTAGAGCAACAGCCGCCAGCCGGGCTGGAGTTCGACCTCGTGGGCGGGCCAGGCGGCCCCGCCGTCGTGGCACGGCAGCAGGCCGAGGGCCGGCCCGGCGTGGTCGGAGGGCAGGGTGATCGGGGGGTGGTCGCGGCCCAGCAGCAGCGGCGCCGGGTGCCCGGCGAGGTAGAGCCGGGCGCGTTCGCCGGTGCCGAGCGAGTCGAGGTCGGTGGTGCCGCCGGGCTCGATCACGAGCATGCAGAGCGTCGCGAAGATCTCGTCGCTGCGCCGTTCGTGCTCCAGTACGTGCTGGAGGGTGGTGAGCAGGGCCTCGCCGGTGAGGCCGGCGAAGACCAGGGTGCGCCACGCTATCCGGAGGGCGACGCCGAGCGCGGCCTCGTCGGGGCCGTGGCCGCAGACGTCGCCGATCACGACGTGGACGGTGCCGTCGTCGGTGCGCACGGCGTCGTAGAAGTCGCCGCCGAGCAGGGCGCGGCGGCGGCCGGGGCGGTAGCGCCGGGTGAAGGAGAGCCCGGCGCCGTCGAGCAGCGGGGTGGGCAGCAGGTGGCGCTGCAGCCGGGCGTTCTCCTGGCCGCGCAACTCGGCCTCGACCAGGCGGCGCTGGGACTCGTCGGCGCGCTTGCGTTCGACCGCGTAGCGCAGTGCGCGGGCCAGCAGCGGACCGTCGGTCTCGTGCTTGATCAGGAAGTCCTGGGCGCCCGCGGCGACGGCGGCGGCGCCGAGTTCGGCCCCGGCGGCGTCGGTGAGCACCACGACGGGGATGTGCGGGGCGCGGCGCAGCAGTTCGTGCAGGCCTTCGAGGCCGTCCGAGGGGTCGGACGGGTGCGACAGGTCGGCGGGGGAGGCCAGGTCGAGGAGGACGCAGCCGAACCCGCCGCCGCGGGAGCGTCCGCGCCGGCTCGCGGGGGAGGACTGGGCGAGCAACTGGGTGGCCTGTTCGAGGCCGCGGGCCCAGTGGATCTCGATGGAGGTGCCGCTGTCGGCGACCGCCGCCTTGATCAACTGGGCGTCCGAGGCGTCGTCCTCGATGACCAGGAGCCGCAGGGGCGCGGCGGCGCCGTCGGCGGGTCCGTCCCCGGGCGCGGGGGCGTGGCCGGCCCCGGCGGGGTGGGCGGGGCGGCGGGTGCCGTGCGCGGTCCGGGCCGGCTGCGAGCGGGGGTGGGGTATCGGGGGAGCGGCCGTGGTCGGACCGGTGGTGGCCGGGCGGGTACGGGCATGGCCGACGGGGGCGCCGTCGTGGGCGCCCGGCAGGTCCGCGGCACCAGGTGCCCGCCCGTCTCCCGTTGCGGGCATCGGTGGTTCCTCCCTTTCCCCGACTGCGTAACGGCCGGCGTCCGTCCGCAGTGCCCGCCTGGCACCGTGCGTCGGGGAACTTCTCGCGACCATAACGTGATCTCCGGGGATTTCTCTGGCCGACCGGCGCCGTTGTGGTTATTGCCACGCCGGTGGCGGTGTGGTGATCGGATTCGGACGACGGCTCGGATCCCGGCCCGACGGCTGCCGGGCCGGTCCGGGGAAGGGGGTAGGTGGTGGTGACGCGGATCACCCTGGTCGAGGGTGACATCACGGCACAGGAGGTGGACGCGGTGGTGAACGCCGCCAACTCCTCGCTGCTGGGCGGCGGCGGGGTGGACGGCGCGATCCACCGCAGGGGCGGGCCGCAGATCCTGGAGGAGTGCCGCCGGCTGCGGGCCTCGCACTGGGGCAAGGGGCTGCCCACCGGGCAGGCGGTGGCGACCACGGCCGGGCGGCTGCCGGCCCGCTGGGTGGTGCACACCGTCGGGCCGGTGTACCTGGCGGAGGAGTACGAGGAGCGGGCTGGGCTGCTGGCCTCCTGCTATCGCGAGTCGCTGCGCACGGCGGCCGGGTTGGGCGCGCGCACGGTGGCCTTCCCGGCCGTGTCGGCGGGGATCTTCGGCTGGCCGCCGGCGGACGCGGCCCGGATCGCGCTCGGCACCGTCGCCGAGGTGCTGGGCGGCGGTGACGCGCTCGCGGGCGCGGAGCTGGCGGAGGTGCGGTTCGTGCTGTTCGGGGCGGAGATGTACGAGGTGTTCGAACGAGCCCGGGAGGAGCTGCTCGGGCCGGGTGGCTGACGGGCGCGGTGCGCGCCGGTGCACGCCGGGCGGCGTGTGGTGTCGCCGCCCGGCGGTCTCCATCGTGGCGTGACGAGGCGTCAACACGCCAGAGATATTCGATAACTCGTTCGAGTGAAAGCCGCAGCGGAGGCGCGCGCCGCCCGTCCGACCGGACGGTGCGCGGTCCTACGGGGCCGCGACCCAGCCCGGGAGGTTCGGGAGCACGGCCTCGGCGACCCGCTGCACGACCGCGTCCTCGACCGCCCCGCCGTCCGGGCGGAAGATGGCGATCTCGAAGGCCCGGCCGTCGCCGTCCTTGGGGTCCTTCGCGACGACGAGGTTCCGCGACCTGGGGCTCGTGCCGTTCTTCGGGCCGAAGAACGTCACCGTCATGCCCTCGGTGGTCGCCGCGGGGTGGCCGAGGACGGTGACCCGGGTGTTGCCGGGGTGCTCCGAGGAGCCCACCGACCAGGCCGATCGGGAGCTCTCCGAGAGGCTGACGACGGTGTCCCGGAGGCGCACCTCCGCCCTCGCGTCCTTCCGGTCGTCGTCCAGGACGACTCCCCGACCGGCCTCGGCCGCCTGGTCGCCGGGCGTGCCGAGCAGCTCCGGCAGGTCGCGGCGGTTGAGCGCGGCGCAGAACGCCGGGTCGCCCGCCGGATCGCCTGCTGCCGTCTGCGGGCACCTCGCCGGCGCCGGGTGGGGCTTGAGCGCGTCCACCTGGGTCAGGGCCACCACCAGGCCGATGGCCAGCGCCGTCATGGCCGCCGCGGCGGTGACCGCCTTGTTGTTCCGCCCGTCCGTCTCCACCGTGGACCGTCCCCCCGTACCGCCGGTCCTCGACCGTTCGAGCACCCCCAAGCGGAGATGATCTTACGGCGCCCGGTCGCTCCGGCCCGGGCCCGGTCGCCCGCTACGGGGCGAGCGCCGTCCAGGGCAGCGTGACCTCGCCCTGCCGCCACCGCCCGCGCGCGTCCACCAGCGGCCAGCTGCCCGCGAGCGCCGTGCAGGCCGCCACCCAGCGCTGCCGCGCCCCGAACGCCCCGTACGGCGCGGCCGCCGACCAGGCCCGGTCGAAGTCGGTCAGGAAGGCGTGCACCGGCCGCCCCGGCACGTTGTGGTGGATCAGCGCCTTCGGCAGCCGCTCGGCCAGGTCGGAGGGCCGGCCCAGGCCGCCCAGCCGGGCCGCGAAGGTCACCGTCCGGGGCCCCTCCGGCCCCAGCGCGACCCAGACGTGCCGCCGCCCGATCTCGTCGCAGGTGCCCTCGACCAGCAGCCCGCCCGGGGCCAGCCGGGCGCACAGCCGCTCCCACACCCCGGCCACCGCCGACTCGTCGTACTGCCGCAGCACGTTGGCCGCCCGGATCAGCTGGGCCGGCCGGCCGCCGTCCAGCGGCACCTCGAAGCCGCCGCGCCGGAAGGTGAGCAGCGGCGGCTCGGCGTACGGCAGCGCGGCCGCGACCCGTTCCGGCTCGATCTCGATCCCGACCACCCGGACGTCGGCCCGCACCGTGCGCAGCCGTCCGGCCAGCTCCACGGCCGTCCACGGCGCCGCGCCGTAGCCGAGGTCCACCGCCACCGGGGGCCGCTCGGCGGCGCGCAGCGCCCGGCCCAGGGTGTGGGCGATCCAGCGGTCCATCCGGCGCAGCCGGTTGGTGTTGGTGGTGCCCCGGGTGACCGTCCCGACCGGCCGTCCGGTCCGGCCGCGGGCGGGCGCGGCGGTCGCGGGGTCGAAGGAGGCAGCCATGCCCAGAAGGGTAGTCGGCGGTCGCGGGGCCGGGCGTCCCCGGCCTGAGCTGGGCGGATGCCGCTCCGGCGGACCGGTCGCCGGGACCGGGAATGCCGGGCGGCCGCCGAGTGGTTGGCACACTGGTGGTGATGTGTGCCCGGACGGGGCAGCGCACACCGGACATGCGGCGGGCCCGTTCACGCGGACCGCCGAGACGGGCCGCACACGAGGAGGCAGTAGCCAGGTGATCCAGCACCCCGTCCGTTCGGTACGCCGTGCCCAGTCCCCGACGCCCGCGCGCGGCCGGCTCCAGTCGCTCGTCCCGGGCCGTCGCCGCCCGCGCCGGATAGCCATGCTCAGCGTGCACACCTCGCCGCTGCACCAGCCCGGCACCGGCGACGCCGGCGGGATGAACGTCTACATCGTCGAGCTGGCCAAGCGCCTGGCCGAGCTGAACATCGAGGTCGAGGTGTTCACCCGGGCGATCTGCTCGGACGACGCGCCGACGGTCGAGCTGGCCCCCGGCGTGCTGGTCCGCCACGTCACCGCCGGTCCGTACGAGGGCCTGGTCAAGGAGGACCTGCCGGCCCAGCTGTGCGCCTTCACCCACGGCGTGCTGCGCACCGAGGCGGGCCACCGCCCCGGCCACTACGACCTGGTGCACTCGCACTACTGGCTCTCCGGGCAGGTCGGCTGGCTGGCCGCCCAGCGCTGGGGGGTGCCGCTGGTGCACACCATGCACACCATGGCGAAGGTCAAGAACGCCGCGCTGGCCGAGGGCGACACGCCCGAGCCCCCGGCCCGGGTGATCGGCGAGACCCAGGTGGTCGAGGCGGCCGACCGGCTGATCGCCAACACCACCGAGGAGGCCGCCGAGCTGGCGCTGCACTACGCCGCCCGGCCGGACCAGCTGGCCGTCGTCCACCCCGGGGTCAACCTGGACGTCTTCCGCCCCGGCGGCCCGCGCGCCGGGGCCGAGGCCCGGGCGAGGCTGGGCCTGCCGCAGGACGCGGCGGTGCTGCTGTTCGCCGGGCGGATCCAGCCGTTGAAGGCGCCGGACGTGCTGCTACGGGCGGTCGCCGCGCTGTTGGAGGCCCGTCCGGGGCTGCGCGAGCGCCTGGTGGTGCCGGTGGTCGGCGGGCCGTCCGGCACCGGGCTGGCCCGGCCGGAGAGCCTGCACAAGCTCGCCGCCCAGCTCGGCATCGGCGACGTGGTGCGGTTCCACCCGCCGGTCGGCCAGGACCGGCTGGCGGACTGGTACCGCGCCGCGACGGCCCTGGTGATGCCCTCGTACAGCGAGTCCTTCGGCCTGGTCGCGCTGGAGGCCCAGGCCTGCGGCACCCCCGTGGTGGCGGCCGCGGTCGGCGGCCTGCCGGTCGCGGTGCGGGACGGCGAGTCCGGCAGCCTGGTGCAGGGCCACGACCCGCTGGCTTGGGCACATGCGCTGGAGCCGTACGTCACCGACCCGGCGCTGGTCGCCCGGCGCGGGGCGGCGGCCGCCCGGCACGCGGCCGCCTTCGGCTGGGACACCGCCGCGGCCACCACCGCCGAGGTCTACGCCGGCAGTCTGGCCCGCCCGGCCGGCCGGCTGGCGGTGGCCCGGCGCCGGCTCGGGTAGGGCTGCGCCCCACCGGTACCGCCGAGTAACGTCACCCCCATGGCAATCCGCACCAAGGACGAGGCCCTCACCCTCCTGCGCACCGCCCTGGACGACGCCGGGGTGGCCTGGGAGCCGGCCGCCGCCGATCCGTACACCCTGGTGGCGACCCTCCCGGGCACCCGCAAGCTGAACACCGCCTGCGCGCTGCGGGTCGGCGACCACACCCTGTCGGTGAACGCCTTCGTGATCCGCCGCCCGGACGAGAACCACGAGGCCGTCTACCGCTGGCTGCTGGAGCGCAACACCCGCCTCTACGGCGTCGCGTACGCGGTGGACGCGCTCGGCGACGTCTACCTGGCCGGCCGGCTCCCGCTGGAGGCGCTCACCCCGGACACCGTCGACCGGCTGCTCGGGACGGTGCTGGAGAACGCGGACGAGCCCTTCAACACCCTGCTGGAGCTGGGCTTCGCCTCGGCGATCCGGCGCGAGTGGGAGTGGCGCACCAAGCGCGGGGAGTCCACCCGCAACCTGGCCGCCTTCGCCCACCTGGCCGCGCCGGCCGCCGACTGAACCGATTCACCCGACCGGCCCGGCGGGCGCTCAGGCGTCGGCCGGGGCCTTCGCCGGCTCCGCGGCAGGCGCCGCCACCTCCTCGATCGCGGCCTCGGTGCGTCGGCGCCCCGCCGCACCGGTCCGGCGGGCCAGCGCCACGTACCCGAGCGCGGCGACCGTCCCGATCGCCCCGCAGACCGTCCACAGCACCGCCGGCCCGGCGTACTGCAGCAGCAGCCCGCCGCCCGCGGGGCCGAGGAGCGAGGCGAACGACCAGGACAGCCCGTAGACGCCCTGGTAGCGGCCGCGCCCGTGGGTCGGCGCCAGCTCGGCGACCAGGCCCATCATCACCGGGGTGTGCAGGATCTCGCCGACCGTCCAGACCACCACCGAGAGCGCGAACAGCCAGGCCGAGGAGCCGGCCAGCGCGGCCAGCCCGAAGCCCCAGCCGGTGAGCAGGCAGCTGGCGATCAGCATCCCGGTCCGTGAGCGGCCCTCCATCCACCGGGTCAGCGGGATCTGCAGGACCACGATCAGCAGCCCGTTCAGGCCGACGACCAGCCCGTACTGGGTGGACGAGATGCCGGAGGCGCCCATGTCCACGGCCAGCGTGGTGCTGCCCTGCTGGAAGACCAGGGCGACCAGCAGGGTCAGCCCGACCAGCGCCATGAAGGGGGCGTCCCGGAGCACGGTGAGCAGGCTGACCCCCGGCTCGGCGGGGTCCCCGGCCTTGCCGGGTACGGCCTGCGGCCTGGTCTCCGGGATCCGTATGAAGATCACCACGGCGCAGACCAGCGTGGTCAGGGCGTCCAGCAGGAAGAGCGTGAGGTAGCCGTGGGTGGCGATCAGCCCGGCCGCGGCGGAGGACAGGCCGAAGCCGATGTTGATCGCCCAGTAGTTCAGCGAGTACGCCCGGACCCGGTCCTCGGCCGGGACGAGGTCGGCGATGATCGCCGAGGTGGGCGGCCGGGTGGCGTTGTTGCACAGGCCGACCACGAAGGCCACCACGGCGATCGCCACCTGGCCGTCCATGAAGCCGAGCACGGCGGTGGAGGCCGCGGTGCCGAGCTGGGCGGCGACCAGGGTGGGGCGGCGCCCGATCCGGTCGGTGAGCACGCCCGCGCCGATCGCCGAGATCGCCGAACCGGCGCCGAACAAGGAGGCCACCAGGCCCGCGTAGGAGGCCGAGTACCCCCGTTCGACGGTCAGGTAGAGGGCCAGGAACGTCACCACGAACGCACCGAGCCGGTTCACCAGCGTGCTCACCCAGAGCCACCAGAACTGCCGCGGCAACCCGCCCACCGTCTCGCGAACCAGTCTTCGGATCCGGGGATTGGCGGCCAGGGCGACGAGCATGTGGGGGCTCCCGAGGGCGGGCGTCCGCTGAGCGGCGCGGGCAGGCCCGGCCGGCCGACGCAGGTAAGCGGCAGATAGCAGCGGCACACATTACCCACGCGCCCAAGGTCCCCACCAGGGGTTTTTCGGGCTCCACTAAGCTGGGGGCCATGGCTGACACGACGTACCGACTCATCCTGCTCCGTCACGGCGAGAGCCAGTGGAACCAGAAGAACCTCTTCACCGGTTGGGTCGACGTCGACCTCAACGAGAAGGGCGAGAAGGAGGCCGCTCGCGGTGGCGAGCTCCTGGCCGCCGAGGGCCTGTTCCCCGACGTGGTGCACACCTCGCTGCTGCGCCGCGCCATCCGCACCTCGCAGATCGCCCTGGACAAGGCCGACCGCCACTGGATCCCGGTCAACCGCAGCTGGCGCCTGAACGAGCGCCACTACGGTGCGCTCCAGGGCAAGGACAAGGCCCAGACCCTGGCCGAGTTCGGCGAGGAGCAGTTCCAGCTGTGGCGCCGCTCCTACGACACCCCGCCGCCGGTGCTCGCCGACGACGCCGAGTACTCGCAGGCCGGCGACGCCCGTTACGCCGACATCCCCAGCGAGCTGCGCCCGCGCACCGAGTGCCTCAAGGACGTCGTCGAGCGGATGCTCCCGTACTGGTACGACGCCATCGTCCCGGACCTGGCCGCCGGCAGGACCGTCCTGGTCACCGCCCACGGCAACAGCCTGCGCGCGCTGGTCAAGCACCTCGACGGCATCTCCGACGCCGACATCGCCGGCCTCAACATCCCGACCGGCATCCCGCTGGTCTACGAGCTGGACGCCGACTTCAAGCCGGTCGCCAAGGGCGGCCGCTACCTCGACGCCGACGCCGCCGCGGCCGCCATCGAGGCGGTCAAGAACCAGGGCAAGAAGTAACCCGCCTGCCGACGAGGCCCCGCTCCCGGTTCGCCGGGAGCGGGGCCCGTTTCGTTCAACAGGCCGATGTGGGGCGGGAGTTGGGGTAGGTTCGAAAATGGTTCAGACCATTGACGGGCGGTGGCGCGGACTCCTACCGTGAGGGCACCGGGCTGGCGCAGGCATGCCAGGGATTCCCCCAGGTCCCGGCCGCCGCACTCCCAACGCGCGCGTCTGCGCCCCGGCGCACTCTCCATCCACCCCCACGGAGGAGCACCATGCGCACACGTCATCTGGTCGGGGCGGCCGTCGCCGCGCTCGCGATCCCGCTCACCCTGGCCCTCCCGGCCCAGTCGCACGGCTTCATCACCACGCCGCCCAGCCGCGCCGCGCTCTGCGACGAGAGCGCGAACGCCGTCCCGTGGGACTGCGGCGACATCCAGTGGGAGCCGCAGAGCGTCGAGGGGCCGAAGGGCTTCCCGGCCGGCGGACCCTCCGACGGCACCATCTGCGCCGGCGGCAACTCCCGCTTCGCCGAACTGGACGACCCGCACGGCGGCGCCTGGCCGACCACGCCGGTGTCCGCGGGCCAGCAGCTCACCTTCACCTGGAAGTTCACCGCCCGGCACGCCACCACCGACTTCCGGTACTACCTGACCAAGCCGGGCTACGACGCGAGCCGGCCGGTCACCCGGGCCGACCTCGAGCTGACGCCCTTCCTGACCGTCCCCTACGGCGGGCGGCAGGTGCCGGGCACGCTCAGCCACACCGCGACCGTTCCGAGCGGGCGCACCGGGCACCAGGTGGTCGTCGCGGTCTGGACGATCGCGGACACCGGGAACGCCTTCTACTCCTGCACCGACGTCCAGTTCTGACGTCCGGCTCCGACGGTTCCGGCCCGGCCGAGCAGGCGTCCCGGGGTGCACGACCGCGCACCCCGGGACGCCTCGGCAGCCGTTTCAGCAGTCGTGCCTCAGTGGCCGCCGCAGCAGCCGCCGTCGGCGCCGCCGCACTGGCAGGGCGCGCCGGACTGGCAGCCGCAGCCGCAGCCGGGGCCGCAGCCGCAACCGGCCGCGAGGACGGGCAGCAGCTTCGGGGCGGGTGGCTCGACGGTGTGGTGGGCGGGTGCCGGTCGGGTCGGGTTGGCCTTCATCGAGCTCGTCCCTCCTAGTGACGGGAACACTCCGGTGCCCCCACCGTCGAGTGAAGCGGCCGTTCGGAGGGAGCGTCAACAGGCGCGCAGTGGTGGGGCGTCCGGAAATCCGTGCGCCCGCACCACCCTCGCGGCAGGTTTACTCACCCCTGGAGCTGAGCGGCTGTCACTCCGCCCCGGCAGCCCCGGCCGCCTCGGTGGCGGCCACGAACTCGGCCACGTGCTCGCCGGTCACCAGGTACACGACGCGCTTGGCGACGGACACCGCGTGGTCCGCGAAGCGCTCGTAGTAGCGGCCGACCAGGGTGATGTCGACGGCGGTCTCGATGCCGTGGTGCCAGCGCTCGTCGATCAGATGCGACAGCAGCTCGCGGTGCAGGGCGTCGATCCGGTCGTCGTCCTGCTCCATCTCCAGGGCCTTGTCGACGTCCTTGGTGGCGATCACCAGGCCCGCCTTGGCGACCAGGCGCTGGGCGAGCTGGCCCATCTCCAGGACGGTGGAGTGCAGGTCGGCGGGCACCGCCGAGTCCGGGTAGCGCATCCGCGCGACCTTGGCGACGTGCCGGGCGAGGTCCCCGCAGCGCTCCAGGTCGGCGCTCATCCGCAGCGAGGTGACCACGATCCGCAGGTCGGTGGCGACCGGCTGCTGCCGGGCGAGCAGGTCGATGGCGCGGTTCTCGAGCTCGTGGTGGAGCTCGTTGATCTTCTCGTCGGCGGCGATCACGTTCTCCGCCAGCGCCAGGTCCGCGTCCAGGAGAGCGGTGGTGGCCCGGCCCAGGGCCGACCCGACCAGCCGGGCCATCTCGACCAGGCTGTCGCCGATCGCATCGAGTTCCTCGTGGTACGCGTCGCGCATGTTCTCTCCTCAGTAGCTGTGTCGGTGGCGGTGCCGACCGGTCAGCCCGTCCGACCATCGTTCCGGTGTCCGGGTGACCGCTGCTGGTGGCGCGAATGGTACGCGCACACCCGAGACCGTGGCCGATGTTCGGCACACCGATCTCTCCCACACGGGCTGCGTGGCCAACTCTGTGCCGTTCGGGCGACGGCGCACGGCCGGTGCGGTGAATCGGCAGCTACGTGGAGGTGAATTCTCGGCAACGCGTGGTCGATGCCTTGATCCAGCCCTTGGGGAGTGGCCAGGTCGTGCGCTTACGCTGGCCACATGGACGTGAACGTGGCCGCTGCCGCTGCCTGCGCCATAGCCGGGCTCGGTGTCGGCCTCACCGCCTCCATCGCCTTCCGCTGGAGCGAGCGCGAGCAGGCCAAGGGTAAATACACCAGCGGCAAGCAGTACGGCCGGTACCAGACGCTGGGCACCGGCACCCCGGAACCCCCGCTGCCGCCGGGGGTCGACACCGTGCTCTCGGTGCTCCGCTCCTGCGCGATCGTGCTGGGCGAGGGCGACGAGGTGGTCAAGGCCAGCTCGGCCGCGTACGCGATGGGTCTGGTGCGCGGCGGCGCGGTCGCCGTGGACCAGATGCTCGCGCTGGCCCGCGCCACCCGCCGGGACGGCGAGATCCGGCAGGTGGAGCTGGAGGTGCCCCGCCCCGGCGCGGCCCGCGCGGCCGAGCCGCTCGCGGTCTCCGTCCGGGTCGCCCCGCTGGGCTCCCGGCTGGTGCTGGTGCTGGTCGAGGACCAGACCGAGCGCCGCCGGGTGGAGGCCGTCCGCCGGGACTTCGTGGCCAACGTCAGCCATGAGCTCAAGACCCCGGTCGGCGCGCTGTCGCTGCTCTCCGAGGCGGTCGCCGACGCGTCCGACGACCCGGAGGCGGTGCAGCGCTTCGCCGGCCGGATGCAGGTCGAGGCGACCCGCCTGGCCAGCCTGGTGCAGGAGATCATCGATCTCTCCCGGGTCCAGGACGACCGGCTGATGGTCGATCCGGAGCCGGTCGCGGTGGACGAGCTGATCGCCGAGGCGATCGACCGCTGCCGCCAGCAGGCCGCAGCCAAGCAGATCCTGATCGCGGCCGGCGGGATCGCCGGGCTCTACCTGCACGGCAACCGCGGCCAGCTCGCCGCGGCGCTCGGCAACCTGGTGGAGAACGCCGTCAACTACAGTCCGCCCCGCACCCGGGTGGCCATCGCCACCCGCCGGATCTCCAGCGCCGCCGCGCTCGGCGAGGCGGACGGCGAGCTGATCGAGATCTCGGTCACCGACCAGGGCATCGGCATCTCCGAGAAGGACCGCGAGCGGGTCTTCGAACGCTTCTACCGGGTCGACCCGGCCCGCTCCCGGCAGACCGGCGGCACCGGCCTCGGCCTGTCCATCGTCAAGCACGTCGCCGCCTCGCACGGCGGCACCGTCTCGGTGTGGAGCGTCGAGGGCCAGGGTTCGACTTTCACCATCCGCCTGCCCGCCGGCCAGGCCCCCGAGGACGCCTCCGACGAGGACTTCGACGAGGACTTCGACGACGACCTGGACGAGGACCTCGGCGACGACCTCGGCGACGACCTCGACGCCGCCGACGCCGGGCCGGACCACGACGCACCCCGCAGCGCCCGCCGCGACGAGCCCGGTGCCGACACCGCCGGGCCCGCCACGGCACCCCGGACCCGCACCGCGGACCGCACCCACCGTGCGGCCCGTTCGCTCCCCGCCGGGGAGCGGGAACAACCCCTGTCAAAGACAACCCAGCTTGCCCCGGAGGCCTGATCGTGACCCGAGTACTGGTGGTCGAGGACGAGGAGTCGTTCAGCGACGCCCTCTCGTACATGCTCCGCAAGGAGGGCTTCGAGGTGGCCGTCGCCGCGACCGGCCCCGACGCCCTGGAGCAGTTCGAACGCAACGGTGCCGACCTCGTCCTGCTCGACCTGATGCTCCCGGGCCTGCCGGGCACCGAGGTCTGCCGCCAGCTCCGGGTGCGCTCCAACGTGCCGGTGATCATGGTGACCGCCAAGGACAGCGAGATCGACAAGGTCGTCGGGCTGGAGATAGGCGCTGACGACTACGTGACCAAGCCGTACTCCACCCGGGAGCTGGTCGCCCGGATCCGCGCGGTGCTGCGGCGCCGCGGCGAGGACGGCGGCGCGGGCGACAACGGCGGCGGCCCGGGCGCCCTGGAGGCGGGCCCGGTCCGGATGGACGTCGACCGGCACGTGGTGACGGTGGACGGCGCCAAGGTCGACCTGCCGCTCAAGGAGTTCGACCTGCTGGAGATGCTGCTGCGCAACGCGGGCCGGGTGCTCACCCGCATGCAGCTGATCGACCGGGTGTGGGGCGCGGACTACGTCGGCGACACCAAGACCCTGGACGTCCACGTGAAGCGCCTGCGGGCGAAGATCGAGCCCGACCCGGGCGCGCCGCGCTACCTGGTCACGGTCCGCGGCCTGGGCTACAAGTTCGAGCCGTAAACCGCGGGCCCGCGAGGACGCTGACGCGGAAGGCCCTCACCGGCGGTCGCCGGCGGGGGCCTTCCGCGTTCCCGCGCTGCCACCGGGACGTACGAAAGCCTCCCGCGGGCCCCGGTAGGGCCGACGGGAGGCTCTCGCGCACTGCGTCAGGGGTGCGCCCGGTCAGGAGCGCGCCGCGTCAGTGGGCGGCCGGCGCGGTGCTGCCGGCGACCGGGGCACCCGGGGTGGCCGGCGTGGTGGCGCCGGTGGCCGGGGTGGCCGGGGCGGTGGCGCCGGTGGCCGGCGTGGTGGCACCCGCGGCGGGGGTGGCCGGGGCGGTCGCGGCGGGGGAGCCGGTCTTGGCGGGCACGGCCGCCGGGGTCGGACCGAAGCCCTTGTAGAGGCCCTTGTCCGAGTCCGGGCTGACGCCGGCCTGGGCGTCGACCTTCTGGCCGTCCTTGAAGGCGAAGGTGGTGTTGGCGAAGCCGCCGATGTGGACGGCCGCCGCGCTCAGCGAGGCGGACGGGTTGCCCTGGCCGCCGATCGCCACCGAGCTGCCGGCCGGGATGACGATGCTGGACTGCGGGGCACCCGCGGCGTCCGCGAGGGTGGCGGAAGCGTTGCCGACGGTGATCGACTGCAGCTCGGCCGGGGTGGTCGCCGTGTTGGAGATGTTCACGACCACGTTGGCGGGGCCGGTGTAGTCACCCGAGGTGCCGACCCCGGTGACGATCACGATGTTGTTCAGTCGAAGGTTCGTCCCAAGGGTCGCCGCCGCGTTGTCCGGCTTGATCTGCAGGGTGTCCGGCGTGTTGCTGGCTGCGCAGGAGGACAGCGAGGCGATGGCGAGGGCGGCGATGGCGGCGATGCTGCCGCGTCGAAGGCTGCGGCTCATGCGGCGGCTACTCCTAGGTCACGTGTCGACAGGTCAGGTCTCAGATTATCGACCTCACTTATGCGCTCCTCACGGGGTGGTCCCCGTGTCGCACTCCCGGGGCCCCACGGGGGCCGTCCGGCCGTACTCGTGGCATGGACCGGTCACCAGTAGGACAAGCTTCGACCAAGATCGAATAACGATCGGGTCACGGCCCACGATGGGGCGAAAGCTCAAGATCCAATCATGCTTGCGGGGGTGTTGCGCAAGGGTTTCGCCGGACCTCGGAACCGCCTCCGACCTGCGGGAAGCCCCTCTCGAACATCGGTCGCAGCACGTCACGGGGGTCCTTGTCAAGCCCCGGTACCGGCCCTGACCTGCGAAAACGCCCTTCGGGTGGGCCGCAAGGCGTGTTATTCTGGAAAGCCACGGAAGGGGTCCTGTCACATGACGTTCAAGGTTGGCGACACGGTGGTCTACCCCCATCACGGGGCCGCGCTGATCGAGGCCATCGAAATTCGCCAGATCAAAGGTGTGGACAAGACCTACCTGGTGCTCAAGGTGCAGCAGGGAGACCTGACGCTCCGCGTGCCCGCCGAGAACGCGGAGTTCGTCGGCGTGCGCGATGTGGTCGGCCAGGAGGGTCTGGACCGGGTCTTCGAGGTGCTCCGCGCACCGTACACCGAAGAGCCGACCAACTGGTCCCGTCGCTACAAGGCGAACCTGGAGAAGCTCGCCTCGGGCGACGTTATCAAGGTCGCCGAGGTCGTGCGCGACCTCTGGCGTCGCGAGCGCGAGCGCGGCCTCTCGGCCGGCGAGAAGCGGATGCTCGCGAAGGCGCGCCAGATCCTCGTCAGCGAGCTCGCGCTGGCGGAGAACACCAACGAGGACAAGGCGGAGACGCTGCTCGACGAGGTTCTCGCCTCGTAGTGCGGTCGGGCTTCCGCCCATCGCCCACAGCGCCCGGTGCCGGCGTGCCGCTCCCAGGACGAACCGTCCGGGGGTGGTGCAGTGGCACTCCGGGCGCTGAGGCGTGTCCGGACGACGCCCCCACCCGAGCCGGTCCAGGCCTGCAAGACCGTTTCTGCGCAGTTGTGCGGCGGGCAGTGGACCAGTCGTTCTTCGGAAGGGGCCCCCGCGCCCGCCGGGCACGCCAAGGCCATACCCACTTCGCCGAAGGAGTGAAACCTGAACGCGTCAGCAGCAGTCGCAGCAGCAGTGGTGCCCGCCGCCGGACGCGGTGAACGGCTGGGGCCCGGGGCCCCGAAGGCCCTGCGGGAACTGGGCGGAGTGCCGCTCCTGGTGCACGCCGTACGGGCCCTCGCCCGCAGCCGGGCGGTCGGCCTGGTCGTGGTCGCCGCGCCCGCCGACGGGGTGGCCGAGGTGGTCGCCCTGCTGGACGGCCACGGGCTGGACGGCAAGAAGGACGTCCGGGTGGTGGCCGGCGGCGCGACCCGCCAGGAGTCGGTCCGGCTCGGCCTGGCGGCGATCCCCGAGGACGTCGAGATCGTGCTGGTGCACGACGCGGCCCGTCCGCTCGTCCCGGTCGAGGTGGTGGACGCCGTCGCGGCCGCCGTCCGGGCCGGGGCTCCGGCGGTGGTGCCCGCGGTGCCGCTGGCCGACACCGTGAAGCGGGTGGAGCCGAACCCGGGCCGCCCCGAGCCGGTGCTCGACACGCCCGAGCGGGCCACCCTGCGCGCGGTGCAGACCCCGCAGGGCTTCGACCGGGCCACCCTGGTCGAGGTGCACGCCAAGGCGCTGGCCGAGGAGGCCGCCGGCGGCGCCGACGCCGTGCCCGTCACCGACGACGCCGGACTGGTGGAGCGCTACGGCGGCACGGTCGTCGTGGTGCCCGGCCACGAAGAGGCGTTCAAGGTCACCCGCCCGTTGGACCTCGTGCTCGCCGAGGCCGTACTCGCCCGCCGGAGGGCCGCCGATGACTACTGAGCCCCTGATGACTACTGAGCCCCTGATCCCCCGGGTGGGGATCGGCACCGACGTGCACGCCTTCGAGGCCGGCCGCCCGCTGTGGGTCGCCGGACTGGAGTGGCCGGACGCCGGGGAGGGGCTGGCCGGGCACTCGGACGCCGACGTGGCCGCGCACGCCTCCTGCGACGCGCTGTTCTCGGCCGCCGGGATCGGCGACCTGGGCGCCCACTTCGGCACCGACCGCCCGGAGTGGTCCGGCGCCTCCGGGGTGAAGCTGCTCGGCGAGGCGGCCCGGCTGGTGCGCGAGGCCGGCTTCGAGATCGGCAACATCGCGGTCCAGGTGATCGGGGTCCGGCCGAAGATCGGCAAGCGGCGGGCCGAGGCGCAGGCCGCGCTGTCCGAGGCGGCCGGTGCGCCGGTCTCGGTCTCCGGCACCACCACCGACGGCCTGGGCCTGACCGGCCGGGCCGAGGGGCTGGCCGCGATCGCCACCGCCCTGGTGTACGAACGGCGTTGAGTCGTTCGCCGGTTGCCGGCCGGCCGCCCGGTCGGAAATAGCCGGCGGTTGACGGGTGTTCACCGGATGTCGCAGGGGCCCGGATCGGTAGGGTTCGGTCCGGGCCCGTGCGGAGCTCGCCCTCGGGCCGTACCGTCGCCGACGAGAAGAGGTTCCCGATGACTTCCCAACTCTCCGACCGTGCCAAGGCGTTGATCGACGGCAAGAGCTTCGCCGTGGTCTCCACGATCCAGCCGGACGGCAGCCCCCAGTCCTCGGTGGTCTGGGTCAAGCGGGACGGCGACGACATCCTGTTCTCCACGGTGGAGGGCCGCCGCAAGCACCTCAACCTGGTGAAGGACCCGCGGGCCTCGATCCTGATCAACCCGCCGGAGAGCCCGTACGAGTACCTGGAGGCCCGCGGTTCGGTGACGCTGACCACCGAGGGCGGCCGGGAGCTGATCAACGAGCTGGGCTTCAAGTACCGCGGTGAGCAGGAGTACGGGTTCGACGGTCCGGACGACGTCCGGGTGGTCGTCCGGCTCACCCCGCGCAAGGTGGTCGGCAACATCTGACCGGCCGGACGGGCCGCGATTCCCCGGGGCGGCCCCGCCGTTCCCCGGGGAATGCCCGGTCCGTTCCCGGTTAATGTCGCGGGGCACCCCCCGCCGCCCACTACGCTTGACGCTGTGAGCATTCGTCTGTACGACACCAGCACCCGCCAGGTACGCGACTTCGTCCCGCTTGTACCGGGTTGTGTCTCGATCTACCTGTGCGGCGCTACCGTCCAGTCGGCGCCACACATCGGGCACATCCGGTCCGGCCTCAACTTCGACATCATGCAGCGGTGGTTCGCCTACCGCGGCTACCAGGTGACCTTCGTCCGCAACGTCACCGACATCGACGACAAGATCATCGCCAAGGAGCGCGAGCTCGGCACGCCGTGGTGGCAGATCGGCTACGAGAACGAGCGCGCCTTCAACGACGGTTACAGCGCGCTCGGCTGCCTGCCGCCGACCGTCGAGCCGCGGGCCACCGGGCACGTGCCCGAGATGATCGAGATGATGCAGGGGCTCATCGAGAAGGGCCACGCCTACGCGGTCGACGGCAACGTCTACTTCGACGTGAAGTCGTACCCCGACTACCTCGCGCTCTCCAACCAGAAGCTCGCCGACCTGCGCCAGCCCGAGGGCGAGGGCGAGACCGGCAAGCGCGACCAGCGCGACTTCGCGATGTGGAAGGCCGCCAAGCCGGGCGAGCCGAGCTGGGAGACCCCGTGGGGCCGCGGCCGGCCCGGCTGGCACCTGGAGTGCTCGGCGATGGCGCACAAGTACCTGGGCCCGGCCTTCGACATCCACGGCGGCGGGCTGGACCTGATCTTCCCGCACCACGAGAACGAGATCGCCCAGTCCAAGGCCTACGGCGACGACTTCGCGGCCTTCTGGGTGCACAACGCCTGGGTCACCATGGCCGGCGAGAAGATGAGCAAGTCGCTCGGCAACTCGGTGCTGGTCTCCGAGATGGTCCGGGCGTGGCGGCCGATCGTGCTCCGCTACTACCTGGGCGCCGCGCACTACCGCTCGATGATCGAGTACAGCGAGGACGCGCTGCGCGAGGCCGAGGCCGGCTTCGGCCGGATCGAGGGCTTCATCCAGCGGGCCGTCGAGCGCTGCGGCAAGGTCGACGCGGCGCCCGAGGTGCCCTCGGCCTTCGCCGAGGCGATGGACGACGACTTCGGCGTCCCGCAGGCGCTGGCCGTCGTGCACACCGCCGTCCGCCAGGGCAACAGCGCCCTGAACGCGGACGACAAGGAGAGCGTGGTGGCGCGACTGGCCGAGGTCCGTGCGATGCTCGGTGTACTGGGTCTCGATCCGCTCGACCCGCAGTGGGCCGGGGCGGAGCGCGGCGAGGACCTCCACGGCGTGGTCGACTCGCTGGTCCGGCTGGTCCTGGACCAGCGGCAGGCGGCGCGCCAGCGCAAGGACTTCGCCACCGCGGACGCCATCCGCGACCAGCTCGGCCTGGCCGGGCTGGTGATCGAGGACACCCCGTCCGGCCCGCGCTGGACGATCAACAACCAGTAACCCCATCTGACGATCGGGGTGATGGGTGGGCCGTACCGGACCGGTGCGGCCCTCCCGCATGACGTAGCGCATGCCGTCGGCCGCCGCCGCACCGAGCGGAGCGGCCGGGCATGCCGGACAGACAGGAAGTACAGCCATGGCCGGCAACAGCCAGCGCAGGAACCGCCGCAACCCCGGATCGAAGAAGGGTGCGTCTGTCGGTACCGGCGGGCACAGCCGGAGGGCGCTGGAGGGCAAGGGCCCGACCCCGCCCGCTGAGGCGCGCAAGGGCCACCCCAAGCAGCGGGCCGCCAACGCCGCGATCAAGCGCGAGCGGGACGCCAAGGCCCGGGCCGGCATGCGCCGGGCCGGTGCCGGCGGCCGGGGCGGCCGCGGCGGCGCGGGCAGCGCCGAGCTGGTCTTCGGCCGCAACTCGGTGGTCGAGGCGCTCCAGGGCGACGTGCCGGCCAACGCGCTGTACGTCCAGCAGTTCATCGACACCGACGACCGGGTGCGCGACGCCTTCCAGGCCGCCAACGAGCGCGGCATCCCGCTGATGGAGGCCCCGCGCGCCCAGCTGGACCAGATGACCGGGGGGATGAACCACCAGGGCCTGGTGCTGCAGGTCCCGCCGTACGAGTACGCCCACCCCGAGGACCTGCTCGGCGAGGCCGCCGACGCCGGCCAGGACGCGCTGATCATCGCGCTGGACGGGGTCACCGACTCGCGCAACCTCGGCGCCGTGGTCCGCTCCGCCGCCGCCTTCGGCGCGCACGGCGTGGTCATCCCCGAGCGCCGCGCGGCCGGGATGACCGCCGGTGCCTGGAAGACCTCCTCCGGTGCCGCCGCCCGGCTGCCCGTCGCCCGGGCCACCAACATGACCCGCACCCTGGAGGCCTACCAGAAGGCCGGTCTGATGGTCGTCGGCCTGGCCGCCGACGGCGAGGCCGAGCTGGGCGACCTGGAGCTGCTGACCGGCCCCGTGGTGATCGTCGCGGGCAGCGAGGGCAAGGGGCTGTCCCGCCTGGTCTCCGAGACCTGCGACATGCGGGTCCGGATCCCGATGAGCGGCCTGACCGAGTCGCTGAACGCCGGTGTCGCGGCGGGCATCGTGCTGTACGAGGCCGCCCGTCTGCGCGCCAAGCGCTGATTCCGGCAAGCACGGACGGACCCCCGTCCGCAGGAGATCTTCTGAATTCTCCGCGATCCGAGTGAAAAGCGATCGGGCCCGACCGGGTCCGATCGCTTTTCTCATGATCACTTCAAGTATGCGCCGGACATCCACCCGGGAGAGTGTCCTAAGCGGCCGTCACCCGGTTAGACGGGCGTGGACGTGGACACCAGAACACCGCGGCGCCCCCTGTTCGGCGGGGGCAGCACCGGGATAGAGGCGGGCCCCGGGATCGACACCGTCAAGGTGCCGTCGGACCCCGCGCGCCTCAGCAGCACCCAGGCGAGCTTCCGACTCCGGCTCGGCACCCCGGTGGCGCCGCTGATCGACGCCCCGGCGGGACTGCTGTCCACCGGCGCCGCGTTCGGCGACCCGTACGCCAACCAGGGCCTGATCCGCCGTCCGCTGGTCACCCCGCAGGTCGTGGTACCGGCCTCCGCCGTCCCGGCGCTGGCCGGCGCCGGGGGCGGGGGCGGGGGCGCCGGCAGCGCGCAGCGCCGCAAGGGCCGGGTCACCGCCGTCACCTGGACCGGCCAGGCGGCCCCCGGCGACCTCGCGGCCACCCGGCTCCTGGAAGCGGTGCGGACGAACGGCACGCCCGGCGGCGCCGGCCCCGACGACGCGGACACCCAGGTGCTGCCCGCCTACGCGGGCGCCCGGACCGTCCCCCGCCAGCCGCGCGAGGGCAGCGGCACCGCCACCGACGCCGGCGTCGGCCCGGTCGGCGAGCCGCACGGCTGGACCCCCAGCGGCGAACTGCCGGAGGTCTCCGCCGCCGCGGCGGCCGACGGCAAGCAGCCCTGGTACCCCGGCCGCCGGGTCGACCTCGGCCTGGTGCTGCTGCCGCTGCGCGCGGTGCTCGGCTCGCTCTCCGTCTACGCCGGGTTCAGCAAGCTCTGCGACCCGGTGTACTTCGACGGCGGCGAGCGCGGCTCCATGATGCGCTGGCTCTCCTCGCTGCACCCGTGGAAGGTCGCCGAGCCGCTGCTCGCCTTCGCGATGGCGCACCCCGTCGGCGCCGGCCTGGTGGTGTCGTTCACCGAGATCGTGGTCGGCGTGCTGACCGTCCTCGGCCTGTGGCAGCGGCTCGCCGCCGGGGCGGCCATGCTGCTCTCCGCCGCGCTGCTGTTCACCGTCAGCTGGCGGGCCGTCCCGGTCTACGACACCCCCGACCTGATCTTCCTCGCGGCCTGGAGCCCGCTGCTGATCGCCGGGGCGCCGTTCGCCTCGCTCGACGGACGGCTCAACCTGGAGGCCTGGCGCCGGATCGGCACCGGCTCCCCCGGTGCGCTGCGCCGCCGGGTGCTGCGCCGCGGCGCGGTCGTCACCACCGTCGTGGTCGGCCTCACCCTGCTGCTCGGCTCGATGCTCGGCGCGGCCGTCCGCACCGGCGGGCGCCCGCACCAGGAGCCCGGCCGCCCGTCCGGCGACTACGGCACCCCGGTCTGGCCGTCCGGCAGCCCGTCCGGTGCGCCCGGCGGCCAGGGCACGTCCACTCAGCCCGCCGCTCCTCGCCCGGCCACCCCCACGCCGAGCGCCGGCACGCCGTCCACCGCCCCCACCCCCGCCAAGTCGGCCGGGGCGACGCCCAGCGGCAAGCACTCCGGCAAGCCCGAGACCGGCGGCTCCTCCCCGGCGCCCGCCGCCCCGTCCGCCGGGTCCGGCTCCGCGCCCGCCCAGCGGACCCCGACCCCCGGCGGCTCGGGCAACGCGCCCAAGCCCAGCCCGAGCAACGGCTCCGGGCTGCTCGGCGGGGTGCTGGGCAGCGGTCCGGTGCTGGGCAGCGGGCCGCTGGCCGGCCTGTCCGGCGGCGAGGGTGGTGGACAGGCCGGTGGGCAGTCCGGCGGGCAGTCCGGTGGACAGTCCTCCCGTCCGGGGACGCCGACCGCCACCTGAGGCCGCCGGACGCGCTACGGCCGGGTGCTCCGTGGGGGAGCACCCGGCCGTTGTGCTGCTGCTCGGCGGTTCCTCGGGCCTCGGGGCTCAGGACGGGGGACGGGGGACGGCCCGGTCGGTCGTCAGCGGGAGCTGTCGCGGTAGGCGGCGAGCTCCTTGGCCGCCTCGGTGAGGTCCTTCGCGGTGTCGATCGCCCGCCAGTACACGCCCTGCGGCAGCTGGTACCCGGCGAGCCGCTTGCTGCGGGCGAGTTGGGGGAAGGTGGTGCGCTCGTGGTCGCCCACGTCCGGCAGCAGCTCGGCGAACTCCGGGCTGAACACGTACAGGCCGGCGTTGATCAGGAAGGGCGAGGGCGGGGCCTCGATGAAGTCCAGCACGTTGCCGAACTGGTCGGTCTCCACGGCGCCCCACGGGATCCGCGGCCGGGCCAGCGCGAGGGTCGCGACGGCGTCCCGCTCGTGGTGGAAGGCGGCCATGTCGCGCAGGCTGAACCGGGTCCAGATGTCGCCGTTGGTGGCGTACCAGGGCTCGTCCGGGCGCGGCAGCGCCTTCGCCGCGTACTTGAGCCCGCCGCCGCGCCCCAGCGGCTCGGCCTCGACCACCGTGCGCACCCGCAGCGGCAGGTCGGCCTTGTCGAGCCACTCCTCCAGCACGTCGGCCAGGTGCCCGCAGGACACCACGACGTCGGTGACGCCCTCGGCGGCCAGCCAGGCCAGCTGGTGGCCGAGGATCGGCGTGCCCGTCCCCGGGATCTCGACCAGCGGCTTGGGGCGGTCGTCCGTGTAGGGGCGCAGCCGGGAACCCTGGCCGCCGGCCAGGATCACGGCCTGGGTGACGGGCGTCGTGGTCGGCCGGGGCTGCTGGGGCTGCGGGGACGTGAGGTCGGCGGTGGTGCCGGAGTCAGCGGTCATGGCTGAACAATAGGGCGCCCGAAGGGGGTTGGCGCCTCGGGCGGACCGCTCGCCCGACGACGCCCGCGGCCGACGACGCTGTCGGCCGACCTGGGAACCGTCAGCCGTCCAGGAAACCGTCAGCGCTCCGGGAACAGTCAGCCGACGACGCCGGCCGCGAAGGAGCCGTCGCAGACCGGGCGGGCGAAGGACCGGGCCCGCTGCACGTCGCCCTGGTACTTGCGGACCGCCGCCTTGCCCAACTCGGTGGCCAGCGAGGTGCAGTAGGGCGTCAGCGACGGCTGCTCGCGCATCGAGCGCTCCAGCAGGTCCAGCGCGGCGGACGGGTTCTTGGCGCGCAGCTCGTCCAGCAGCGCCACCCGCAGCGACTCCTGCGGGGCGAGCCCGTCCGTCTTGGTGGCGGCCGTGGACGACCGCCCGATGCCTGCGCCGTCGCCGCTGGAGGCCGCCACGACCTGCTGGTCGAGCGCGGTCGGCGGTGCCCACGGGACGCGGGTCACGGCGAGGGTGCCGGTGGTCACCAGGACGACCGGCAGGGTCAGGGCGACGGTCTGGCCGATACGGCGCACAAGCTGCTTCACCCTCAGGAGAGTAGCGGTGGGTAGGCCCAGGATCGCCCTCCGTCACGCCATCGAGTGACAGGGTGTCCGGGTTCGTCCCTGCACCGTGTTGACGTGGGGGTGTACGGACGGAGCCCGCCGGACCGCGATCGGTCCCGACGGGCTCCGCAGCTGCCCCGTGCGGGGGCCGGCCCTCAGGGCGTCAGCGGCCCAGGCGGGCGCCGGTGCTGGTGGAGAAGACGTGGGTCTCCTCGGCGGTCGGCACGACGTGGACGGTCTCGCCGCGGGCCGGGATCTGGCGGCCGGGCACGCGGACGACCAGGTCCTTGTCCACGCCGCCGATCTGGGTGGTGCCGTAGACGAAGCCGTCCGAGCCGAGCTCCTCGACCACGTTCACGGTCACGGCGACACCCTCGATGCCGCCCGCCGGGACGATCTGGAAGTGCTCGGGGCGGATGCCGACGGTCACCGTCTTGTCGGTCGCGGCGCCGGCCAGGTCCTCGCGGGAGATGTTGACCACCGAGCCGCCGAACTTCACGCCGCCGTCCACCAGCGGCACCTCGACCAGGTTCATGGCGGGCGAGCCGATGAAGCCGGCCACGAACAGGTTCGCGGGCTTGTCGTACATGTTGCGCGGGGTGTCGACCTGCTGGAGCAGACCGTCCTTGAGCACCGCGACCCGGTCGCCCATGGTGAGCGCCTCGGTCTGGTCGTGGGTGACGTACACCGTGGTGATGCCCAGGCGGCGCTGCAGGCCGGCGATCTGGGTGCGGGTCGAGACGCGGAGCTTGGCGTCCAGGTTCGACAGCGGCTCGTCCATCAGGAAGACCTGCGGCTGGCGGACGATCGCCCGGCCCATCGCGACGCGCTGGCGCTGACCGCCGGACAGCGCCTTCGGCTTGCGGTCCAGGTAGTCGGTCAGGTCGAGGATCTTCGCCGCCTCCTCGACCTTGGTGCGGATGTCCGCCTTGTTCACGCCGGCGATCTTGAGCGCGAAGCCCATGTTCTCGGCGACGGTCATGTGCGGGTAGAGCGCGTAGTTCTGGAACACCATCGCGATGTCCCGGTCCTTCGGCGGCAGGTGGGTGACGTCCCGGTCGCCGATCCGGATCGCGCCGCTGTTGACGTCCTCCAGACCGGCCAGCATGCGCAGGCTGGTCGACTTGCCGCAGCCCGAGGGGCCGACCAGCACGAGGAATTCGCCGTCCGCGATCTCCAGGTCCAGCGCGTCCACCGACGGCTTGGTCGCCCCGGGGTAGACGCGGGTCGCCTGGTCGTACGTGACAGAAGCCATGGTCGTTCTCTCCTTCACCGGCAGGAACGTGCCGGACGATCCGAGTAAAGGGGGGGGTTGGTTCGTCTCCGTCGGCCCGTCAGTGGTCTGAACCACCATCGCGCCGACTCCCGGCGACGCTACCTGCGCTTCCACCGCTTGTCAGCCCCCGCAGCCCGCTTTTCCGCATCGGTTCCATCACGCCCACCCACCCCGCCAACCCCGGGATATCCCCCCACCCCACCACCCCGGCCCGGTAGACTGCCCCCGGTGCCGCCGTGATCCATCGCGGACGGCCACCGTGCCTCCTTAGCTCAGCTGGCCAGAGCACCGCTCTTGTAAAGCGGGGGTCGTCGGTTCGAACCCGACAGGGGGCTCAGTAGCGGGAGCGTGGGAAGGGCCGGTCCGGGTGGGCCGGCCCTTCGGCGTTGGTGGGGGTGGGTCAGTCGGTGGGGAGGGTGAGGGTGGCGACGGCGCCGCCGGTGGGGTGGTTGGTGAAGGTGAGGGTCGCGCCGATGACGCGGGTGTGGCCGGTGGCGATGGTGAGGCCGAGGCCGTGGCCGCGGCCGCGTTCCGGGGCGTTGGTGCGGAAGCGCTGGGGGCCGTGGTGGAGGAGGTCGTCGGGGTAGCCGGGGCCGTGGTCGCGGACGGTGATGCGGCGGCCGTCGACGTGGAGTTCGACCGGGCCGGCGCCGTGGCGGTGGGCGTTGAGCAGCAGGTTGCCGAGGATGCGGTCGAGGCGGCGCAGGTCGGTGCGGACCTGCTGGTCGGCGGTGCCGGCGGTGATCCCGACGGTGACGTCGAGGCCGGTGAGGGTGACGGTGCGGCGGACGGCGCGTTCCAGCGGGACGGCGGAGAGGTCGGGGGATTCGACGTCGGCGTCCAGGCGGGAGACCTCCAGGAGGTCCTCGACCAGGGCGCGCAGGGCCTGGACCCGGTTCTGCACCAGTTGGGTGGGGCGGCCGGGCGGCAGCAGTTCGGCGGCGGTGACCAGACCGGTGAGCGGGGTGCGCAGTTCGTGGGCGACGTCGGCGGTGAAGCGCTGCTCGTCGGCGAGGCGGCGGTGCAGGGTGCGGGACATCAGGTCGACGGCGGCGGCGAGGTCGGCGACCTCGTCCTTGCCGTCGACGAGTTCGCCGATCCGGGTGTCGGTGCCGCCGGCCGCGATGCCGCGGGCGGCGGTGGCGGCGGTGCGCAGGCGGCGGCTGATCCGGTCGGCGACGAGCACACCGGCCAGCACGGTGGTGAACACCGCGGCGACCACGGTGATCAGGATGATCCGGTCCAGGTCGGCGATCGCGCGGCGGTCCTGGGTGAAGTCCACCCGGACGGAGAGCACCCCGCCCTGGACCGGGCCCGCCGCCCACATCGACTCGCCCTGCCGGTCGGCGGCCAGGAGCGAGCCCTGTCGGCCGGCGGCGGCGAGCTCGCGCAGCCGGGCGGGCAGGGCCGGGTCGTCGACGGCGGCGCCGGGGCCGGGGGTGCCGCGGCCGTAGTCGGCCAGCGCGGAGCCGAGGGCGGTGACGGCCGCGGTGCGGGCCTGGTCGACGTGCTGACGGATCATCGCCTGGTGGACCAGCAGGCCGACGGTGACCGCGACCAGGACGGAGATGGTGGCGACGGCGGTGGCGATCTGCCGGCGCAGGGTCATCCGCCGCAGGGCCATCCGGCGAAGGGTCAGACGGCGAAGGGTCGGACGGCGCAGGGTCGGACGGCGAAGGGCCAGGTCGCGCAAGGTCATGCCGGGCGCCGCAGCTTGTAGCCGAAGCCGCGGACGGTCTCGATCCGGCCGGAGCCGATCTTGGCGCGCAGGCGCTGCACGTGGACGTCCACCACCCGGGTGTCGGCGCCCCACTCGTAGTCCCAGACGCGCTCCAGCAGCGCGGAGCGTTCCAGCACGATGCCGGGCGCCGCGGTGAACTCCAGCAGCAGCCGCAGCTCGGTGGGGGTGAGCGGGACGAGGCGGCCGTCGACCCGTACCTCCATGCTGTCGGTGTCCACCTGCAGTCCGTCGACGGTGCGGAGGGAGGCGGCGGAGGGCGCGACGGGGTCGTCGGGGACCTCGGGGACCTCGGGGGCAGGGGCGACGGCGCCGGCCGGGCCGGGTTCGACGGCCGGGGCGACCCGGACGCGCCGCAGCACCGTACGGATCCGGGCCACCAGGACGGCGCTCTCGAACGGTTTCACCACGTAGTCGTCCGCGCCCGCCTCCAGGCCGGACACCACGTCGACCGGGTCGGTGCGGGCCGACATCATCAGGATCGGCAGCTGGCTCTCCTCCCGGATCCGCCGGCAGAGGCCGACCCCGTCGAGTAGCGGCAGCATGACGTCCAGCAGCAGCAGGTCGGGGCGGACGGCGTGGAAGGCCTCCAGCCCCTCCAGCCCGTCGGCGGCGGTGGTGACCGGGAAGCCGTAGCGCTCCAGGGCCATCCTGGTGGCCTCCCGGATCACCTCGTCGTCCTCGACGAGCAGGATGTGCGGCTGGACGGGGGCGGCTGCGGTGGTCATCGCTTCGCTTCCGGGACGACGGCGGGGCCGGACGGTTGGGAGGAGGGTCGGGGGGCGTACGGGGACGCGATCCCGGCGGCCGGGGGCTGCTTCGGTGCCGTGGACGGGCGCACCGGGCCGGGGACGGGCACGGGCACGCGGTCCGGGCCGGGGGTGGAGGTCGGCTCGGCGCCCGGGTCGGCGGGCGGGAGCAGGCCGACGCCGTCCACCCGCCGCTCGACCAGGGCGAGCCGGTGCCCGTCCCAGCGGTAGTGGCTGCTGGTGCGGGTGGTGTAGGTGGTCGGCTCGTACAGCCAGAGGTCGGAGTCGACGGTCGCCGCGCTGGACATCTGCTGGACCTGGGCCCGCAGGATCGGTACGACCCGGTCGTCGGCGAGCGTGTAGACGTGCAGCACGAGGGCCCCGGGGGTGGCGACGGCGGTGATCAGCTCGGGCCGGCCGTCCCCGGTGAGGTCGCGGAACTCGGGGGCCCGCACCTCGCACCCGGCGCAGGAGTCGAGCGCGCGGCGCTCCTCGGCGCTCACCGCCGGGTCCTTGGCGAGCAGGGCGCGGACGTCGACGGCGGTGAGGTCGTGCCCGGGCACGGTCAGCTCGGGTACGGGCTGCGGCGGGGCCTGGGGGGTGGAGTCGGTCGGGGACGTGGGCGGCGGCGGTGCGGTGGCCAGGTCGGGCCAGAGCGGCTTGGCCACCGCGGACGGGGTGGGCGGGGCGACGGCCGGGCGCGGACCGTCGTCCCGCAGGCCGCCGGGGGCGGCGCGGCCGAAGGCCAGGACCCCGAGGGCGGTCAGGGCGGCGAGGACGGCGAGGGCGGCCGCGGGGACGGCGCCGGGGCGGCGGCGGAGCGGGGTCGGTGCTGCCACGGTCGGTGCTCGTCCTCCTCGGTCGCGGTCGGGTGTCGGGCGTCGGGGTCACGGTCGGGTGTCCGGCGTGAGGGCGCCGGGCATCGGCCGTAGGGCGCCGGGCGGTCCCGGAGTGGGACGCGGTGGGCCGCGGGGTCGGTTCGTCGCTCCCCGTGGTCGTCCCGGTAGTTCTACCGGCCCCGGTTCCGGCCCGGTCAGGCCGGGTCGGCCAGCACGATGATGTTGTCCGTCCAGTGCCCGTCCGGGCCGATCCGTCCGCCGCAGGTGATCAGCCGGAGCGCGGGCCCGGGGGTGTCGCCGTAGACGGTGTCGGTGGGGAAGCGGTCCTTGGCGGCCTGGAGCAGGCTGCGGACGGTGAAGTCCACGGTGCGGCCGTCCGCCCGCCGGATCCCGATCCGGTCGCCCACGTGGAGCTCCGGCAGGCGCTTGAAGACCGCCGGGCCGTTCCTGGTGTCCAGGTGGCCGATCAGGACGGCGGGGCCGGCCTCGCCCGGGGTGGGGCCGTTGCGGTACCAGCCGACCTGGTCGGCGTGGTCGGCCGAGGGCACATGGACGGTGCCGTCGGGGTTCAGGCCGAGGTCGGTCACCGGGGCGTCCACGCCGATCGAGGGGATCAGCAGGCGGTTCGGCGGCGAGGGGGCGAGCGGCTGGTCACCGGCGGTCGGCGCACCCACCGGGGCGGGTGCGCCGGGGGTGGGGGCGGTGGCGGCCGGGGTGTGGCCGGAGGTCTCGATCCGCACCACCGGGGTGTCGCGGCCGGACAGGGCGAGGGTGCTGCCGAGGGCGATGCAGAGCAGGCCGGCCGTACCGAACACGCTCCGCCGCAGCAGGCTCGGGCCGGGCGGGGCGGCCCGCCGCCGCCCACGACCACGGCCGCCCCGCCGGTCGGTCCCCGCCGCCGGGGGCACCCCGGCGCCGCTTCCCCGCCCGGCCGGGTGCGGGGGAAGGGCGCCGGGGTGCCCGGCGGACCCGGGACGGGTGTCAGCCACGCGCACCGGAACGGCGGCGCAGGACGGCGAAGCCCAGCGCACCGGCGCCGACGGCGGCGACGGCGCCGCCACCGACCAGCATCAGCCCGTTGCCGTCGGTCGCGCCCGAGCCGTCACCGGCCTGGGCGGCGCCCTTCGGCACCTCGCGGACCTGCGGCTGGGAGCCGGCCGGGCCGTGCGACGGGGTCGCGGTGGCGACCGACGGGGCGACGCCCGCGGGCGCCGCCGGCTGGCCGGGCTTGGCGGGGGCGGCGCTCGGGCGGGGTCCGCCGACGACCGCGGCGCCCGGCGCGGCGTCGGAGGGGCTGGCGGTCGGCTTGGCGGGGGCCGGCTGCGGGGTGCCGTCGGCCCAGGCCTGGCCGCCGGTGACGACGGTCATCAGTGCGGCGCCGGTCAGTGCGCAGACGGCCAGCAGACGGCGGGCGGGCGAACGGTCGGTACGGCTCCTGGTCATGGCGGGGGTCTCCTTCGTGGCTCTGGTGGACGCGTCAGTGGCGAGACCGCGGTTCTCGCCGACGGCGCACCGGGCGGCGCGCTTCGTGGTGCTCGTACGGCTCGTACGGCCGGTGCGTCGTCAGTGACGGTAGGAGGGCCGTGTCGCGGTCCCCGCCCGGCCGCGTCACGGTCGCCCATCGGCTGCGTAACGGTCCCCGGGCCGGTCGGAACGGCGCCGTGACGTACGCCGGAACGACCCCGTGACGTACGCCGAACCGGGGGCCCGTGACGTACGCCGGAACGACCCCGTGACGTACGCCGAACCGGGGGCCCGTGACGTACGCCGGACCGGGCCCGCCGTGAACACCGCTGAGCATCCCCGCCCGCGCCTGCGTACCTCCCGGTGTGGGGGCGCAACCGAGAGAAAGGTGGCAGTGATGAGCATCCTCGCCAACCTCCTGCCGGCGATGCGGGAGTCCCGCAAGGACCGCGAGCACGACAAGGAGGACCGGAACACCAACCACACGACCAGTCGCGGTCGTCGTCACGGCCGCAAGAACAAGCACGGCCACTGACGACCGACGGACCGCTTACGGTCCCCTGGTCAGGACGAGCGAGTGTGGTCACTGCGGCGGTTGACGGCCGTCGACACCGGTGACGGCGACGGCCGGACCGATCCGGTCGTCGCCCCGGCGCCGGCCGTGTCGCTGCGGCGGGCCTTCCGACGGTTCTGGCCCTACACCCGAGGGGGACGGCGCTGGCTGACCCTGCTGGTGGTGGTCGTCCTGCTCGGCCCGGTGGTCGACGCGGCCATGGTCTGGTTGTTCAAGATCCTGGTCGACGACGTGCTGGTGCCACGCAGGTTCGGGCTGTTCCTGCCGGTCGCGCTCGGTTACGCCGGGCTGACCGTGCTGGCGGGGGCCCTGGGCTTCGCGGACCAGACGCTCTCCACCTGGGTCAGCGAGCGCTTCCTCCTGGCCCTGCGGGCGGACGTGTTCCGGCACCTGCAGGGCCTCTCGCTGGGCTTCTTCGAGCGGCGGCGGCTCGGTGACGTGCTGTCGCGGCTGACCTCGGACGTCGAGGCGGTCGAGACCTTCCTGCTCTCGGGCGTCCTGGACGCGGTCGCGTACGTCGCCGAGCTGGCCGTCTTCCTGGGGGTGCTGTTCTACCTGCGCTGGGAGCTCGCGCTGACCGCGCTGGTGGTCGCGCCGCTGTTCTGGCTCACCGCCCGGCGGTTCTCGACGAGGGTGAAGGACGCGTCCCGGGAGCGGCGCCGCCGCAGCGGTTCGGTCAGCGCCCTGGCGGAGGAGACGCTGGGCAACATCGCGCTGGTGCAGGCGTACAACCGGCAGGACTGGGAGCAGGAACGTTTCCTGCGGGAGAATCTGGCGCGGTTCCGGGCGACCATGGCGGCGACCCGGCTGCGCGCCCTGTTCGCGCCGATCGTGGAGCTGCTGGAGCTGGTCGGCGCGCTGATCGTGCTCGGCCTGGGCGCATGGGAGTTGGTCCACGGCCGACTCACCCTCGGTGAACTCCTCGTCTTCGTCGCTCTGTTGAGCCGGCTCTACAGCCCGATCCAGGGCATCGGGCGGCTCAGCAACGGCTTCTTCTCGGCCTCGGCCGCGGCCGAGCGGATCATCGAACTCCTCGACCAGCGACCGCAGGTGGCCGATCCGCCGCGCCCGCTGCGCGCCGCCCGGGTGCGCGGGGCGGTGGCCTTCGACGGGGTGTGGTTCCGCTACCCGGGCACGGCCCGCGCGGCGCTGTGCGACCTCTCGCTCCGCGCCGAGCCGGGCGAGACGGTGGCCCTGGTCGGGGCGAGCGGTGCGGGCAAGTCGACGGTCGCCAAACTGCTGCTGCGCTTCTACGACCCGGAGCACGGCGCCGTCCGGCTGGACGGCATCGACCTGCGCGACCTGGCGCTGAGCGACCTGCGCGAGCAGGTCGCGGTGCTGTGGCAGGAGACCCTGGTCATCCACGGCACCGTCCGGGAGAACATCGCCTACGGCCGGCCGGGCGCCACCGACGCCCAGATCACGGCCGCCGCCCGGGCCGCCGACGCCCACGAGTTCGTCAGCCGGCTGCCGGACGGCTACGACACGGTGGTGGGCCAGCACGGGCGGCTGCTGTCCGGCGGCCAGCGCCAGCGGATCGCGATCGCCCGGGCGATGGTCCGGGACGCGCCCGTCCTGCTGCTCGACGAACCGACCACCGGTCTCGACCCCGAGTCGGGGCGGCGGATCCTGGCACCGCTGGGGCGGCTGATGAACGGCCGGACGACGATCGTCATCTCGCACAACCTGCTGACCGTACGGAACGCCGACCGGATCGTCCTGCTGCGCGAAGGCCGCGTGGTGGCCTCCGGCAGCCACGCCCAGCTGCTCGCCCACGACGACGACTACGCCCGGCTCGCCCGGGCCGCGACCCCGACGGAGGCCGCGCGGTGAGCCCCCGGGAGCCGCTGCCCGCCGGGGCACCGATCGCCCCCGGCTACCGGGTGCTCGCCCACCTCTGCCGCACCGGCTGGCTGGACGTCTACGACGCCTGGAGCGAGGAGCGCGACTGCCGCTGCGTCGTCAAGGTGCTCCGGCCCGACCGCCGCCGCGACCGCGAACTGCGCGGGCGCCTGCTCCAGGAGGGCCGCTGGCTGACCGAGTTCACCCACCCGCACCTGGTGCGCGGCTACGGCACCGGCGAACGCCCGCAGCCGTACGCGGTGCTGGAGACGCTCAGCGGCGAGACCCTCGCCCACCTGCTGGAGCGCGGCGCACGCCGCCCGGCCGCCACCGACCTCACGCTGCTCGGCCTGCACCTCTGCTCGGCGGTGCGCTACCTGCACGGCCGGAACCTGCTGCACCTCGACCTCAAGCCCGCCAACGTGGTGATCGACTGCCGCCGCGCCAAGGTGCTCGACCTCAGCATCGCCCGCCCGCCGGGCCCGGGCCGTCCGGGGGCCGGTACGAACGGCTACCTCGCCCCCGAACAGCTCCTGGGCGGCGACCTCACGGCGGCCACCGACGTCTGGGGCATCGGCATCACCCTGTACGAGGCCGCCACCGGCGAACTCCCCTTCGACGGCGAGCCGTTGGACCCGCCACCGCCGGTCTCCCGGCGCCGCCGGCTGCCCGGCCCGCTCGCCGGGGCGGTCGACGCCTGTCTGCGCCTCGACCCGGCTGACCGGCCGTCCCCGGCCCAACTGTCGGCGGTGCTGGACGACTTGCTCCCGCAGGGCCGCCGCGCCGTCCTGCCACCGGAGACGTAGCCGAAGGCGCAGGAGCGCGGTCAGCGGCCCCCGGACCGGCCCGCGGGCCGCAGCTGCCGCAACGTCCAGCCGGCGCCCGGCGGTTCGGACAGCGGCCGGGTGTGGGCGGTGAAGAGCTCGGCCGCGCGACGGTAGGAGAGCCGGGCACGGCCGGTGTGCGGGCAGCGGTCGGCGGCGGGGGTGCCGGCCGGGGCGCGGCGGTCGGTGAGGAACAGCGGGCCGCCGGCGCGGCCGGCGACCAGCAGCGGGAGCAGCCGGGCGGTGCCGGTGCCCCAGCGGAGCCCGGGGCGGTCGGAGCGGGGGTGGGTGCGGCGGCCGGGGAGGTCCAACTGGTCGGTGTCCAGGGCCAGGACGGTCTCGATGGCGGCGCCGGACTCGTGCAGCAGGTGCCAGAGCGTCTGCTCGCGCAGCGGCGCCCGGCGGGCGAACAGGGCGCGCAGCTGGTCCTCGCCCAAGGGGGCACCCCCGGCCTGGGCCCCGCCGGCTCCACCTCCGGCCTCCACGGGTTCGGCGGGCAGCGGGCTGGGGCGCAGGGCGGTGCTCGGGTCGCCGTCGATCCAGCCCTGGGCGCGCCACCAGGCCACGGCCGCGCGCAGGGTGGAGAGTTCGCGGTTGAGCGTGCGCGGGTCGGTGGAGTCGGCGCGGTGGGCGACGGCGGCGTGCAGCCGCTCGGGGGCGTCCGGGTGGTCGAGCAGGGCGAGCGGCAGGACGGGCGGGCGGGCCCGCCGCCGTTCGGGGCCGGTGGGGGCGGGTCGGTCGGCGAGCGCCCAGGCCCAGGTGTTCAGGGCGATCCGGTAGATCCGCCGGGAGCCCTCGGCGAGCCCGGAGGCGGCCAGGTAGCGCTCGACGGCCAGGCCGTACTCGACTGGGGGGAGCTCCGTCACATCCGCCTTCTTCCGCAGTAAACAGCCGGGTTCCATCGCCTCCGAGGATATCGGCAATCCGCAGTAAACCGCAGTTCAATGCCCATGAGAAGGCCGATTTACTGCGGCAGTATCGGCCCTTCCAGAGATTGATGCGAAAAGGCTCAACTTTTCCCCCGGAAACCCTTGTACCCGGCTCTCCGGCGCACGCAGACTGACTGCCCATGGCAGTGGAAACCGAACGGATCCCGGCCCGCCCCCGGCGGCCGGGAGACCGGCTCGCCGTGTTGCGCGAGCGCGAATTCACCCGCTTCTTCATCGGGTACACGACCTCCCTCCTCGGCTCCTCGATGGCACCGGTCGCGGTCGCCTTCGCGGTCCTCGACGGCGACGGCGACGGCATCGGTGGTGGCACCGGTGGTGGCAGCGGCACCGACCTCGGCTGGGTGATGGCCGCCCGGATCCTCCCGGTGGTGCTGGTCCTGCTGGCCGGCGGGGTGATCGCCGACCGGCTGGGCAGCCGCCGGCTGATGCTGGGCACGGACGTCCTGCGCGGCCTCGTCCAGGCGCTGTTCGCCGCGCTGCTGGCGGCCGGACACGCGCCGGTCTGGGTGATGGTCGTGCTGGTGGCGGTGTGGGGGATCGGCGAGGGGCTGTTCATGCCCGCGTTCGGCGCGATCGTGCCCGACCTGGTGCGCCGCGAGGAGCTGCTGGCGGACGGCAACACCCTGCTGGGGCTGTCGCGTTCGGTGTCCACGGTGGCCGGGCCCGCCCTGGCCGGGCTGGTCACGGCGACCTGGGGCCCGGCCGCGGTGCTGCTGATCGACGCGCTGACGTACGGCGTCGGGGCCCTGGCGCTGGCCGGCCTCCGGCTGCCCGGGCGGGCACCGGCGGACGGCGGGGAGTCGATGCTGCGGGAACTGCGCTCCGGCTGGTCGGAGTTCACCGCCCGCCCGTGGCTGTGGATCACCACCGCGCAGATGGGCCTGTTCAACCTGCTGGTCTGGGCCCCGTTCCTGGTGCTCGGCCCGCTCACCGCGCAGCGGGAGCTGGGCGGCGCCCGGGCCTGGGGCCTGGTGATGGGCGTGTACGGGGCCGGTGCGGTGCTGGGCGGGCTGCTGCTGCTCGGCCGCCGCCCGGGGCGTCCGCTCGCGGTGGCGACCGTGGCCGGCCTGGCCTGGGCACTGCCGTCCGCGGCGCTGGCGGCGGGGGCGGCGCTGCCCTGGGTGGTCGCGGGGGCGCTGGTGGCGGGGGTCGGCTCGGCGGTCTGCGGAACGCTGTTCAGCACCACCACCCAGCGCTGGGTGCCGGTCGAACTGCTGGGCCGGCTGAGCTCCTTCGGGGCGCTGGGCGCCTTCGTCCTCGGCCCGCTGGGGCTGGCGGCGGCCGGTCCGCTGGCGGCCCGGTTCGGCACCGGTGACGTGTTGTTGCTCGGAGCGGTCTGGCAAGTGGCCGCCGGGGCCGTAGTGTTGGCCGTACCGGCCGTACGGAATCGACGTTGGGAGGAGGGCCCGGGCAGCTGACCCACCCCTCGGACGGCTCCGGGGTGCACCCTCGGCCACCACCGGTGCGGCCCACCGCGCACCGTGACCGGCCGGCCCCGGAGTGCCGCCGGTCGCTCCGCCCACGCGTGCGTGCCTCCGCGGCGGGCGGGGTGGCCGGGTCGGTCGTACGGTGGAGGGGCGGGGGTCACGGAGGAGGTTGACCATGCCCGGCTCGCTCACCATCGGCCACCACCAGGCCGCGGCCGTCCTGGACCACACGGACGCCGAGCGGCTGGCCACCGTGCTGGCCGAACTGGCCTACCTGCTGGAGATCCCGGGGCCGAACCGGATCAACGAGGCGCAGCTCGCCGTGCTGTGCGAGGGCCGGGCGCCGGACCGCGCCGAACTGTCGCACTGGGTGCGGGCGCTGTCCGCGGAGCTCAAGGGGCAGCACTGACCCAAGGGGCAGCACTGACCCAAGGGGCAGCACTGACCCAAGGGGCAGCACTGACCCAAGGCGCAGCACCGACCGGGGCCGCCCCCTTCCGGTACCCCGCCTTCCAGCACCCCGCCGGCCGCCCCGCGGCCCCGCCGTACGATGGCGAAGGGGGCGGATCAGCCCCTCGGACGCCGGTACGCCCGCCGTCCGACCCGGTGGAGGGCGGGGGCCCGAGCGTGCCGCAGTCGTCGTTGTCCTGGCTGACCGTGCCCACCCCGCTGCCTAGCGGCCCGATGCACATCGCGGTGACGCCGCTGGGCGTGGCGGCGGCCGGTTACGGCGGGCGGGACGGCGAGGTGCCGCCGTGCACCGACCCCTCGAAGATCGCCGCCGTGACCGAGCGGATCGGCGCCTACCTGGCGGGCCGCACCCGCGAGTTGGGCCTGCCGATCGACTGGAGCCTCAGCTCCGGGCCGCACCGCGCCGTGCTGCGCACGCTCTGGGAGCAGGTGCCGTACGGGCAGACCATCACCTACGGCGAACTGGCCGCCCGCAGCGGGGTGTTCGAGGACGTCACCGAGCCCGGCTTGGCCGCCCGGACGGTCGGGCAGATGATGGCCGCCAACCCGGTCCCGCTGCTGGTGCCCTGCCACCGGGTGGTGGCTGCGGACGGGATCGGCGGCTTCGGCGGCGGCCGGGTCGGGATCGACGTGAAGCGCTGGCTGCTCACCCTGGAGGGGGTGCTGGAGCCGACGCTGGACTGGAACGGCCCGCTCTAGCCGCGCCGAGCACGGCTTCGAACAGCAGGGTGGGCGCGTACCGGATCTGTCAAGGGGTGGCGCGGACGGGGCGGTCGATGGGGGAAGATGGCGGGTCGGGGGTTCCGGCGGTTTCGAATAAATAGTCGAACAAATATCGATCAGGTGATCTAGTCGTACTATTTGTTCGGTTATTTGGAACCACTCGAAAGAGTGATTGCGGGACGCCCCTGAACGGGCCCACCATGAAGCTGCAACATGAATGCGCAAGGCGACACTTCATCGGGCATGCGAAGGGCCTCCCTTATGTCGACCGAAACCAATGCCGGTATTCCTGCGCCGGGTGCGCAGCCGGAGATCCGGCAGCAGCAGTCCCTGAGCACGGCGGGCGCGCGGAACCTCGCCACCACGACCAAGTCCGCGCCCCAGATGCAGGGCATCAGCCCGCGCTGGCTGCTCAGGATGCTGCCCTGGGTGGAGGTCTCCGGCGGTACGTACCGGGTCAACCGCCGCCTGCGCCACAAGGTCGGCCGCGGCCGGGTGAGTTTCGTCAAGACCGGTTCCGAGGTGCGGATCGTCCCGCAGACGCTGGCCGAGGTGCCGGTGCTGCGCGGATACCAGGACGACGCGGTGCTGGAGGAGTTGGCCGGCCGTTTCGTGCAGCGGCAGTTCGCCCCGGGCGACGTCCTGGTCACGGCCGGCACGCCGATCACCGAGGTCTTCCTGATCGCGCACGGCAAGCTGGACCGCATCGGCGTCGGCAAGTACGGCGAGGAGACGGTGGTCGGCACCCTCGCCGACGGCGACCACCTCGGTGACGAGGCGCTCCAGGAGGAGGGCGGCGCCTGGCCGTACACCGTCCGCGCCGCCACCTCCGGCACGGTGATGGCGCTCGCCTGGCCCTCCTTCCAGGAGCTGCACGACCGCTCCGATTCGCTGCAGCTGCAGATCATGGAGTACCTGAACGGCTTCCAGCAGGCGCAGAACAAGCACGGCGAGGCGGCGATCGACCTCTCCGCCGGCCACCAGGGCGAGTACGACCTGCCCGGCGCCTTCGTGGACTACGAGCTCAAGCCGCGCGAGTACGAGCTGAGCGTCGCCCAGACCATCCTCAAGATCCACACCCGCGTCGCCGACCTCTACAACCAGCCGATGAACCAGACCGAGCACCAGCTCCGGCTGACCATCGAGGCCCTGCGCGAGCGCCAGGAGCACGAGATGATCAACAACCCGGAGTTCGGGCTGCTGGAGAACGCCGAGTACGACCAGCGGATCCAGACCCACTCCGGCCCGCCCACGCCGGACGACATGGACGAGCTGCTCAGCCGCCGCCGCAGCACCAAGATGTTCCTGGCCCACCCCAAGGCCATCGCCGCCTTCGGCCGGGAGTGCAACAAGCGCGGCCTCAACCCGGGCACCGTCGAGGTCGAGGGCAAGCACGTCAACGCCTGGCGCGGGGTGCCGATCTTCCCGTGCAACAAGATCCCGATCATCGGCGGGCACACCAGCTCGATCATCGCGATGCGCGTCGGCGAGCACAACCAAGGCGTCGTCGGCCTGCACCAGACCGGAATTCCGGACGAATACCAGCCCGGCCTTTCGGTGCGGTTCATGGGAATCGACGAGAAGGCCATCATCTCCTACCTGGTGAGCGCCTACTATTCGGCCGCGATCCTGGTCCCGGACGCCGTCGGCGTACTGGAGAACGTGGACGTCGCCCAGCGCTGACGACGGGCTCCCGGCTCGGCAACCGAGCCCGATCCGCGCCGCCCGGCCGGGGCACCACTCCCCGGCCGGGCGGCGCGCCGCGGTGTGCACGGCCACCGGCCCGCCGCCCCGGCGCAACCCGGCCGCCCGACGGGCCGGCCGTCCCACGACAGGCGCCCTACAGGGGGAGGAACCCATGACGAGCTCCACGCTGGAGCGGGACCACAAAGAGGGTCACGAGGCGGCGGACATCCTCGCCCGCACCCGCGGCCTGGTCGACCCGGTGCTGCGGGCCGCCGTCGACTCGCTGCCCGGCACGATGCGCAAGGTCGCCGGGTACCACTTCGGCTGGTGGGAGGCGGACGGCACACCCTCCGAGTCCTCCTCCGGCAAGGCGATCCGCCCGGCCCTGGTCCTCGCCGCCGCCCAGGCCCTCGGCGGCACCCCCGGGACGGCCGTCGCCGCGGCCGCCGCCGTGGAGCTGGTCCACAACTTCACCCTGCTCCACGACGACGTCATCGACCGGGACGACACCCGCCGCCACCGGCCCACCGCCTGGCGGGTGTTCGGCACCACCGAGGCCATCCTGGCCGGCGACGCGATGCACTCCCTGGCGCTGCGCCTGGTCGCCGAGGACGCCCACCCGGCCGCCCGCGGCTCGATCCGCCGGCTCGCCGACTGCGTGGTCGAGCTCTGCGAGGGCCAGCAGATCGACTGCGCCTTCGAGCAGCGCAACGACGTCTCGCTCACCGAGTGCCTGGCGATGGCCGAGGCCAAGACCGGCGCCCTGCTCGGCGCCGCCTGCGCCATGGGCGCGCTGTACGGCGGCGGCTCCGAGGACGCGGCCCGGGCGATGGACGGCTTCGGCCGCGAGATCGGCCTGGCCTTCCAGCTGATCGACGACCTGATCGGCATCTGGGGGGACCCTACGGTCACCGGCAAGCCGGTCGGCGCGGACCTGGTCGCCCGGAAGAAGTCGCTGCCGGTGGTCAAGGCGCTCCGCTCCGGCACCCCCGAGGGGGCCCGGCTCGCCGAGCTCTACGCACTCGAACGTCCGCTCAGTGCGGACGAGTTGGCGCAGTGCGCGGCCGCCGTCGACGAGGCCGGCGGGCGCGGCTGGGCGCAGGGCGAGTCCTGTGAGCGGATGGCCGCGGCGATGGCGCAGCTGGCCGTGGCCGTACCGGAGCCGTCCGCGGCGGACGAACTGCTGGTGCTGGCCGAGCTGGTGACCCGCCGCAGCCACTGAGCACGCCCCCGCCGGGGCGGGGGCCGCGCTCCCGCTCCCGGGCCTCCCGCCCCGGCCCGGCCCCTCCCTGGCTCCCGGCCGCGCCCCCCGGTGCCTCACCCGTGTGTCCCGCCCGGGCGCTTCACCCGTGCGCGGCCAACAGCCGCTGCTCCTTGGCCGGTTCGATGCCCTGGGTGAACGGCGCCCCCGGCACCAGCTTCCGCCCCTCGGCGTCGGTGTCCTCGGCCGGCCCCCGGCTGCGCAGCCACTCCCAGGTGTCCCGGGCGGTCTCCGCGAACGGGCGGCAGCGCAGCCCGGCCGCCTCGGCCCGGCTGCTGTCGACCTGCCAGATGTACTTCCACTCCGGCAGGTCCGGCGCCCAGAAGGGCAGTTCGAGCCAGGGGTCGACCTGGTCCGGCCCCTCGGCCAGCAGGGCGGCGTCCCCGACCGGGACCAGCTCGGTGCCGGCCGCGCCCGCGATCTCCCGGCAGGTCTCCAGCCACTGCCCGAAGGTGAGCCGCCCGGGCGGCGCCGTGGTGAGGAAGCGGCCGACCGTCCCGGCCGTCAGCAGGTCGAGCCCGAAGGCGGCGAAGTCCCGGACGTCGATCACCTGGATGGTCCGCTCCGGATCGCCGGGCGCGAGCACCCGCCCGCCGCGGGCCATCCGCTCCAGCCACCAGGGCAGCCGGCCGCCCAGCTCGTACGGGCCGACCAGTAGTCCGCTGCTGAGCACCAGGGTGCGTTCGACGCCGAAGCCCGCCAGCACCGCGCGCTCGCCGCCCGCCTTCAACTCGCGCCCGAAGGGCTGGTCGGGTGGGGTGTCGGCGGGGCAGGGGAGGAGCGGGGAGTCCTCGGTGATCACCTGGGTGGCCCAGTCGGCATAGGCGTGCACCGAGGAGACGAAGGTGTAGTGGTCCGCCCGTCCGCGCAGCAGCCGGGCGGAGAGCGCGGCCTGGGCGGGCTGCCGGGCGGAGGAGTCGACGACGGCGTCCCAGCGGCGGCCCTCGACCAGCCGGGCGAGGTCCTCGGCACTGTCGCGGTCGCCCCGGACGGCCTCGACCCCGGGCAGGTCGGGGGCACTGCGGCCGCGGTTGAAGGTGGTGACCTGGTGGCCGCGGGCGAGCGCCTCGGCGGCGTAGGCACGTCCCAGGAAGGACGAGCCCCCGAGCAGGAGGATCTTCATGCCGCTCAGCCTGTCCCCGCCGGCCCGCCGCCACGCCCGGATTAGCGCTGAGCAGAGCGCCGGACCGGATCCGCCCGCCGCGGGCGCCGTCCGACATGCCACCCCCACCCACCCGCCTTAGCATCCCAGGTGTACCGATCCGCCCTTGTTCACCCTTATATGCCCCGATCTGCCCTGATCTGCCTGACCCGGCCTGGGAGAGCGACAGCATGGTCAACCCGGCACTCGTCGATCCGGCCACCATCCGCGCGACCGCGGCCGAGGCCTGGATCCGCGCCCATCCCGTCCTGCGGAACTACCGGGCCCTGTACGCCCAGGCCCTGGACGAGGCCGACCCGGGCTACCTCGGCGGCTTCGGCGTCCTCCGCCACACCGCCCGCCCGGCCGGGCCCGCCGACACCGACGCCGTCACCCCCGACAACGACACCCTCCCCTCCCGCGCCTGGCTCGACCTGCGCGCCGAACCCTGGGTGCTCTCCGTCCCCGCCACGGATGACTACCGCGTCCTCGCGGTGCACGAACTCGACACCCTGCCCGCCGGTCTGATCGGCTCCCGGACCACCGGCCAGGGCGCCGGGGACTTCCTGGTGGCCGGCCCCGACTGGCGGGGCCAACCCCCGCCGGGCATCACCGGCGTGATCCGCACCGCCACCCGGCTGGTCGGCGTCGTCGGCCGCACCCGCCTGCCCGGGAACACTCCCGCCGACCTCGCCGCACTGCGGGCCGTCCAGGAGCAGTACCGGCTGCGCCCGCTGCACGAGTACGCGGGCACCCCGGCGCCCGCCCCGGCCCCCGAGCCGGTCTGGCCGGTCTGGCGCGACGAGGTCCCGGAGGGCGTCGAGTTCCTCACCTTCCTCGACTTCCTGCTCGGCTTCTTCCCGCCGACCGACGCACTCCCGCCCGCCGAGACCGCGTTGCGCGGCCGCCTCACCGACCTCGGCGTCGACGGCCGCGGCGAGTTCGAGCCCGCCGCCCTGCCGCTGGAGGTGCGGGCCGAACTCGGTCGCGGGATCGCCGACGGCCGGGCCCGGCTGACCCGGGCGGTCGCCGAACTCCGCGACTCCGCAGGCCTGTTCGGCACCCGCGAGGAAGTCGGCGGGGACTTCCTCCGGCTGGCCGTCGCCGCCGAGCTCGACCCGTACGGACTGCCCACCGAGGAGGTCTGGTACGGCCGTTGGGCGGCGGACAGCGAGGGCCACCGTCCGCCGAACGCCGCCGACCGCGACCACCTGATCCGCTTCGCCCCGGACGCCCTGCCGCCGGCCCGCTTCTTCTGGTCCGCGACGATGTACGCCCTCCCCGGGCACCGGCTGGTCGACAACACCCTGGACCGCTACTCGGTCGGCGGCGACACCCCCGGCCTGGTCCGCGACCCCGACGGCGGCCTGACCCTCTACGTCCAGCACAAGCGCCCCGCCAACGCCGAGCACTCCGCCAACTGGCTGCCCGCCCCGGACGGCCCGTTCGCCGTGGTGCTCCGGATCCACGGCCCGGAGGCCGCCGTACTGGACGGCCGCTGGCAGCCCCCGCCGCTCACCCCGCGCTGACCCCCGCCCCCAGCCCCACCGCCCGCCCGTCCCCTGCCCCACCGCCGCCGACCCGACGAAGGACCCCCGATGAACCTGCCCGAGCTGGAGGCCCTGGCCGCCGACGCCTACGTCTACGGCTACCCGCTCGTCGCCGGCCTCACCATGGTCGAGCGCTTCGCCAAGGGCGGCCTGGGCACCCTCCCGGCGGCGCCGTTCAACCACTTCAGCCACGCCACCCGGCTGGCCGGCCCGGGCGACCACTTCGTCTCGGTCAACAACGACACCATCTACTCCATCGCCCAACTGGACCTCTCCGAGGGCCCGCAGGTACTGCACGTCCCGGACACCGCCGGCGCCTACTACGTGCTGCAGTTCATCGGGGCCTGGACGGACAACGTCGCCTACCTCGGCAGCCGCGCCACCGGCACCGCGGCGCAGACCTGGCTGGTCGTCCCGCCGGACTGGCACGGCACCGCGCCGGACCCGGACCGGGTGATCGAACTGCCCACCACCGTCGGCACGATCGTCGGCCGGTTCGTCTGCGACGGCCCGGACGACCTGCCCCGGGTCAAGGCCCTCCAGGCCGCGCTCGCCCTGGAGCCGCTGGAGCCCGGCGGCCTGCCCGCCGGAGTCCCCGAGCCCGACCCGGACGTCCCCGAGCGGCTGGCCTTCTTCGAACGCCTGCGGGTGTGGATGCAGGCCTTCCCGCCGGCCACCCCCGACATCGAGTACCAGCGCCGCTTCGCCCCGCTCGGCCTGCTGGACGACGGCGCCTCGCCGTACCGCGCCGCCGCCGCCGAGTGGACCCTGGCGCTCGCCAAGGGCCTGGCCGCCGGGCGGGAGCGGGTCGAGGACGCGACCCGCCCGCCCGAGGACCACCCGCTCGGCGAGTGGCGCTCGGCGCTCCACCTCTTCGACTACAACCTCGACCACCTGGGCCCCGGCACCCTGGACGACCCCGAGTGGCGCATCCCCGACCGCCGCGCCGCCTACCTCAGCCGGGCCGCCGCCGCCCGGGCCGGCCTGTGGGGCAACCACGCCTACGAGGCCTCGTACGCGATGACCTACGACGACTCCGACGGCCGCCCGCTCACCGGCGCCAACAGCTACACCCTCCGCTTCGAGCAGCCCCCGCCGGCCGAGGCCTTCTGGTCCGTCACGATGTACTCGGTGCCGGACTACTACCTGGTGGAGAACCCGGTGGACCGCTACTCGATCGGCGACCGCACCCCCGGCCTGGTCTACGGCCCGGACGGCTCGCTGACCGTGACCCTCCAGCACGAGCAGCCCGAGGACCCGACGGCCGCCGCCAACTGGCTCCCCACCCCGCTCGGCGAGTTCCGCCCGATCATCCGGCTCTACCGGCCGAAGCCGTCGGTCCTGGACGGCACCTACCAGATCCCCCCGATCCACCGCCGCTGACATCCACCCCACCCCGACGCCCGGCTCGCCTGCTCCACGCGGCCCGGCGGCCCGCCTCCCTAGTGCCCCGCCGCAGCCCCCGTCGGGTGCGCTGAGGCACCGGCCGTCGGGGACGCCGTGGTCGCGGGCGGGCTGCTCGGCGGTCCGGAGGGGGACGGCGGGACCGTCCGGCTCGGCGTCGAAGTGGGCTGGGCCGTGGCCGTCGTCGAAGGGGACGCCGGCGAGGAGGCCGACGAAGGCCCCGAGGGCGAAGGCCCGGAGGAAGGCCCGGACGAGGGCTGCGCGGAGCTCCCCGACGAGGGCTGCGACGAGGGCTCCGCCGAGGAGGACGCGGAGCCGCCCCGGTTCTGCGGCCCGCCCTCCAGGGTGACCACCGCCTGGGAGGGCGGCAGCGCGATCCGGGCGGTCCAGTGGGTGGTCGGCGCGAGGTCCTCGTCCACGGTGACGATCACGGTGATCCGTTGCCCCGGCGCCAGCGTCCCCGAGTCGCGGCTGAGCCGGAGCCAGCCTGCGTCCGTCACCGCGTGCCAGCGGATCTCCGTGGTGCCGGAGTTGGTGAGGGTGAGCACCGTCCGGCTGCCGTACTCCCCGGCCTCGACGGTGAGCAGCCCGGCGGGCGCCGGGTCGACCGCGCCCGGCGCGGAGGCCCGTTCGACCGCGGGGGCCGGGGCGGCGACCAGGGTGGGGCTGCCGAGCGGGGTCGCGCCGTGGGCCGGCACCGGGACCAGCGGGCCCTGGAGGGTGAGCCGCGGAAAGCCGGGCAGCAACGTTTCTGCGCCCCTTCCGCCACCGGCGTCACCCGCCCCAGCACCGCCCGTACCCGCCAGCTCCAGCCCGGGCATCCCCGCGACCGCGCCCACCCCGGCCGACCACGGCGGCCGCTGCCCGGCGTCCGACCCGGCCCCGTCCACCCGCACCGCCGACACCGAGGCCGCCGCCCCCGCCCCGGCGCCGCCCCGGTGCCCGGCCCAGAGCGCCACCACCGGCGCCGCCAGGACGGCCGCGAGCACGCCGGTGGTCACCACCCGCCGACGGACCGCCAGGCTCCGGCCCGCGTCCGGCGCCCGGTGCCGGGGGAAGCCTCCGTGGTCGAAGCGCAGCCCCGGCTCGGCCGCCGCGGCACCCCGCCGCCCGGCCGCCCCGGCCGTCGGGGGCTGCGCCGCGCCGCCCGCCGGGGACAGGCCCGCCCCGCCCATCGGGGCCGGTGCCGTCAGCAGCGGCAGCCCCGACAGCCCGGAGGCGCCCTCCGCCGCTCCACCGGCGGCCACCCGCTCCGCCGTCCCCCGGCAGGTCGGGCAGTCCACCACGTGCTGCACCAGCTCCCGCCGCAGCGCCGGGCCGAGCACCCAGTCCCGCCAGGACTCGGCCCCGGCCCCGCCCAGCCGGTCCAGCTCGGGGCAGCTGCCCACCCCGAGCACCAGCAGCGCCGCCCTGGTCCGGGCCACCTCGGCCTCGGCGGCGGCGAGCAGGGCCCGGGTCCGCTCGAACGGCAGGCCCAGGACGGCCGCCACCTCCAGCGGGGTCAGCCGGTGCCGGACGGAGAGTTCCAGCGCCTCGCGCTGCTCCGGGTCCGTACCGGCCGCCTCCGGCCAGGCGAGCGAGGCCAGCTCGCGCCGCCGCCGGACCGCCTCGGCCCCGGTCGGCTCCGCCCCGGGCTCACTACCCGGGCCCGGGCAGGTCCCGTCCACCGGCCCGGTACCGTCCATCGGCCCGGTCGCGTCCTCCGGGCAGGCCCCGTCCGCCAGCCGCCGCAGGCAGCAGTACCGGGCCAGCGAGAAGAGCCAGGCCCGGACCAGTCCGGGCTCGGCCAGCCGGTTGCCGTGCCGCCGGGCCAGTTCGCGGACCTCGCGCAGGGCGCCGGCGGCCGCGTCGTGCTCGCACAGCACCGAGAGGCAGTAGGTGAACAGGCCGTCCACCTGCCGGTCGTACGCCGCGAGCACGGCGTCCGCAGCCCCGACGGGCCCAACAGTTCGCGTTGTCACCCGACCGACGGTAGGAGCAGCGGGCGGCCCGCCCCCGCCGTTCACCGCGTATGTACTTCTTTCGGGTAACAACATCGCCCATCTGTGTGGGTGCGCGCCCGGTCCGGCGGTGGTCCGCCGCTGTCACACCCAGCCGCTACCGTGGGCCGCATGCCTCCGCGTTCCAAGACCACCGCCAAGCCGCGCCCGGCCTACCGCTGCACCGAGTGCGGCAACCAGCTGCCCAAGTGGGTCGGCCGCTGCCCGGAGTGCAACGCCTGGGGCACGGTCGAGGAGTACGGCGCGGTGCCGATCCGCACCACCGCCGCGGGCCCGGTCAGCGCGCCCGCCCGGCCGATCGCCCAGGTGGACGGCCAGGTCGCGACGGCCCGCTCCACGGGCGTGCCGGAGCTCGACCGGGTGCTCGGCGGCGGCCTGGTGCCCGGCGCGGTGGTGCTGCTGGCCGGCGAGCCCGGCGTCGGCAAGTCCACCCTGCTGCTGGACGTCGCCGCCAAGGCGGCCACCGACCGGCACCGCACCCTCTACGTCACCGGCGAGGAGTCGGCCGGGCAGGTCCGACTGCGCGCCGACCGGATCAACGCCCTCTCCGAGCACCTCTACCTCGCCGCCGAGCAGGACCTCGGCGCGGTGCTGGGGCACATCGAGGCGGTCAACCCCGGCCTGCTGATCCTGGACTCCGTGCAGACCATCGCCTCCGCCGAGCTGGACGGCGCCCCCGGCGGCCCGGCCCAGGTCCGCGAGGTGGCGGGCGCGCTGATCCGGGCCTCCAAGGATCGGGGCATGGCCACCCTGCTGGTCGGCCACGTCACCAAGGACGGCCAGATCGCCGGCCCCCGCCTGCTGGAGCACCTGGTGGACGTGGTGCTGAGCTTCGAGGGCGACCGGCACGCCCGGCTGCGGCTCATCCGCGGGGTCAAGAACCGCTACGGCGCCACCGACGAGGTGGGCTGCTTCGAGCTGCACGACGAGGGCATCGTCGGCCTGGCCGACCCGTCCGGCCTCTTCCTGACCAGGCGTGACAAGCCCGTCCCGGGCACCTGCCTCACCGTCACCCTGGAGGGGAAGCGCCCGCTGGTCGCCGAGGTGCAGGCGCTGATGGTGGATTCGCAGATCCCCTCCCCGCGGCGCACCACCTCGGGCCTGGAGTCGCCCCGGATCGCGATGATCCTGGCCGTGGTCGAGCGGCACGGCGGGGTGAAGCTCGGCAAGCAGGACATCTACACCGCGACGGTCGGCGGGGTGAAGCTGACCGAGCCCTCCGCCGACCTCGCGGTCGCGCTCGCGGTGGCCAGCTCCTCCACCGACACCCCGCTGCCCAGCAACCTGGTGGCGATCGGTGAGGTCGGCCTGGCGGGCGAGGTGCGGCGGGTGACGGGTGTGCAGCGCCGGCTGGCCGAGGCGCACCGGCTGGGCTTCACCCACGCCCTGGTCCCGCCGGACCCGGGCAAGGTGCCGCCGGGCATGAAGGTGGTCGAGGTGGCCGACATCGGTGAGGCGCTGCGGGCCATCCCGGGCCGCCGCCGGGCGGCCGCCAAGCCGCGCTCCGAGGCCCGCGGGGAGGCCCGTACCGAGGCCCGTACCGAGGCGCGTGGTGAGGCTCCGTCGGCCCCGCCGGCGCCCCGCGCACCCCGGGTTCCGGCGTACCCGGAGGAGCTGATGGACGGCTGGGAGCCGCTCGACTCCGACGAACTGCGCTGACCCAAGCCCTGCCGAAGCCGCACGCAGTTAGACTTTCCCCAGTCTCATTGGCCAGTAGGCAGTACCGGAGCGGTACTGAGCGACAGAGCAACAGACCGCGGACCGGCGCACGGCGCGAGGCGCGCGGCACGGGGTCGACCGGAGGAGTCACGTGGCAGCCAGCGACCGGGGGGCGGACAAGGCCTCCCGTGAGGAGGCCCTGCTGCGGGCCTCCCTCACCGCCATCGCGCCCGGTACCGCGCTTCGTGACGGACTGGAACGGGTCCTGCGGGCCAACACCGGCGGCCTGATCGTGCTGGGCTTCGACCGTACCGTCGAGTCCCTGTGCACCGGCGGCTTCGTCCTGGACGTCGAGTTCAGCGCGACCCGCCTGCGCGAGCTGTGCAAGCTCGACGGCGCGGTGGTGCTGGACAAGGACATCACCAAGATCGTCCGGGCCGGCGTCCACCTGATGCCGGACTCCACCATCCCCACCGACGAGACCGGCACCCGCCACCGCACCGCCGAGCGGGTCAACCGGCAGACCGGCTACCCGGTGGTCGCGGTCTCGCACTCGATGCGGCTGATCGCCATGTACGTCAACGGCACCCGCCGGGTGCTGGAGGACTCCACCACCGTCCTCTCCCGCGCCAACCAGGCGCTGGCCACCCTGGAGCGCTACAAGCTGCGCCTGGACGAGGTGGCCGGCACGCTCTCCGCCCTGGAGATCGAGGACCTGGTGACGGTCCGGGACGTCACCGCCGTGGCCCAGCGCCTGGAGATGGTCCGGCTGATCGCCACCGAGATCGCCGGCTACGTGCTGGAGCTCGGCATCGACGGCCGCCTGCTCTCGCTCCAGCTGGACGAGCTGATCGCCGGTGTGGAGCCGGAGCGCGAACTGGTCGCCCGGGACTACTTCCCGGAGCGCGCCGCCAAGAAGGGCCGCACGGTCACCGAGGTGCTGGCCGACCTGGAGGCGCTCACCCACGCCGAGCTGCTGGACCTGCAGACGGTCGCCAAGGCGCTCGGCTACTCCGGCACGCCGGAGTCCCTGGACTCCGCCGTCTCCCCGCGCGGCTACCGCCTGCTGGCGAAGATCCCGCGCCTGCCCAACACGGTGATAGAGCGCCTGGTCGAGCACTTCGGCGGCCTGCAGAAGCTGCTCGCGGCCAGCATCGACGATCTGCAGACGGTCGAGGGCGTCGGCGAGACCCGGGCCCGCTCGGTCCGCGAGGGCCTGTCCCGCCTTGCCGAATCGTCCATCCTGGAGCGCTACGTCTGACCGGACGCGCAGCGGACCGCGAACGGCCCCCGGAGAAACGCTTCCCCGGGGGCCGTTCCGCGTCCCGGGCCCCCGGAACGCGGGCCCGGACGGGCGGACGGGCCGACGGGTCGACGGGTCGACGGGCCGACACGCGGAGCCCCCGACCGCTCGGCGGCCGGGGGCTCCGTAGGGACGTGACGGACGCTCAGTTGTCCAGTCGGATCGAGGTCCGGGCCGACACCTTGTCGCCGGAGAGCCCGGTGAGCTCCGCCAGCACCACGTACGTCCCGTTCGCCGGGGCGGTCTGGTCGGCGGTCGCGCACTGCGGCTTGCTGCGGCTGCGGTCCCAGGTGAAGGTCTCGGTCTGGCTGCCGTTCGCCGGGATCTGCACCCAGATGTTGCCCTTGTCGGGCGGGCAGTCGCCGGAGGACCAGACCCGGTCGTTGTTGCTGCCGCTGCTGACGGTGATCACGGAGGCGGTGCGGCCCAGGTCCACCCGGCAGTTGGCGCCGGAGGAGTTCTTGACCGTGAGCGCCAGCTTGGGCTTGTCCTTGGGCTGGTACGAGTTCTGGGTGCCGGCCAGCTCCAGGGCGACCTGCGAGGAGGAGCAGACCGGGAGCGCCATCACCTCGGCGGTGTTCACCGCCGGGGCGCCACCGCCCGAGCCGCCGGTCCCGCCGGGCGCCGGGCTGCCGCCGCCGGCACCGCCCGAGCCGCCGGTACCGCCGCCCCCGCCGGGCGCACCGGAACCGCCCGAGCCGGCACCGCCCGAGCCCGAGCCGCCCGAGCCGCCGGAGCCGCCACCCGTGGCGCCGCCGCTGAGGCCGACCTCGCTGCCGCCGCCGCTGGCCACCGGCCCGCCGCCGGAGCCGCCGCCGGCCGGGTGCGCCGCAGGGCCGCTCGGCGAGGCGCCGGGCGTGATCGCCTGAGCGGGTGTCTGGCTCTGGGACGGCACGGCCTGCGCGGCCTTGCTCGATGAGCCGCCGTCACCACCCCCGCCCTGATCGGTCATCAGCCAGGCGATCAGGGCGACGACCGCCGCGACGGCGACGAGCACGACGACACGCCGACGCCAGTAGATCGAGGCCGGCAGCGGTCCCACGGGTTGACGCAAAGAGGGCACGATCAAACTCTATGGGACTGCGTGTGGCGATTGACTCACCAACACCGCACAGTCGCCCCTTCTTTCACATGATCCGCCATTTGATCCGTTCGAGGGAGACCTTTCACCCGGATGCCCGGGCGGGAACCGAGGAGAGAGCGACGGAGAACGGCCCGTCCGGAGCCCCCGCATCCGCTTCGGCCCGGCTCCGCGGCCGTGGGAGGATCGAAGGGCCATGACTGCCATCACCGCCACCGAAGCCGCCCCCGCGCCGCCCCTGCCGCTGCCACTGCTGCACTCGACCGTCATCGACTGGTACGAGGCCAGCAAGCGCGACCTGCCCTGGCGGACCCCCGACGCGACGCCCTGGGCCGTCATGGTGAGCGAGTTCATGCTCCAGCAGACCCCGGTGAAGCGGGTGCTGCCCGCCTGGCAGGCCTGGATGACCCGCTGGCCCACCCCCGCCGACCTCGCCGCCGAGGCGCCCGGCGAGGCGGTCCGGATGTGGGGCCGGCTGGGCTACCCGCGCCGCGCGCTGCGCCTGCACGGGGCCGCCGTGGCGATCACCGAGGAGCACGGCGGCGAGGTCCCGGACGACCACGCCACGCTGCTCTCGCTGCCCGGGGTGGGGGAGTACACCGCCGCCGCCGTCGCCTCCTTCGCCTTCCGCCAGCGGCACGTGGTGCTGGACACCAACGTCCGCCGGGTCTTCGCCCGCGCGGTGACCGGCGTCGAGTACCCGGCCACCGCCACCACCGCCGCCGAGCGCCGCACCGCGACCGCGCTGCTGCCGGACGACGCCGCGACGGCCGCCACCTGGGCGGTCGGCGTGATGGAGCTGGGCGCCCTGGTCTGCACCGCCCGCGGCCCGGAGTGCGGGCAGTGCCCGCTGTTCACCGTCTGCGCCTGGCAGCGGGCCGGCCGCCCGCCGTACGAGGGCCCGGCCCGGCGCGGCCAGACCTACGAGGGCACCGACCGCCAGGTGCGCGGCAAGCTGCTCGCGGTGCTGCGCGAGGCGCACGGCACCGTCCCGCAGGCCCGGCTGGACGCGGTCTGGCCGGACGCGGTGCAGCGCGCCCGGGCCCTGGACGGCCTGGTCGCCGACGGCCTGGTCGAGCCGGTCGAGCAGGGCGTCTACCGACTGCCCCGGTAGGAACGGAACGGCGCCCCCGGGAGGTCCTCTCCCGGGGGCGCCGTCGTCCGTGCGGAGCGGGTCAGACCGCCGCGGCCTCCAGCGAGGCCTCGGCCGGCTTCTCGCCCTTGCCGGCGCCGCGCAGCGGCACCTCGCGCAGGAACACCGCCGCGGCGATGGAGATCACGGCCGCCCCGGCGCCCCACAGGAAGACGGTGTCGATGCCGTTGGACACCGCGTGGTGGAAGGCGTCCTGGACGGGCGGCGCCAGCTTGCGCAGCTCGGCCGGGCTCATCTCGCCCGGGTCCTTCGCCCCGCCGCCGCCCGCCTGGGTGCCCAGCCGCTCGGTCATGGTGTCCGTCACCCGGTTGTTGAACAGGGCGCCGAACAGCGCGACACCGAAGGAGCCGCCGATGGTGCGGAACAGGGTGGCGGTGGAGCTGGCCACGCCCATGTCCTTGAGCTCGACGCTGTTCTGGGCGACCAGCATGGTGATCTGCATCAGGAAGCCCATGCCGGCACCGAGCACGACCATCCAGCAGGCCGAGGTGAAGCTGCTGGTCCCGACGCCCATGGTGGAGAGCAGAAGCATGCCGCCGGTCATCACGATGGTGCCGATGATCGGGTAGATCCGGTACTTGCCGGTCTTGGTGACGGCCTGGCCGACCACCAGCGAGACGACCAGCATGCCGAACATCAGCGGCATCAGCAGCAGACCGGAGTTGGTCGCCGAGGCGCCCTGGACGATCTGCTGGTAGAAGGGCAGGAAGAAGGTCGAGCCGAACATCACGAAGCCGACGATGAAGCCGATGATCGAGACCAGGGTGAAGTTCAGGTTCTTGAACAGGCTCAGCGGCAGCATCGGCTCCTCGACCCGCTGCTCCACGTAGCAGAAGGCGATCAGCGAGGCGACGGCGAGCGCGCCCAGGCCCAGGATCTCCTTGGAGCCCCACGCGTACTGCTGGCCGCCCCAGGTGGTCAGCAGCACCAGCGAGGTGATGCCGGTGGTGAGCAGGATCGCGCCGGCGTAGTCGATCCGGGCGGTGCTGCGGACCTTCGGCAGCTTCAAGGTGACGATGACGACGGCGAGCGCGACCACGCCGAGCGGCAGGTTGATGTAGAAGGTCCAGTGCCAGCTCAGGTGGTCGGTGATGAAGCCGCCGACCAGCGGGCCGCCGACGGTGGCGAGCGCCATCACCGCGGCGAACATGCCCTGGTACTTGCCGCGGTCTCGCGGCGGGACGAGCGCGCCCATGATCGACATGACGCCGACCATCAGACCGCCGGCGCCCAGGCCCTGGACGGCGCGGAAGGCGATCAGCTCGGTCATGTTCTGGGACAGGCCGGACAGCGCCGAGCCCACCAGGAAGATCACGATCGAGGTGAGGAAGCTGCCCTTGCGGCCGTAGAGGTCGCCCAGCTTGCCCCAGATCGGGGTGGAGGCGGCGGTGGTCAGGGTGTACGCGGTGACCACCCAGGACCGGTGCTCGGCACCGCCGAGGTCACCGACGATGGTCGGCATCGCGGTGCCGACGATCAGGTTGTCGAGCATGGCGAGCAGCATCGTGACGACCAGGCCGACCATCACGAGGCGGATCTCGCGGGGCGACCGCGGCTGTTCCTCCTCGGTCGCCTTGTCCTCCGGTACCGGGCCGGCGGTCTTGGACTGTGACATGGGGTGGGGTCTCCCGAGGGTGTTTCGGACGGGCCTCGCGCCGCCTGTGCGGATCACTTACTTGACGCCCGGCTAGTTTATCGATCGTCGGCACGGTAGGCTTTTTGCTAGCCGGTCGTCAAGCCAGTTTTAAGACCGGGCGCCTGGGCAGGGACAATGGGCCCGGGGCGGACGCCACCCTGGGTCCGCAGCAGTCACCCCAGCAGTCACCCCAGTAGTCACCGACGCAGTCAACGAGGCAGGCCATGGGCACTCCGCACAGCCCCCGCAGCGACACCCGGGCTCGCATCATCGAGGTGTCGTTGGAGCTCTTCTCGGAGCAGGGCTACGAGCAGACCTCGCTGCGTGAGATCGCCGACCGACTGGGCGTCACCAAGGCCGCGCTGTACTACCACTTCAAGACCAAGGACGACATCGTCCTGGGCATCGTCGAGCGGATGGCCGCGCCGATCGACGAGATCATCGCCTGGGGCCGGGAGCAGCAGTCCTGGAGCCCGGAGATGCGCGACGAGATGATCCGGCGCTACGCGGACGGCATGAGCGAGCGGGCCCCGCTGCTGCGGTTCTTCCACGAGAACCAGCCCGCGCTGCGCGACTCCCCGGCCGGGCTGGCCTTCCGGGAGCGCGTGATCACCATGATGCAGCTGGTGCACGGGCCCGACGCCGGGTTCCGGGACCGCCTGCGGGCGGCGATGGCGCTGTTCACCGCCCACTCGGCGTTCTTCCTGCTCAAGCAGGACTCCTCCGACGGCGGCGACACCGAGAACGTGTGGGGCGAGAAGCTGCCGGCCGCGGACCTGGAGGAGGCGCTCGAAGCGGCCCGCGAGGTCTCGCTGGAGATCAGCGGCCGGATCGGGCAGCCCGCCCGGGGCTGAGCGGCGGTCCTCAGAACGCCGTGACGCCGTGCCCGGCGAGGTAGGCGATCGGGTCGACCACCGCGCCGTAGCGGTTGCTGGTGCGGATCTCGAAGTGAAGGTGCGGCCCGGTGGAGTTGCCGGTGTTCCCGGACAGCCCGACCCGCCGGCCCGCCGACACCCGGTCACCGGCCGACACCGAGACCGCGGACAGGTGCGCGTACTGCGCGAAGTGCCCGTCGGCCAGCCGCAGGACGACCTCCTTGCCGTAGGCGCCGTCCCAGCCGGCCGAGACCACGGTCGCGTCGCCGACGGCCAGCACCGGCGTGCCGGGGGAGACCGCGAAGTCCACCCCGGTGTGGTACCCGGCGGCGTAGCCGGAGTTGGCCACCCCGTACGGATTGCTGGTCGGCGCGTCCGGCACCGGAGCCGACCAGTCCGGCGCGGGCGCGGGGGCCGGTGCGGCCTCCGGCTGCGCACCGGGTTGCGCACCGGGCTGCTCGGCGGGCGCGGGCTCCGCGCCCGGCGGGTCGAGCGGCAGCAGGTTGGGCGCCACCGCCACGAAGGCCTGCGCCGAGGCGGCGTCCTCCGGCAGCTGGTACGGGCTCGGTCCGGCCACCTGCACCAGGCCCGGGTCGGGCACCTCCGCCCGCGGGGCGGTGAAGGCCGAGCTGCCCGGCGTGGTCGGCCGTACGGTCTGCGCCGAGGCGCTGCCGGGGGCGGCGACCAGCAGCACGCCCGCCAGCAGCGCGGCGGCCGCCCCGGCCGAGGCCACCGCGTGGTCGCGCTCGGTCCGCTGCCGGCTGCCCGGCAGGGTGGCATGCCGGGGGGTGGTGAGCAGGCGCAGCGGCGGTACGGCGCGGCTGCGGAGGGCCTGGGTGATCCGCGGCTGCCGGACGGCCGCCTGGGCCGTCGCGCGGACGGCGAGCCGGCGCAGGGCCGGTCCCACGGGCGGGACGTTGGACATCGCGGGTCGTACCTCACGGTCGTACGGGGGCAGCACGGAACGCCCGGTCGGGCGGTCGGCTGCGCGGGGGAGCACTCAGCTTTAACCGTCACCGAGCGCAGCCCCAAACCCGGCGATGTACTACCCCGCGTAGTCGGCGTGGCGCCGGGGATTCAAGCCGACGGAGTAATGATCATGAGATCGGATCGCCAAGGCCCGACCGGGTCCGCGCCGCGGTCCCGTCCCGCCGACTACTAGGCCCGGTCGTACCGCGCCGAACCGCTGTGACCAGCGCCACCCGGCGTCCTGGGCCCGGGCCGGGGCCGACCGCCGAAAAGCGTCCGGCCCGCCCCCGCGCGGTGGCGGGGGCGGGCCGGACGTGGAGAACTCAGTGCCGCGCGATCACGGCCTGGCCGTCAGGGACGATCAGTTGTCGACCGGGCGGACCCGGATCCAGGTCTCCAGGTAGTTCGCGGACTCGTTCTCGACCTCGATGCTGGTGCCGGTCTTCGGCACGTCCACACCGGCGTACGGGTTGTCCTTCGACCACCAGGACTTCAGGTCGGAGAACTCGTCGACGCCCTTGGACTTCGGGATGACGGTCTCGGCGTCGGCCTTGTGCAGGGTCAGCGCCGGGACGCGGCGCGAACCGAAGGTCGAGTCGAAGCCCTGCATGCGCGGACGCATCAGGGTGCCGTCGGACCACTTGAGCGGGGTCGGGTGCGAGTCGACCGGCAGGACCAGGCCGTGGCCCGGGTGGGCGCTGACGTTGTTGTCGGTCTGCGACTCGTCCCAGTACCAGATCAGCAGGCCGGGCTGGTACGAGTAGTGCTCGACCCAGTTGGGCTTGGCGGCCGAACCGAAGTTGTACGGGCCGGTCTTGAGGGTCTGGTCGAACGACACGTACTGCTTGTTCTCCGCGATGTAGTACTGCGCGTAGTCCTTGGTGTACGAGCCGCCGAAGCGGGTGAAGCCGGCGGCGGTCCAGCCGTTGTCGCCGTTCTCCACGTCGTCGCTGAACACGGTGGCGCCGTCGGCGACCACGGCGATGTTGTCCACCGCGAAGCCGCGGTAGTGCAGACCGCCGTCAGTGGTGTTGTGGTAGCGGAACTGGATCTTCTTGCCGGCGTAGGCGTCCAGGTTGAACGACAGGTCGCCCCAGGCGGCGGTGAGGCCGCTGAGGGCCGGGCGGCCGTTCTCCTTCGGGAGGGCGGCGCCGTTCCAGGTGCCGTCCACCACGGTCCAGGTCTTGCCACCGTCGGTGGAGACCTCGCCGAAGGCGTAGTCGAAGTCCGGCTCCAGCTCGTACCAGGCCTTGGCGTTGATGCTGGCCTTGGACTTACCGGTCAGGTCGATCTCGCGGGTCAGCGTGACGTTCAGGTTGTCGGCGCTGCCGCTCCACCACTCGCTGTTGCCGGCGAAGGGCTTGTTGATGTCGGTGGTGATGCTCTTCTTCGGCAGGTCGACGATGAGCGCCTGCGGAAGGTCGGTGTTGTACTCGACCGGGCCGATGTGGTGGGTCGACTCGGTGCCCGCCTTGGCGCGGTCGGCCTTGAGCCAGCCGAGCTGGTACTTGCTCCAGGCGTCGAGGTCGTTCGGCATGTCGCCGATGCTGTCCTTGCCCTCGCCGAGCCAGGAGCCGGAGGACATCAGGGACCAGAAGCCGACCGAGTTGTCGATGCCCTTGCCGGCGGTGTCGTAGAGGTCCGGCAGACCGAGGTCGTGGCCGTACTCGTGCGCGAAGACGCCGAGGCCGCCGTTCTCCGGCTGCATCGTGTAGTCGCCGATCCAGAGGCCGGTGTTGCCGACCTGGACGCCGCCGAGCTTGTTGTTGTCCGGGCCGGCCTGGCCGGTCAGGTTGCCGTAGACGTACGAGCGGTGCGCCCACAGGGCCTTGCTGCCCTGCTTGCCGCCACCGGCCGACTTGTCCTCACCGGCGTGCACGATCTGGAAGTGGTCGATGTACCCGTCGGGCTGGTTGAAGTTCCCGTCGTGGTGCGAACCGTAGCGGTCCCACTGGTCGTACTGGGCCAGCGTCGCCTTGATCTGGGCCTCGGTCTGACCCTTCGCCAGCTGGTCCTTGTACCAGATGTCGACGGCGTCGCGGATCAGGTCCTGGGCGCTCGCGCAGACGTTGGAGCCGCAGTAGTCGGAGCCGTACCGGGCCTCGTTCCACGGCACCCGGACCCAGTCCGAGACCACGCCGTCGACCGAGTAGCGGCCCGAGGACTGCTTCTCGTAGAAGGTCTTCAGCGAGGGCTTGTCCTTGGCGAAGTACAGGTCCTGGTAGTGCTGCTGGTTGTAGTCGGCCTGCCAGGCGGTCGAGTTGTTCGTGGCGCGGTCGGGCGCTGCGATCTCGTTGTGCTTGGGGCCCGGGTCGCCGCCGTACTTGACCTTGCCGTCGGCGGTCTTGGTGGTGTTGTCGACCTGGTCGCCGAAGTCGACCAGGATCGTGAAGATCTTGTCCGTGCGCTCACGGGCGAGCTCGACGTACTTGTCCTTGCCGAGCTTCACGCTGGTGCTGCCGTTGTGCTGCTCGACCTGGGCGGTGCCGTTGAGCAGCTGCTCGGTGGCGGCCTTCTTCTCCGCGTCGACCTTGGCGGTCAGCGGGCCCGGGATGTTGTGCTCGGTGTTCTGGACGGCCTCGGCCGGGTCCTTCGGAACCGGTGCCGAGCCGGCTGCGACGGCGCTGCTCGGGAACAGACCCGCGCCGAGCGTGACTATGACCGCCGCCGCGGTGGTGACCGCTGCGGCTCTCCTGGTGGTCTTCAACGTTGTGACGCCCTCCCCGACCGAGCTGACTCTTGGCCAAGGCCCGGTAAACCAATATGAAAGACAGGTGGACGTCATTTGACCGAAGTGGGGCTGGAAAAGATAGACCTTGACCCTGACATGGCCACGGCGCTATGCTCGCCGATTTCCTGTCAGCTGACGGCTGCTCAGAGAAGGCCTGGTCAGGGCCCCGCACGGGACCCCGGAACGCCACGAGCCCCCGGCGCGAACGCCGGGGGCTCGTGGCTGTGAAGTTGTCTGTTAAATGTTGGTCTACTTCGTCAGGTCCGGACCGGACGAGGCGACCGCGGCCGGGGTGTCCGCGACGGCCGACTTCTCCTCGCCGCGGAAGGTGAACTTGGCGTCCTTGCCCTCGCCGTCCACGTCCACGACCACGATGTGGCCGGCCCGCAGCTCGCCGAAGAGGATCTTCTCGGAGAGGTGGTCCTCGATCTCGCGCTGGATGGTGCGGCGCAGCGGACGGGCACCCAGGATGGGGTCGTAGCCGCGCTTGGCCAGCAGCTTCTTGGCCTCGACGCTGAGCTCCAGGCCCATGTCCTTGTCCTTGAGCCGCTCGTCCACCTTGTCGATCATCAGGTCGACGATCTGGATGATGTCGTCCTCGGACAGCTGGTGGAACACCACGATGTCGTCGACGCGGTTCAGGAACTCGGGGCGGAAGTGCTGCTTGAGCTCCTCGCCGACCTTCGCCTTCATCCGCTCGTACCCGGTCTGGGTGTCACCCGTGGCCGCGAAGCCCAGGTTGAAGCCCTTGGAGATGTCCCGGGTGCCGAGGTTGGTCGTCATGATGATGACGGTGTTCTTGAAGTCGACCACGCGGCCCTGGGAGTCGGTCAGACGACCGTCCTCCAGGATCTGCAGCAGCGAGTTGAAGATGTCCGGGTGGGCCTTCTCGACCTCGTCGAAGAGGACGACCGAGAACGGCTTGCGGCGGACCTTCTCGGTCAGCTGGCCGCCCTCCTCGTAGCCCACGTACCCGGGCGGGGAGCCGAACAGCCGGGAGACGGTGTGCTTCTCGGAGAACTCGGACATGTCGAGCGCGATCAGCGCGTCCTCGTCGCCGAAGAGGAACTCGGCGAGCGTCTTGGACAGCTCGGTCTTACCGACGCCGGACGGGCCGGCGAAGATGAACGAACCGCCGGGGCGCTTCGGGTCCTTGAGGCCCGCACGGGTGCGCCGGATGGCCTGGGAGAGCGCCTTGATGGCGTCCTTCTGGCCGATGACGCGCTTGTGCAGCTCGTCCTCCATGCGCAGCAGCCGGGAGGTCTCCTCCTCGGTCAGCTTGAAGACCGGGATGCCGGTGGCGGTGGCCAGGACCTCGGCGATGAGCTCCTCGTTGACCTCCGCGACGACGTCCATGTCGCCGGCCTTCCACTCCTTCTCGCGCTTGGCCTTGGCCTGCAGGAGCTGCTTCTCGTCGTCGCGCAGGGACGCGGCCTTCTCGAAGTCCTGCGCGTCGATCGCGCTCTCCTTCTCGCGGCGCACGTCGGCGATCTTCTCGTCGAACTCGCGCAGGTCCGGCGGCGCGGTCATCCGGCGGATGCGCATCCGGGAGCCGGCCTCGTCGATCAGGTCGATCGCCTTGTCCGGCAGGAAGCGGTCCGAGATGTACCGGTCGGCCAGGGTGGCGGCGGCGACCAGGGCGGCGTCCGTGATGGAGACCCGGTGGTGGGCCTCGTAGCGGTCGCGCAGACCCTTGAGGATCTCGATGGTGTGCGGCAGCGAGGGCTCGGCGACCTGGATCGGCTGGAAGCGGCGCTCCAGCGCGGCGTCCTTCTCCAGGTGCTTGCGGTACTCGTCCAGGGTGGTGGCACCGATGGTCTGCAGCTCGCCGCGGGCCAGCATCGGCTTGAGGATGCTGGCGGCGTCGATGGCGCCCTCGGCGGCGCCCGCGCCGACCAGGGTGTGCAGCTCGTCGATGAACAGGATGATGTCGCCGCGGGTGCGGATCTCCTTGAGCACCTTCTTGAGGCGCTCCTCGAAGTCACCGCGGTAGCGCGAGCCGGCCACCAGGGCGCCCAGGTCCAGCGTGTAGAGCTGCTTGTCCTTGAGCGTCTCCGGGACCTCGCCCTTGACGATCGCCTGCGCCAGGCCCTCGACCACGGCGGTCTTGCCGACGCCGGGCTCACCGATCAGGACCGGGTTGTTCTTGGTGCGGCGGGACAGCACCTGCATGACCCGCTCGATCTCCTTCTCGCGCCCGATGACCGGGTCGAGCTTGGCCTCGCGGGCGGCCTGGGTGAGGTTGCGCCCGAACTGGTCCAGGACCAGCGAGGTCGACGGGGTGCCCTCGGCGGGCCCGCCGGCCGTGGCCGACTCCTTGCCGCCGCTGGTCTGGTAACCGGAGAGCAGCTGGATGACCTGCTGGCGCACCCGGTTGAGGTCGGCACCCAGCTTCACCAGGACCTGGGCGGCGACGCCCTCGCCCTCGCGGATCAGGCCGAGCAGGATGTGCTCGGTGCCGATGTAGTTGTGGCCGAGCTGCAGGGCCTCCCGGAGCGACAGCTCCAGGACCTTCTTCGCCCGGGGGGTGAAGGGAATGTGACCGGACGGGGCCTGCTGGCCCTGGCCGATGATCTCCTCGACCTGCTGGCGCACGGCCTCAAGGGAAATCCCGAGGCTCTCCAGGGCCTTGGCGGCGACGCCCTCGCCCTCGTGGATCAGACCCAGGAGGATGTGCTCGGTGCCGATGTAGTTGTGGTTGAGCATCCGGGCTTCTTCCTGAGCCAGGACGACAACCCGCCGCGCGCGGTCGGTGAACCTCTCGAACATCGTTTATCGCTCCTCAGAGCGGTCGGGCAGTTCGGGGTCCGTCCCCGCCCTGTCCTTCCGCATGCTAGTCCCGCTCAGCGGCGCGGCCCACGGATTCACTCCCCGGTAGAGGAGCGAGATGCTGCGCGACCAGCCGACACCAATCCCAACCTGATGCTGGGAATCGGTGTTCCCACAGGTGGGCCGGATGCACCGGAAACCGCTACGCCATCGGCGAACAAGCGTCGCCGGGGCGGAGCCGGACCCTCTTCGGCCGGTCGCACATGCTGCCCCTGGACGGGTCGAAGAACCCGTCCACCTGCATTCATACCCGGTATCGGGGCGGTTCTCGCGCAGTTTCCGCGGTGGCGGTGTTCGCCTGGCGAGAAGTCCGGCCGCGGTGACGGTGGTTCGACGGCGGCCGGGGACGGTCGTACGCCGTCCCGGGGTGTCCGCGTTACCGCTTCGCCCCTACAGCGTTGCACAGCTCGTGATTGTTCCGCCGCCCGAGCCCGCGCTCCCGGCCGGCCGGGCCGGCCAGGACCCCGGGGCCGCCGGTGCGGCGGCCGGCCCGGTGCGCACCGCGGGGCGCGGAGGTGTCACCTCCGCGCCCCGCGCGTGTGCTGTCGGTGCCGTACGCGGCCGCCGGGGCCCCGCATCCGCTCCGGCGGGCCGGTGGTGGCGCCGGGGTCAGGCCGCGTTGGCCTTGTCGTAGGCCTCGCGGACCGTGCTCGGCACCCGGCCGCGGTCGTTGACCTCCATGCCCTGCTCCTTGGCCCACGCGCGGACCTTCGCGGTGTCGGGAGCGCTGCCGGACGGGCGCGCAGCGGCGGCGCGGCCCGGGCGACGGGCGCCGGCCAACCGGCCGCTCTGCTTGCGGCCCTTCTCCACGTACGGCGCCAGCAGACCGCGCAGCTTGTCCGCGTTGGCGCTCTTCAGGTCGATCTCGTAGGCAACGCCGTCGAGCGCGAACGTCACCGTCTCGTCCGCCGAACCGCCATCGAGATCGTCTTCAAGAATGACCTGCACCCTCTGTGCCACGGGCTTCCCTTTCCGCTAAACGACCCATTGCCTAAGGAAAGGAAAGCGCCTTTCTGCGGAAAACACAAACCCTTGACCGGCGCGGAGCCGCTCAGAGGTGCAGCAGCATGCGCGAGTTGCCCAGTGTGTTGGGCTTCACCCGCTCCAGGTCGAGGAACTCCGCGACACCTTCATCGTACGAGCGGAGGAGTTCTTCATAGACATCCGTAGCGATCGCCGCTGGGTCTGTCGTACCATCATCGGTTTCCTGGAGCTCCCCGATCTCGACGAAACCGTGTTTCGCGAAGAACGGAACCTCGAACGTCAAGCAGAAAATCCGACGGACGCCCAGCCAGCGGGCGGTCTGCACCAGCTTCTCCAACAGCAGGTGCCCGATCCCGAAGCCCCGGCAGGACGGATCGACCGCCAGCGTACGGACCTCGGCGAGGTCCTCCCACATCACGTGCAGGGCGCCGCAGGCCACCACCGCGCCGTTGTCGTCGCGTTCCGCGACCCAGAACTCCTGGACGGATTCGAACAGTGTGACTGTGGGCTTGTCGAGCAGAATGCCGTCGCGCGAGTAGGCGTCGATGAGCCCGCGTACGGCCCGTACGTCCGTGGTCCGCGCGCGGCGGATGGTGACCTCCATGGCGGGACGTTATCGTGTCGCGTCCGGCGGGGTCTCCCCGGTATCCGCTCCGCCGGTATCCGGGCCGTCCGCGGGGGAATCCGGGGCGGGCTGATCCGTCGCTGGATCGGGCGGGAACAAGGCCGCGACCCGCAAGGCGTCCCGGAGGGCCTCGCGCTGCTCCGGCGACATCAGGCCGAAGAAGTGGACCAGGGCCGCCGCGGGATTGTCGCCGGTGGCCCACGCGTCGTTCATCAGAGCCGCCGTGTACGCCTCACGCGAGGAGACCGGTTCATATCGATAGGCCCGGCCCACCCGCTCGCGGCGCAACCAGCCCTTTCTGTGCAGCTTGTCCAGGACGGTCATCACCGTGGTGTACGCGATTTCGCGTTCCGACCGCAGATCCAGGAGAACCTCGCGAACCGTCACCGGTCGGTTCCACCGCCACACCCGGGTCATGATGGCGTTCTCAAGTTCGCCGAGTTGCCGGACCATAGTGCGGCCAGGATAGGGAGTGAATGGGGCAAATCTTGTGAAGTGCGCCAAACCGGCGCGCCGCCACCCCCGGGAATCGGGAATGGCGGCGCGGGTGGTTCGCAGCGGCTGACGGCGTCAGTCGATCAGTCGATGTCTTCCTTGGCCTTCTGGGCCCCGCCCTGGCTGCGGAAGATGGCCCGCACCAGGAATCCGAAGCCGATCGCCATGACCAGCGGTGGCACGATCGCGCTGACGTAGTCCATCAGGTCACTCCTCCTCGGTCTTCTCCGCCGCGACGGCGGAAGCCTTCGGCTCCGGCTTCACCAGCGGGAAGAGCACGGTCTCCCGGATGTTCTTGCCGGTCAGCAGCATGATCAGGCGGTCCACGCCAAGGCCCAGGCCACCGGTCGGGGGCATCGCGTACTCCAGGGCGCGCAGGAAGTCCTCGTCCACCTGCATCGCCTCGACGTCGCCGCCGGCGGCGAGCAGGGACTGCGCGGTCAGGCGGGCGCGCTGCTCGACCGGGTCGACCAGCTCGGAGTAGGCGGTGCCGATCTCGGTGCCGAAGATCACCAGGTCCCACTTCTCGGCCACGCCCGCGATCGAGCGGTGCTGGCGGGTCAGCGGGGAGACCTCGGTCGGGTAGTCCTTGATGAAGGTCGGCCGGACGGCGTTCTCCTCCAGCAGGCGCTCCACCATCTCCAGCACGATCTGGCCGTGGCCCCAGTTCTTCTCGAACGGGATGCCGTGCTCGGTGGCCAGCGCGCGCAGCTCCTCGACGGAGGTCTCCGGGGTGACCTCGACGCCCAGGCGGGCGGAGATGCCCGGGTAGACGCTGACCTCCTCCCACGGCTCGGCCAGGTCGATCTCGTGCTCCACGCCGTGCGGGTCGACACCCTTGATCACCGTGGTGCCCAGGGCGTCCCGGGCGGCGTTGACGATCGTCGCGCGGATCAGCTCGGCCTGGGTGTCGTAGTCGCCGTAGGCCTCGTACGACTCCAGCGAGGTGAACTCCGGGTTGTGGGTGGAGTCCGCGCCCTCGTTGCGGAAGTTGCGGTTGATCTCGAAGACCTTCTCGGCGCCGCCGACCACCAGCCGCTTGAGGTACAGCTCGGGGGCGATGCGCATGTAGAGGTCGATGTCGTACGCGTTGATGTGCGTCTTGAACGGGCGGGCGTTGGCGCCGCCGTGCACCGGCTGCAGCATCGGGGTCTCGACCTCGATGTAGCCGCGGTCCTCGTAGGTGCGGCGGATCGAGCGGACGACCTTGCTGCGCAGGTGCAGGATCTCGCGCGCCTCGGGGTTCACGATCAGGTCGACGTAGCGCTGGCGGACCCGGGCCTCCGGGTCGGTCAGGCCCTTGTGCTTGTCCGGCAGCGGGCGCAGGCACTTGGCGGTGAGCTCCCAGCGGTCCACCATCACCGACAGCTCGCCGCGCTTGGAGGTGATCACCTCGCCCTCGACGCCGACCTGGTCGCCGAGGTCGATGTCGGACTTCCAGGCCGCCAGCCGCTCGGCGCCGAGCTTGTCCAGGGAGAGCATCACCTGGAGGTCGCCGGAGCCGTCGCGCAGGGTGGCGAAGCACAGCTTGCCGCCGGTGCGGGACAGGATCACCCGGCCGGTGATGCCGACGCGCTCGCCGGTCGCGGTGTCGGCTTCGAGGTCCGGGTGCTTGGCACGCAGGTCCGCGATGGTGCTGGTGCGGGGGAATCCGACCGGGTACGGGTCGACCCCGGCCGCCCGGAGCCGGTCCAGCTTCTCGCGCCGGACGCGCATCTGCTCGGGAAGGTCGTCGGTCGCGGGGACAAGGCTCTGATCGCTCACCCCACAAGGGTAGCCAGCCGTACGCCGTGCTCCGCGACCGGATGACGCCGGAGGGGAGGCCGTCGGATCGACGGCCTCCCCTCCGGGGCGGGTGCGGGCGGGCTCAGCCGGTGCCGGTGGCGAGTTCGACCTCCTCCTCGTCCCGCCCGGCCTCCGGGGCGGGCCGGGCCGGAGGCTTGGGGCGGCGGCCGAACAGTTCGGCCGGGGTGGGCATCCGGTGCGGGCGGGGCGGGGTCTGCGCGGCGGCGGGCTGCTCCGGGCGCGAGTCCCGGGAGTCGGTGCTGCTCATCGTGATCCGTCCTCCTACAGGGGTGGGGTGACTGCTGGGTGGTGCGGCGGGGTTCGGTACGGCCACCAGGTGGCGCGGGTGCCCGGTGGAGAGCGCCAGGCGCTCGCGGACGGCGGCCTCGGCCAGCGCGTGGCAGCGGCCGGCGAGCCGGGAGCGGCGGGCCCGCTCGCCGTGGCCGCAGGGCTGGCGGGTCAGCCCGCGCAGGGCGGTGAGGTCCTCGGGCCCGGGCAGGTAGCCGTCGGCCACCGCCTCCTCCAGGCGCTCCAGGTAGCCGGCGGCGCTGCCGGGCAGGGCGGCGCGGTAGCGGCCGAGGTCGGCCAGCAGGAAGGCGCGCAGCCGGCCGCCCTCCTGGACGGCCTCGTCGATCGCCTCGGTCAGGCGCAGGGCGTCCTGGACGTCCTCCGCCCACAGTTCGGCGCCCGGCCCGGCGAGCGCCGTCCGGTCGGGCCCCTGGAGGTGGACGGGAACGGCGGGGTGCAGGGCTTGGGCGAGGGCTCGGCGCAGCACGCGGACTTCGTCGGCGCTGAAGGCCATGCCGCCGCGCGATCCGTGTGGCGTAGGCATGGGTTGACACTACGTGAGGAATATCCGATTTGTCGGTAACGTCGCGCGGAATTCCGCTCGGTCGGCCCGCTGGAGAAACCTTTCGCCGCGCCTACGACGCTGCCCCGCGCCCACCGGGTCGGCCGAGTGGCCGGGGGGTGCGGGGCAGCGGGGCAGCGGGGAGACGGGCCGGGTCAGCTCGGCCGGTTGCGCTCGTACACCAGGCGCAGGCCGATCAGGGTCAGCCAGGGCTCGTGCTCGTCGATGGTGGTGGCCTCGCCGAGGACCAGGGGGGCGAGCCCGCCGGTGGCGATCACCTGGACGTCGTCCGGGTCCTTGGCCAGCTCCCGGGCCATCCGCTCGACCAGGCCGTCCACCTGCCCGGCGAAGCCGTAGAGGATGCCGGACTGCATGCCCTCGACGGTGTTCTTCCCGATCACGTTGCGCGGCCGGGCCAGCTCGATCTTGCGCAGCTGGGCGCCGCGGACGCCGAGCGCCTCGACCGAGATCTCGATGCCGGGGGCGATCGCGCCGCCGACGTAGTCGCCGCGCGCGTTGACGGCGTCGAAGGTGGTCGCGGTGCCGAAGTCGACCACGATGCACGGGCCGCCGTACAGGTGGTTGGCGGCCAGTGCGTTGACGATCCGGTCCGCGCCGACCTCCTTGGGGTTGTCCATCAGGACGTGCACCCCGGTCTTCACGCCGGGCTCCACGATCACCGCGGGGACGTCGCCGTAGTAGCGGCGGGTCACCTCACGGAGCTCGTGGAGCACGGCGGGGACGGAGGAGCAGATCGCCAGACCCTCCACCGCGGCCTCCCGGACCGCGGTGCGGTTGCCCGTCAACCCGTGCAGCAGTACCGCGAGTTCATCCGCCGTGCGGCGCGGATCGGTGGAGATCCGCCAGTGTTCCACCACTTCCTCGCCGTCGAACAGGCCGAGCGTGGTCTGGGTGTTGCCGACGTCGATGGTGAGGAGCACGGGAACGCTTTCTGCGAGTTGGGACGGGATCGGGGCAGGAACCGCTCTCGGTCTGACGGTCTGACGGTCAGGCGCGCAGGTCCAGGCCGATGTCCAGGATCGGCGAGGAGTGGGTCAGCGCGCCCACCGCCAGGTAGTCGACACCAGTCTGGGCGACCTCGCGCGCGTCGGCCAGGGTCAGCCCGCCGGAGGCCTCCAGCTTCGCCCGGCCGGCCACCAGCGCGACGGCCTCCTTCAACTGCTCGACGGTGAAGTTGTCCAGCAGGATCAGCTCCGCGCCGGCCTCCAGCACCGGGGGGATCTGCGCCAGCTCGTCCACCTCGACCTCGACCGGCAGCTCCGGGTACGCGGCCCGGACGGCCCGGAAGGCCTCGGCCACGCCGCCCGCGGCGACCACGTGGTTGTCCTTCACCAGGGCGGCGTCCGAGAGCGCCATCCGGTGGTTGGCGCCGCCGCCGCAGCGGACCGCGAACTTCTCCAGGGCGCGCAGGCCCGGGGTGGTCTTGCGGGTGTCCCGGACGACCGCGCCGGTGCCCTCCAGGGCGTCCGCCCAGGCCCGGGTCGCGGTGGCGATGCCGGACAGGTGGCAGAGCAGGTTGAGCGCGCTGCGCTCGGCGGTCAGCAGGTCGCGGGTGCGCGAACGGACCGACAGCAGCACCTGGCCGGCCTCCACCCGGTCGCCGTCCTGGACGTGCCGCTCGACCTCGAACTCCTCCTCGCAGACCAGCGAGACGACCGCCTCGGCGACCCGCAGGCCGGCGACCACACCGGCCTCACGGGCGGTGAAGTCGGCGGTGGCGACCGCGTCGGCGGGCACGGTGGCCACCGAGGTGACGTCCTCGCCGCCGGCCAGGTCCTCGGCCAGCGCCAGGGTGGCGATGTCCTCGACCTCGATCGGGTCCAGCCCGGCCTCCTCCAGCAGCTCGGCCAGCTGCGGGTCCAGGCCGGTCTCGTAGCCCTCGCCGTCCCCGCAGGCGCAGCCGTCGCCGCAGCCGCCCTGGTCGGCCAGGGGGAGTTCCTCGTGCGCGTGGGTCATGGTTCTACTGCTCCTCGGGGGTGCTGACGGGGTCGCCGGAGGCGGCGAGCGTGGTGATCAGGTGGCGCCGCCAGTGGGCGTCGTCGCGCTCGGGGAAGTCCTCGCGCCAGTGGCCGCCGCGGGTCTCCTCGCGCTGCGCGGCCGCCGCGACCAGGGCGGTGGCGACCAGCAGCAGGTTGGCGGCCTCCCAGGTCTCCACCCGGGGGTCGGCCGGCTTCTCCTCGGCCACGTGGGACCGCGCCTGCTCGGATAGCAGGGCCAGCCCGGCCGCGGCGTCGGCCAGCGAGGCGGCCGAGCGCAGCACACCCGCGCCGCGCGACATCAGCCGCTGGATCTCGGCGCGCGACTCCGAGGCCGGCAGCGGCACGGCCTTGGCGGCCTGCGCGGCGGCGACGTCCACGGTGCGCTCGGGCAGTTCGCCGGCCGCGTGCCGCTCGGCCAGGTCGGCGGCGATCCGTTCGGCGAAGACCAGGCCCTCCAGCAGGGAGTTGGAGGCCAGCCGGTTGGCGCCGTGCACGCCGGTGCAGGCGACCTCGCCGCAGGCGTACAGGCCGGGGACGGAGGTGCGGCCGTGCCGGTCGGTGCGGACGCCGCCGGCGGCGTGGTGCGAGGCCGGGGCGATCGGGATCGGTTCGGTGACCGGGTCGATGCCGTGGGAGCGGCAGGAGGCCAGGATGGTGGGGAAGCGGTGCTCCCACATCTCGGCGCCGAAGTGCCGCCCGTCCAGGTACATGTGGTCGGCGCCCTTCTCCTGCATGCGCCGGGTGATCGCCTTGGCGACGATGTCGCGCGGGGCGAGTTCGGCCAGCTCGTGCTGCCCGACCATGAAGCGCACGCCGTCGGCGTCCACCAGGTGGGCGCCCTCGCCGCGCACGGCCTCGGAGACCAGCGGCTGCTGGCCCGCGGCGTCCGCGCCGAGCCAGAGCACGGTCGGGTGGAACTGGACGAACTCCAGGTCGGCGGCGGCGGCGCCGGCCCGCAGGGCCAGGGCCACGCCGTCGCCGGTGGAGACGGCCGGGTTGGTGGTGGCGGAGAAGACCTGGCCCAGGCCTCCGGTGGCGAGCACCACCGCGCGGGCCCGGACGGCGCCGACGCCGTCGCGCTGGCCCTCGCCCATCACGTGCAGGGTCAGCCCCGCGGTGTGGCCCGCGGCGTCGGTCAGCAGGTCGAGGACGAGGGCGTGCTCGATCAGTTCGAGGTCCGGGTCGCTGCGGACGGCGGCGACCAGGGCGCGGGAGACCTCCGCGCCGGTGGCGTCCCCGCCCGCGTGCACGATCCGGTGGCGGTGATGGCCGCCCTCACGGGTGAGCAGGATCTCGCCGTCCTCGCCGCGGTCGAAGGCCGCGCCGACCGCGATCAGCCGGCGGACGGCGTCCGGACCCTCGGTGACCAGGGTGCGGACGGCCTCCTCGTCGCAGACGCCGGCGCCGGCCACCAGGGTGTCGTCCAGGTGCTGCTCGGGGGTGTCCCCCTCGCCCAGGGCCGCGGCTATGCCGCCCTGCGCCCAGCGGGTCGAGCCCTCGTCCAGGACGGCCTTGGTGACCACCAGGACCCGCAGGCCGGCCTTGCGGACGTTGAGGGCGACGGTGAGACCGGCCACCCCGGAGCCGACCACGACCACGTCGGTGGTGGCGGTCCACCCGGGGCTCGGGGCGGTGAGGCGATGCGTAACGGACATGGCTCAGTGGCTCCTTCAGCGCGTGGCCGCGGTGGCCGCGCCGTCCTCGTCACGGTACGCCGTGTCCCCGCGCAGCAGTCCACTGCCCTCCGGTGCCTCGGCGGGGTCGCCACCGAAGCCGGTGATCCGGTTGTGCTCGTCCACGAAGACGACCTTCGGCTCGTAGCCCTTGGCCTCGGCCGTGTCCATCTGCCCGTAGGCGATGAGTATGACGAGGTCGCCCGGGTGGACCAGGCGGGCGGCGGCGCCGTTGATGCCGATCACGCCGGTGCCGCGCGGGCCGGCGATGGTGTAGGTCTCCAGCCGGGCGCCGTTGTTGATGTCGACGATGTGGACCAGCTCGCCGGGGAGCAGGTCGGCGGCGTCGAGCAGGTCCTCGTCCACCGTGACCGAGCCGACGTAGTGCAGGTCGGCCTGGGTCACGGTGGCCCGGTGGATCTTGGACTTGAGCATGGTGCGGAGCATTGCGGGTCACGCCTCCTGTGAGTGCATGCCTGAGGGGTTCTGACTGCGGTACTACCGGACGATCCTGTGCTTGTCGGTCAGCTGCCTAGCGGCAGATCCTGTGCTTGTCGGTCAGCTGCCTAGCGGCAGATGACGTGGACGTTGTCGATCAGGCGGGTCGAGCCCACCTTCGCGGCGACGGCCAGCACCGCCTCGCCCTGGAAGTCGTCCGCCGCCTCCGAGAAGTCGTGCGGGTCGATCAGGGCGAGGTAGTCGGGGGTGACGCCCTCGGCGCCGTCCAGGACGGCCGAGGCGGCCTCGCGCACGGCCTTCGGGCCCTGCGCGGCGACGTCCCGGCCGGCGAACAGGGCCTTGGACAGGACGAGGGCGCGGGTGCGCTCCTCCTCGGAGAGGTAGCGGTTGCGCGAGGACAGCGCCAGGCCGTCCTCCTCGCGGACGGTCGGCACGCCGACGACCTCGACGTCGAAGTCCAGGTCGGCGACCATCCGCTGGATGAGCGCCAGCTGCTGGGCGTCCTTCTCGCCGAAGAACGCGAAGTCCGGGTCGGTGATGTGCAGCAGCTTGGCGACGACGGTCAGCACCCCGTCGAAGTGGCCGGGCCGGGTGGCGCCCTCGAAGCGCTCGCCCATCGGGCCGGCCGCCAGGCGCACCTGCGGCTCGCCGTTCGGGTAGACCTCCTCGACGGACGGCGCGAACACCACGTCGGCGCCGTTCTCCTCGGCCAGCCTCACGTCGGCGTCCAGGGTGCGCGGGTAGCGCTCCAGGTCCTCGGTCGGGCCGAACTGCAGCGGGTTGACGAAGACCGTGACCGCGACCCGGCCTTCCCGGCCGACCTGCTTGCGGGCGGCCCGGATCAGCGCGGCGTGGCCCTCGTGCAGGGCGCCCATGGTCATCACCACGGCGTTGTCCACCGGGCTCTCGTCCGGCCAGAACGCGGCCTCGAAGTCGTCCACGGTGTGGGTGACGACGGCCCGGTGGACCTTCGGCGCCCGCTGGGCCTTGCTCGGCTGCTTCCCGCGTGCCATCAGTGCTTCTCCTCGTTCAGTACGTCCAGCAGTGCCGCCGCCGACGCGTCGTCGATCGTCCCGTTGGCGAGCGCCCGCTGCGCGGTGGCGCGGGCCATCGCCCGGTAGGCCGCCGGGATGTCCGGGGACACCGTACTGAGCTGCGCCAGGTGGCGCCGTACGGTGCCCGCGTCGCCCCGGGCGACCGGGCCGGTGAGGGCCGCGTCGCCGGAGCGCAGGCTGTTGTCCAGGGCGGCGCCGAGCAGCGGGCCGAGCATCCGGCCGGGCTCGGCGACGCCGGCCGTACGCAGCAGGTCCATCGCCTGGGCGACCAGGGTGACCAGGTGGTTCGCGCCGTGGGCGAGGGCGGTGTGGTAGAGCGGGCGGACCTCCTCGGGCACCCACTCGGGCTCGCCGCCCATCTCCACCACCAGCGCCTCGGCGACCGGCCGGAGCTCCTCGGGGGCGGTCACCCCGAAGGGGCAGCCGGCCAGCCGGGCGAGGTCCACCGAGGTGCCGGTGAAGGTCATCGCGGGGTGCAGGGCCAGCGGCAGCGCTCCGGCCCGGGTGGCGGGCTCCAGGATGCCGACGCCGTGGGCGCCGGAGGTGTGCACCAGCAGCTGGCCGGGGCGGACCGCCCCGGTGGCGGCCAGTCCGGCGACCAGGTCGGCGAGCGCGTCGTCCGGGACGGTCAGCAGCACCAGGTCGGCGGCGGCCATCACCTGCGGCGGGGTGACGATCCGCACGCCCGGCAGCAGGGACTCGGCGCGGCGGCGGGAGGCGCTGGACACCCCGGAGGCGGCGACCACGGTGTGCCCGGCGAGCTGCAGGGCGGCGCCCAGCGCGGGGCCGACCCGGCCGGTGCCGACCACGCCGACGGCGAGCCGGGCCGGTCGGCTGCTGGGGTCGCCGAGGCCGTCGGCGAGCGGGGCGAACTCTCCGAAGTCGGCGAAGTCGGACGAATCCATGTCCACCCTTGTCCTGAATGACCGTTCCGGTCCGCGTCGGGTACCGGACGTACCGCCCCAGTGTACGGGCGGCCCCGGCGGGCGGACCTAGTCGGACGCCCCGGCCCGGATCAGCCCGGCCTCGTACGCCAGCACCACCGCCTGGACCCGGTCGCGCAGCCCCAGCTTGGCCAGGATCCGGCCGACGTGGGTCTTCACGGTGGCCTCGGAGAGCACCAGCCGGGCCGCGATCTCGCCGTTCGACAGGCCCTGGGCGACCAGCAGGAACACCTCCCGCTCGCGCTCGGTGAGCGGGTCCAGGACGTCCGAGCCGGGCGCGCTGTGCGGGGTCGGCAGCACCTCGGCGAAGCGGTCGATCATTCGCCGGGTGGTGGTCGGGGCGACCACGGCGTCCCCGCCGTGCACCGCGCGGATCGCGGCCACCAGCTCGGTCGGCGGGACGTCCTTGAGCAGGAAGCCGCTGGCCCCGGCCTTGAGCGCGGCGAAGGCGTACTCGTCCAGGTCGAAGGTGGTGAGGATGAGCACGTGCGGGGCGTTCGGCAGCGGACTGCCGTCCTCGGCCAGGCAGATCCGGCGGGTCGCCTGCACCCCGTCCAGGCGCGGCATCCGGACGTCCATCAGGATCACGTCCACCTGCGTGTGCCGCAGCAGGTCCAGGGCCTGGGCGCCGTCGCCCGCCTCGGCGGCGATCTCGATGTCGCCCTGCGACTGGAGGATCATCCGGAAGCCGGTGCGCAGCAGCTCCTGGTCGTCGACGAGCATCACGCGGATGGTCAAGATGGCTCCTAAGGGGGGCGGGGGGTTAGTGCGCCGCCTTGAGCGGGAGGACGGCGCGGATCCGGAAGCCGCCGCCGGGGCGGGGGCCCACGTCGAGGCTGCCGCTGACCATGCCGACCCGCTCGCGCATGCCGATCAGGCCGTGGCCCAGACCGTCCGTGCCGCCGGCGGCCAGTTGTTCGTCGGTGCTGCCGCGGCCGTCGTCCTCCACCAGGACGGCCAGCTCCCGTTCGCCGAAGTCGACCGCGACCCGGGCGTGCACGTCGGGGCCGCCGTGCTTGCGGACGTTGGTGAGCGCCTCCTGGACGATCCGGTAGACCGTCAGCTCGACCCCGCGGGGGAGTTCGCGCGGGTGCCCGGAGGTCGCGTAGTCGACCTCCAGCCCGGCCGTGCGGACCTGCTCCAGGAGGTCGGGCAGCTCCTCGACGCCCGGTTGCGGGACGTACTCCTCGGCGGTGTCGGCGGTGCGCAGCACGCCCAGCAGGCGGCGCATCTCGACCAGCGCCTGCCGTCCGGTGGAGGCGATCGTGCCGAGCGCCTCCTTCGCCTGCTGCGGGGAGTTGTCCAGCACGTAGGCGGCGCCGTCGGCCTGGACGATCATCACCGACACGTTGTGCGCGACCACGTCGTGCAGCTCGCGGGCGATCCGGGCCCGCTCGGCCGCGACCGCGACCTTGGCCTGGGCGTCCCGTTCGCGCTCCAGCCGGGCCGCGCGGTCCTCCAGCTCGGTCAGGTAGGCCCGCCGCACCCTGGTCAGCCGGCCCCAGGCCCAGCAGAGGATGAACGGGGTGCTCATCAGCACGGTGACCAGCGCCGCCTCGGCGAAGCCGTACGGGCGGGAGACGTACACCCCGGTGTGGTCGGTGGTGGACGTCTTCACCAGGTGCATCCGCCAGAAGGCCAGCGGACCGGCGGAGAGCCCGGCGAGCAGGGCGAGCCGGGAGGTCCACTTCTGGCCGAAGGCGGCGCCGGTGTAGGCGAACACCAGGTAGGCGATGGAGGAGCCGCCCGGGTCGATGTCGGCCGCGACCTGGCCGAGGCCGACGCCGGTGGCGGCGGCGACGGTGACGTCGGGGAAGCGCCGGCGGAAGACCATCAGCAGCGGCAGCAGCACCGCGATCAGGATCTGCGTGTTGAGGAGCCAGCCGCTGCCGGAGGAGCTGTCGGACACCAGGGCGAAGAAGAGCACGAACGACGCCCAGACGGCGTCGACCACCATGGGGTGACGGCGGAGCCAGGCGTTGAGTCGATGCACGTGTCCAGCCTAGGCAGTCGTACGAGGTGCCCAGGTCCGCCGGTAGGGCGATCCGTCCTACTCCGTAGGTCGGAGACGGCCCCGCTCCGGTTGGAAGGGGCCGCGCGCCGCCGGGTAGCGTCCCGGCCCATGACGTGGATGCGGTGGGCGCCCGCCATGGAACGGGCCCTGTACGACCGGGACGGCGGCTTCTACCGCAGGCCGGAGGGCCCGGCCGGGCACTTCCGGACCTCGGTGCACGCCTCGCCGAGGTTCGCCCGTGCGGTGGCCCGGCTGCTGCTGGAGGTTGACGAGGCCCTCGGCCGTCCGGAGGAGCTGGCCCTGGTCGACGTCGGGGCCGGGCGCGGCGAACTGCTGGCCGGGGTGCTGGCCGAACTGCCCGGGCCGGTGCTCGCGCGGCTGCGCCCGTACGGCGTGGAGCTCGCCGAGCGGCCCGCCGGGCTTCCGTCCACAGCCCTGTGGACGACGGAGCCGCCGCGCGGGGTGACCGGGCTGCTGTTCGCCAACGAGTGGCTGGACAACGTGCCGCTGGACGCCGGGGAGGTCGACGGGGACGGCGTGCTGCGCTACCGCGAGGTGGACACCGCGACCGGTGAGGAGCGCCTCGGCGAACCCGTCTCGGCGGCCGACGCGGCCTGGGCCGAGCGCTGGTGGCCGGCCGTCGAGCCCGGGGAGGTGGTGGAGTTCGGGGCGCCCCGGGACGCCGCCTGGGCCCGGGCGGTGGCCGGGCTGGAGCGCGGACTGGCCGTCGCCGTCGACTACGGGCACACGGCCGGGCGGCGGCCGCCGTTCGGGACCTTCGCCGGTTTCCGGGACGGCCGGGAGGTGGCCCCGGTGCCGGACGGCTCCTGCGACGTGACCGCGCACGTCGCGCTGGACGCCGTCGCCGTCCCCGGTCTCCACAGCCTGTGGACGACGCAGCGCGAGGCCCTGCGCGCGCTCGGGGTCAGCGGCGGACGCCCGCCGCTGGCGCTCGCCTCCACCGACCCGGCCGGCTACCTGCGAGCCCTGAGCGGCGCCGGGGAGGGGGCCGAACTCACCGACCCGGCCGGACTGGGCGGCTTCGGATGGGTCCTGCAAGCCGTCCGCATGCCGGTACCGGACAGCCTGGCGGCCCTGCCGGGATGGCAGACTCTGGGGTCATGAGGGAGACCACGGTCGGCATCGGGGCGGGAGCCGAGAACTTCACCGGCGAGGCGGGCACCACCGACATGGTGCTCAACATCGGCCCGCAGCACCCGGCCACCCACGGCGTGCTGCGGCTACGGCTGCTGCTCGACGGCGAGCGGATCGTCACCGCCGAGCCGGTGATCGGCTACATGCACCGCGGCGCGGAGAAGCTGTTCGAGGCCCGTGACTACCGGCAGATCATCATGCTGGCCAACCGGCACGACTGGCTCTCCGCCTTCTCCAACGAGCTCGGCGTGGTGCTCGGCGTCGAGCGGATGCTCGGCATGGAGGTCCCCGAGCGGGCGGTGTGGATCCGCACCCTGCTCGCCGAGCTCAACCGGGTGCTCAACCACCTGATGTTCCTCGGCTCCTACCCGCTGGAACTCGGCGGGATCACCCCGATCTTCCACGCCTTCACCGGCCGCGAGGACCTCCAGCACGTGCTGGAGGAGGCCTCCGGCGGCCGGATGCACTACATGTTCAACCGGGTCGGCGGCCTCAAGGAGGACCTCCCGGCCGGCTGGCTCGGCCGGGTCCGCGCCGCCGTCGCGACCGTCCGCTCCCAGCTGCCGGTCTTCGAGGACCTCGTCCTCGGCAACGAGATCTTCCGCGCCCGCACCGCCGGCGTCGGCGTGCTCACCGCGGCCCAGGCGCAGGCGTACGGGGTCAGCGGCCCGATCGCCCGGGCCAGCGGCCTCGACTTCGACCTGCGCCGCGACGAGCCCTACCTCGCGTACGGCTCCGAGGAACTGCGGCAGGTGCTCACCGTCGTCACCCGCGAGGAGGGCGACTGCCTCGCCCGCTTCGAATGCCTGCTGGAGCAGACCGGCAACTCGCTGGACCTCGCCGACGCCTGCCTCGACAAGCTCGCCACCCTCCCGCCCGGCCCGGTCAACCAGCGGCTGCCCAAGGTGCTCAAGGCGCCCGAGGGCAGCACCTACGCGTGGACCGAGAACCCGCTCGGGATCAACGGCTACTACCTGGTCTCGCGCGGTGACAAGACGCCGTGGCGGCTCAAGCTGCGCTCGGCGTCCTTCAACAACATCCAGGCGCTCACCGAGCTGCTGCCCGGGACGCTGGTCGCCGACATGGTGGCGATCCTCGGGTCGATGTTCTTCGTGGTCGGCGACATCGACAAGTAGGCCGGTACCCAGGGGGTGCGCCGGTACCGGGGGTGTGCCGGTACCGGCGGGCGGGGTCAGTCCTTCTTCGGCTTCCTGACCGGGTCCGCCGGGTGCGGGGCCACCCTGCGGTCGCCCTTGGTGGCGATCCGCTCCTCGCACAGCCGGGCCAGCACCTCGTACGCCTCGCGGCCCATCAGCTCGGTGAGCTCGGGGCGGTAGCTGACGTACACCGGCACCGCGCCCTGGTGCGCGGCCGGCGCCCCGGTGCACCACCAGTGCAGGTCGTGGCCGCCCGGGCCCCAGCCGCGGCGGTCGTACTCGCCGATCGTCACCTGGAGGTAGCGGGTGTCGTCGGGGCGGTCGATCCAGTCGTAGGTGCGGCGGACCGGCAGTTGCCAGCAGACGTCCGGCTTGGTCTCCAGCGGCTCGCGGCCCTCCTTGAGGGCCAGCGCGTGCAGGGCGCAGCCGGCGCCGCCCGCGAAGTCCGGGCTGTTCACGAAGATGCAGGCGCCGTTGACCCGGCGGGTCTGGCGGTCGCCGTCCTCGTCCAGCATGGTCACGCCGCCGTCGGAGCGGATCCGGCCCTTGGCGTCGGTGCCCTCGGCGAAGTTCTCCCACAGCTCGGGCGTCAGCCGGGCCGCGTGGCCGAGGACGCGCTTCTCGTCGTCCTCGTCCGAGTAGTGGGCGCCCAGCGTGCAGCAGCCGTCCGACTCGCCGCGGCCCTCGCGGATGCCGTGGCAGCCCTGGCCGAAGACGCAGGACCAGCGGGAGGTCAGCCAGGTCAGGTCGCAGCGGAAGACCTGCTCCTCGTCGGCGGGGTCGGCGAACTCGACCCAGGCGCGCGGGAAGTCGAGCGGGACCTCGTCGCGCGGGATCTCGCGGCGCAGGGTCGGCATCGCGAGGTCGACGGGAGCGGGGGCGGCCGGGGGCTTCGCCTTGGTCTTCTTCTTGGACGTTTCTGCTGGTGCCACCCGGCAAGGGTAGAGCTTCGCGGAGGCGTACGGGCCGGTGGACGACGCCCGGCGCGCGCCCGGGGCGCGGTGAAGGCGGGGTGAAGAGGTCCGGCCGTGGGCGCCTGCGGGGCCGGGCGCGTGCCTAGGGCGTGTCTTGTGGATCAGGCCAGGCCCGCGACGTCAGGGCACGCACCTCGCCGCGTTGTCGTCGGTCGCCGATGCTCCGCATGGACTCCCTCCTCCGCCTTGCGATGCACGCACCCTGACGCCGCGGTCTGGTCCGACCTGATCCACAAGACACGCCCTAGGATGGCGGCCGCGGTCCGCTACGGGGAGGTACGGGATGGCAGGCGGCAGCACCGGCAGGTCCGACGGTGACGGCACCGGGTTCGCCCTCAAGCCGTGGGAACTCCACGGTGAGGGGCGGGAGTTCGAGAAGCTCGGGCGCGAACTCGGCAAGGCCGTGGGCACCTTGGAGAAGGACCTGGCCGCACTCGGCACGCCCTGGGGCGCCGACCAGCCGGGCAGCGCCTTCGCCGCCGTCTACGGCCCGGCACACGGTGAACTCCTCGGCGGGCTCAAGGCCCTGGCCGGCCAACTGGGCAAGGTCGGGGCCGGACTGCACAGCATGGCCGAGCGGACCACCGACACCGACACCTCGACGGCGGACGGCTTCGGCGCGACCACCGGACCGGCCGGAGCCGCCCCGGGGGCGGTCGCCCGGCCCGCCGTGTACCAGGGCCCGCCGACGACTTCGGGCACCGGAGCAACCCCGGGGGCGGCACCGGCCGTCCCCCAGGACATGTCGGTCTGAACACGTCGGTCTGAACACGTCGGTCTGAACACGTCGGTCTGAACGGCCCGGCTCGAAGGGGGAAGAAGCGCGTGTCCCGGAAACTGCCCGAGGAACTGGTCCCGCTCCTGGCCAGGACCGGCCACCCGTGGCCGCAGGCTGACGAGGAGGCCCTGCGCTCGGCGGCCGCGCACTGGCGGGAGTTCGCCGCCGAGGCCGAACGGATCACCCGCCGGGGCGGCGAGTCCGTCCAGCGGGTGGCCGCCGACAACTCCGGCCACGCCGTCGACTCCTTCACCGCGTACTGGCGCACCTACAGCGACGGCGGCAAGGGCCGGCTGCCGGACGCCCACACCGCCGTCGGGCTGGTCGCCGCCGCCTTCGACACCGCCGCGAAGGACGTCGACGGCTGCAAGGCCGAGATCATCGCCACCCTGCGGAACCTGGCCGCCGAGCTCCAGCAGGCCCGGGAGCAGGCCGCCAAGGTCCAGCAGACCGCGGCCGAGGTCGCCCGCACCGCCGACCAGGCGGGCCAGGCGGGCCAGGCGGGGCAGACCGGGCGGACCGGGGTGTTCGGCGGGCTGGCGAAGTCCGTCGCCGGCTTCGCGGACGGCGTCAGGAACGCCGCCACCGGCCAGGTCGCGGCGGGCATCGAGGCCGTGGCGGTGGAGACCGCGGCCCTCAAGATCGCCGGACTGCTCGCCGAACTCGGCCGCAGCATGAAGGACGCCCTGGCCACCGCGCTCAAGGACCCCTCCGCCGTCGCCCTGCTGCGCCTCGGCACCACCGCCACGCCCGGCGTCACCACCGCCTCCTACCGCACCGCGGGCGGCTTCGACCCGCTCGCCGCCGGACTGCCCGCGGCCCTCCGCGAACCGGGCGTGCTCGGCAAGGACGGCACCGGACTGGTCGTGCTCTCCGGGAAGGACGGCAGGCCGCTGGTCGGCGTGCCCGGCCTCAGCGTCGCGCTCGACGCCCACGGGCAGCCCGTCCTCGGCGCGGACGGCAAGCCGGTCATCCTGCGCTCCGACGGCACACCGGTGGCCGACGCCGCCGGGCTGCTGGTGGTGACCGGAGCGGACGGCAAGCCGGTGGTCGGGGTGGCCGACCTGGCCGTCCGGCTCGACGAGCACGGGCAGCCGGTGCTCACCGACCAGGCGGGGAAGGACCTGCACGGGCTGCCGCTCGCCGACCTGACCGACCCGCGGGACCGGAAGGCCCCCGGCGGCGACCCGAAGGGGGCGGGGGTGCTGCCGACGGTGGACCAGGCCGTCGCGCCGGTGGTCCCGTCCGTGCTCGCCGTGGCGTCGCCCTCCGCGGACCCCACGGCCGTCCCGTCCTCGGCACCGACGGCCGACCCGGCCGCCGCGGCCACCGGCCCTTCGTACGGCGGCTCGCACCGGGCCGTGGCCGCGGCCGCCGACTGGTCGCCGCCCGCCCGGGACGACGGGCCGTCGGTCCGGGTGGCGGCCCCCGCCCACCAGGGCGGCTCGGCGGTGGCGGCGGGCTGGTCGGACGGGGACTACCCGCTCCAGGCGCCCACGCACACCGGGGGAGGCGGCGGTGGCGGCAGCGTGCCGGTGACCGTACGGACCGACTCCGTGGCCGCGCCGCCCGCGCCCGTCGCCGCGCCCTCCACCGGCGGACCCGGCTACAGCCCGGCGCCGGACGCGCCCCCGGTCGTCCGGCCGGTCGGTGTGGTCGGCGTGGTCAGTGCGCCCGGGCCGTTCGGGACACCGGCCTACCCGGGCGGCTACCCGGTGGCGGGCCCGATCGGCACCGTCGGGCCCGGCCCGCTCGCCGTGGGCGGCGGATACCCGGCGCACCCGGCCGCGCCCTTCGGCAGCGGCGTCGGGGCGGGTGCGCCCGGCGGCGTCGCGGCCGGCGCGCCGGTGGCCGGTACGCCCGTAGCCGGCGCGCCCGTGGCCGGGACGCCTGTCGTCGGCGCGCCCGTCGTCGGTGCCCCGGTGGCCGCCGGACCGCAGCCCGGCGCGCCCCGCACCCCGGCCGGAACCCACGGCCCGGCCACCGCACCCCCGCCGCCGGCCGAGCCGCCGATCGTCGGCACCACCCCGGTCATCGGCCGGCCCGAGCCCCACCACCCCGACGGCCGCCGCCGGGACACCGCCGCGGGCCTCGCCGACCCGACCCTCGCCTGGGGCGCCGTCCCGGTCGCCACCGCCCACGCGATGGCCCTCCAACTCGCCCTGCGCGCCCGCCGCGGCCCGCTCGCCGACGGCCCCGAGGAACCCCGACCGCGCACCATCGCCGACAGCCGCCCGTACGGACGGCCCGGCGGGCTCGGCCCGGTCGACCCCCAGCACCAGGCCGAACTCGAACGCCGGGTGCCCCGCGACCAGGACGACCTGCCCGCCCGCCACCCCGACCCGGCGGTCGGCGGCTGGGCCGAGGCCGTCAACGCGGGCGGCCACCGCGAACCCGGCCGGGCCAACAACAGCCTGGAGATCGCCCTCTCCGCCGTCGACACCTACACCGGCCGCCCCACCTGCGCGGCCCCGCGCATCCCCACCGAGGGCGACGCCGGCGAACGCGGCGGCCGCGACCGCGCCGAACGCGAACTCGGCGCCCCCTTCCGCGACCTCGGCGACGGCGGCCAGGCCTTCACCCGCCTCGCCGCCGAACTCCGCCGGGCCGGGCACGGCGCCCAGGCCGTGCTGCTCACCCTGGACGCCTACGGCCGCCCGCACGCCTGGAACGCCGTCAACCACCGGGACACCGTCACCTACCTCGACCACCAGCTCGCCCGTCGCGGCCCCGCCCCCCTCCACCCCGCCACCCAGGGCCTCTGGGCCATCGCCCTGAACCCGGAGGGCCGTCCCCTGGACCTGGTGGCGGCCTGAACTCCTTGCGGCACCCGTCCCTGGCACGCCATCGGGTTCGCGCGGGAAGTCGGTTCGGCCGACTTCCCGCGCCGACGGAGCGGCCGTGCCCGGGGATCCCGGTCGGGCGGTCCTCGTCAGGGGTGCTGCGCGCACCGTCCCTCCGAAGGCTCCGGTCGGGCGGGCGCGGTACCGGCGTCCTCCTTCGGCGGATTCCCCCGGTGGCCGATCGGGGCTGGATGATCGGGGCTGGACGATGATGGGGTCCGATTCGACGACGGGGGTGTACGGGTGATCGCACGGGCGCAGGCGGTGGAGGCGGGGCACCGGTGGATCAACGGGGATCTGCCGCAGGGGGCCGGGGTGGCGCGGCGGGTGTGCGCGCACGAGTTCGAGCTGGGGTGGGTGGTCTGGGCGGAGCCGCCGCGGGTGGAGGTGGACCCGCGGACGGGGGAGCGGCGGGCGCCCGAGGAGGTCGGGGCCGCGTGCGCCGTGGTGGACCGGGAGAGCGGGCGGTTCACGGTCTGGCCGTCGGTTCCGGTGGAGGAAGTGGTGGGGCTCTACCGGGACTTCGTCGGCGCGGGCGGCCACGACCCGACCCGGCCGCCGGCCACCGGCCGGGGCGCCCGGGCCGAGCTGACCTACCGGGACGGCACCGGCGCCACCCGCGCGCTGGCGCTGCGCTCGGCGGCCGGGCTGCCGCATCCGGCGCTGCGCGGCTGGTGGTGGCTGCGGGAGCGGGGCGTCGCGGCGGAGGACGTGCTGGCGGTGCGGACCGACCTGCGGATGTCGGCCCTGCCCGGCGGCTACTGGTCGTACGCGCTGGCGGCCGAACTGCCGCACGTCCGGCTGGACTTCGACCTGCCGTACGGCCCGCGCTTCGACCACCGGGCCGCCGCCGTACGGGAGTTGGCCGCCGGGCACGCCGGGCACGCCAGGCACGCCGGGCCGGACGCGCCGGACGCGCCGGACGGGCCCGGGCGCAACCGGGTGCCGTTCCCGCGGGCGGTGCCGCCGCTGCCGGCGGAGCCGGACGCCGCCCTGGCGCAGCGGCTGGCCGAGCGGTTCGGTCCGGCGGGCGTCCAGCGCTTCGATCCGGCGGACGTGGTGCGCGCCGAGCTGCCCGGGGAGGCGGCGGCGCTGCTGCTGGCGGTCGGGCTGCCGAAGGCGGTGGACGGCTTCTTCGCGCTGCACCACCCGGGCGCGGAGGCGATCGCGGACGGCTCCCGCCCGGGCACCGTGCTGCCCCCGCTCGCGCCGTACCTCGCCGCGCTCGGCCGCGGCACCCGGGCGGCCGAGCGGGAGCGGACGGCGGCGGCCGGGCAGCTGGTGCTGGGGACGGACGGCTGGGCGCTGATCACCCTCGACCCGGCGGACGGCGCCGTCCGGGCGGTGGACCCGGACTACGCGACGGCCCGTCACTGCAACGCCGACCTGCGGGCCTTCGTCCGCTGCCTGGAGCTGTTCGCCGGCTGGTGGCCGACCCTGCGCGGGCTGGACCCGGCCGCGGCGGGCACGGCGGTGGACGCCCTGCAGCGGGGGCTGGCGGAGCTGGACGGTACGGTCTACGGCGATCCGGAGAACTGGTGGGCCGTCATCGTGGAACAGTTGTGGGACGGCCTGCTCTGATCCGGCCGCGGGCCGTGGCGAACCGGCCGATCCCGGCGATCCCGGCGGACCGGGGAACCGGACGTCGGTGCGGGGCTGTCAGAAGGATCAAAGGATCAGATGACCGCGTATGACCCGTACCAGCCGACCCCGAGCGACCGAAACCGGAGCACCGAGCCGTGACCGCCCCGCCCCGCGCCGCCCAGACGGCCGTCCTCGCCGCGCTCGCGGTCCTGGCCGCCGGGTGCGCCTCCGCCGGTCCCGCGTTGCAGGCCCGCTCGCCCGCCGCGCCGCCGGTGTGCGCGTCCCCGGTGGTGATCGGGCACCGGGGTGCGCCGTTCAACGCGCCCGAGAACACCATGGCCTCCTTCGAGACCGCCCTCAAGCAGGGCGCGGACTGGCTGGAGACCGACGTGCAGACCACCCGGGACGGCGTCCCGGTGCTGATGCACGACCCGACCGTGGACCGCACCACCAACGGCAAGGGCGCCGTCGCGGACCTGACCGCCGCCCAGGTCGCCGCCCTGCGGGTGACCGTCGGCCCGGGCGGCGCCCAGCCCGTCCCGACCCTGGAGGAACTGCTCGCGCGGCTCTCCACCAGCAGCGCCACGCTGCTGATGGAGCTCAAGTGGCAGCGCCCCGAGGACGTCACCCGGATCGCCCGGATGGCGGCCGGCAGCCGGGCGCACATCGTGCTCTACTCCTTCTCGGTCGCCAACCTGCGCCAGGCCCACGCGGTGGCCCCCGCCCTGCCGGTGGTGCTGATCCAGAGCGGCGGGATCGCCGAGGACCCGGGGGACCTCAAACTGGACGGCATCGCCCTGGACGCGGGCCTGGCCACTGCCGCCCGGATCGCGGCCGAGCGCAAGGCCGGGCGCGAGGTCTACGTCTGGACGCTGGACGGTGACGAGGCCTGGCAACTGATGACCGCCCGGGACGCCGACGGGCTGATCACCGACACCCCGGGCCCGGCCCGCCGCTGGGTGGACGCCAACTGCCGCACCGAGCGCCGGGCCGGCCCGCGCGGCCACTGAGCGCACGGCGGTCGGGGAGCACCCACCGATCGCACCCGGAACGGTCGGGAACGACCTGGACCAGCGCGAATACGGTCACAACCGATCTCCTCCAGGGCCGGATCGCGTAGCGTGGAGAGTTATGCGACTCGGTGTGCTCGACGTAGGTTCCAACACGGTCCACTTCCTCGTGGTGGACGCCCATCCGGGTGCCGCCCCGCTGGCCGCGTACTCGCACAAGGCCGAACTGCGCCTGGCCGAACTGCTCGACGGTTCCGGCGCGATAAGCGAGGCCGGCGTCGACCGGCTGATCGGCCACATCGCCTCCTCGCTGCGGGTCGCCGAGGACAAGGGCGTGGTCGACATCCTGCCGTTCGCCACCTCGGCCGTCCGCGAGGCCGCCAACGGCGAGCAGGTGCTGCGCCGGGTCGCCGCCGAGACCGGGATCGAACTGCGGGTGCTCTCCGGGCAGGACGAGGCCCGGCTCACCTTCCTGGCCGTCCGGCGCTGGTTCGGCTGGTCCTCGGGCCGGCTGCTCAACCTGGACATCGGCGGCGGCTCGCTGGAGATCGCCTGCGGCCTGGACGAGCAGCCGGACGTCGCCTGCTCGCTGCCGCTCGGCGCCGGGCGGCTGACCGCCCGCTGGCTGCCCGGGGACGTCGCCGAACCGGACGCGCTGCGCGAGTTGAGACGGCACGTCCGCGCCGAGATCGCCAACGTGGTCGGCGAGATCTCCCGGCTCGGGGCGCCGCAGCACGCCGTCGCCACCTCCAAGACCTTCAAGCAGCTGGCCCGGATGACCGGCGCCGCCCCCGCCGACGCCGGCCCGTACGCCGAGCGCCGGCTCACCCGCAGCGGGCTCGCCGCCTGGCTGCCGCGGCTGTCCACGATGACCGTCGCCGAGCGCGCGCAGATCCCCGGGGTCTCCGAGGGCCGGGCCAAGCAACTGCTGGCCGGGGCCCTGGTCGCGGACGCCGCGATGGACCTGTTCGGCCTGGACGAGCTGGACGTCTGTCCGTGGGCCCTGCGCGAGGGCATCATCCTGCGCGAGCTGGACGCCATGGACAGCCCCGCCGACCGGCGCCGCCCCGCGCTCACCCAGTAGCGGGGGAGCGTGCCGGCGGTCACTCCGCCGGGCGTCCGCCCCCGTTCGGGGCGCGCTCCGCTTACGCTGTCTCCCGTGGTGCAACCAGCGGGCGAGGACGGAACGCAGGAGGGCCGCGCTCCCGGAGCGGACGGGCAGCCGCGGTCGGCCGGCCCGCGCGGCCGGCTCGGCAAGTCCGGTCTCGGCAAGGCGGTCAAGGGCGCCACCGCGGCACAGGCCGGCAAGGTGGCCAAGGTCGCCAAGGTCAAGGTTGCCAAGGCTGCCAAGAGCGCCAAGGCGGCCAAGGGGGCCGAGGCCGTCGAGGCGGGCCGACGCACCGCGAAGAAGGCCACGGCCGCCGCCACGGAGCAGAAGCAGAGCGAGCAGCCGACCGCCGCGAAGGCCGGGAAGACCGGGAAGACCGCGAAGACCCCGACCAAGCGGAGCACGGCCCGTAAGGCCGCCACCGGGACCGCCGGGCAGCCGCCCAAGGAGACCCGCACCGCCCGGGCCGCCGGCGCCGCCAAGGCCGCCGTCCAGTCCGTCCGCTCGGTGAAGGCCGCCAAGCGCGACGCCGCCCGCCCGCCGCTGCTGCGCACCACCGACCGGCTGGTGCTGCCCCAGCACCCGACCCTGCACATCCCGGACACCAAGGTCGCGCTGTCCACCGCCTCGGTGTACCCGGCGAGCACCGCCGTCGCCTTCGAGCTGGCCGCCAAGCTCGGCTACGACGGGGTCGAGGTGATGGTCTGGAACGACCCGGTCAGCCAGGACCTGGAGGCGCTGCGCCGCCTCTCCGACGCCCACCAGCTGCCGATCCTGGCCGTGCACGCCCCCTGCCTGCTGATCACCCAGCGGGTCTGGACCACCGACCCGTGGACCAAGCTGGTCCGGGCCCGGGCGGCGGCCGAGAAGCTCGGCGCCGGCGCCGTCGTGGTGCACCCGCCGTTCCGCTGGCAGCGGCAGTACGCCCGCGAGTTCGTCGAGGGCATCAACCGGATGGCGGGCGAGACCGACGTCCGCTTCGCCGTCGAGAACATGTACCCGTGGCGCTACCGCGACCGCGAGGTGCTGGCCTACGCCCCCGGCTGGGACGTCACCGAGGAGGAGTACCGGCACTTCACCATCGACCTCTCGCACGTCGCCACCTCCCGGATCGACGCCTTCGAGATGGTCGAGCGGATGGGCGACCGGCTCGCCCACGTCCACCTGGCCGACGGCAGCGGCTCCGGCAAGGACGAGCACCTGATCCCCGGCCGGGGCAAGCAGCCCTGCGCCGAACTGCTGGAGCACCTCGCCCGCACCGGCTTCGACGGCCATGTGGTGCTGGAGGTCAACACCCGCCGCTCCGCGTCCCCCGCCGAACGCGAGGCCGACCTGGCCGAGGCCCTCGCCTTCACCCGCTTGCACCTCGCCACCCCCTCGCGCGTACGCTGAGCACCGGGCCCGGCCGGGCCCTAACTTCCGCTCGGAGGGGGATACATGACGGAGGATCGGGAATACCGGGAACTCGCCATGAGCTTCGGCGCGGTCGCCGCCGAGTACGACCAGGGCCGCCCCGGCTACCCCGACGAGCTGTTCGACGCGGTGGAGCGGCTCTGGGGCCGCGGCCTCAAGGGCGCCCGGGTCCTGGACGTCGGCGCCGGGACGGGCATCGCCACCCGGCTGCTGGCCGCCCGGGGCGCCGAGGTCGTCGCGGTCGAGCCCAGCGACGGCATGGCCGCCCAGTTCCTGGCCTCCTCACCGGCCCTGCCGCTGGTCCGCGGGACGGGCGACGACCTGCCCTTCCACGACGCCTCCGCCGACCTGATCGGCTATGCCCAGGCCTTCCACTGGACCAGGCCCGAGCGGTCCATCCCGGAGGCGCTCCGGGTGCTGCGGCCGGGCGGCGCCCTGGCCACCTGGTGGAACCTGCACGACGAGACCGTGCCGTGGGTCCGGGCCCGGGCCGAGCGGCTGGCCGCCGCGCTGCCCGGCCGCTACCGCGGCTACGGCGGGATCAGCGGCCACACCCGGCACTTCGCCCCGGCCGGCCTGGTGGTCGAGCGGACGGTGCTGCACTGGGAGCGGCAGGTCACCGTCGAGCACGTGCTCACCGACCTGACCTCCCGCTCCTACCTGGCCTCGCTCAGCCCCGAGGAGCGCGCCCCGGTGCTGGCCGCCGAGCGGGAGGCGATGGCCGTCGAGTTCCCGGACGGCGTGGTCGCAGAACCGTTCAGCCTGGACCTCACCGTGGCCGTCAAGCCGGCCTGACCGCGAGCCGCCGGTCCGCCGGTCCGCCGCCCGGGGGCCCGTACGTCCGCCGTCCTGCCGCCGAGCCGGGGCCCCGCCCCGACTGCCCGCATCGCGGACGCGCCGTCCGCCGGCCGGACGGCGGGCGTAGGCTCGTAAGCCACAACGGCCCCCGCGCCCCCTCACCGGCGGGGCGCCGGCGAGAGCCCCGAAGGAGTGGAGCACAGTGCCCGAGCTGAGGTCCCGTACGGTCACCCACGGTCGCAACATGGCAGGCGCCCGGGCGCTTCTCCGGGCCGCCGGCGTAGCCCGCGAGGACTTCGGCAAGCCGATCATCGCGGTCGCCAACTCCTTCACCGAGTTCGTCCCCGGCCACACCCACCTCCAGCCGGTCGGCCGGATCGTCTCCGAGGCGATCAAGGAGGCCGGGGGCATCCCGCGCGAGTTCAACACCATCGCCGTCGACGACGGCATCGCGATGGGCCACGGCGGCATGCTCTACTCGCTGCCCTCGCGCGACCTGATCGCCGACTCGGTCGAGTACATGGTCAACGCGCACTGCGCCGACGCGCTGATTTGCATCTCCAACTGCGACAAGATCACCCCCGGCATGCTGATGGCCGCGCTGCGCCTCAACATCCCGACCGTGTTCGTCTCCGGCGGTCCGATGGAGGCCGGCAAGGCCACCCTGGTCGACGGCACCGTGCGCAAGCTGGACCTGGTCGACGCGATCTCCCAGGCGGTGAACGAGAACGTCTCCGACGAGGACATCGCGATCATCGAGGAGAACGCCTGCCCGACCTGCGGTTCCTGCTCGGGCATGTTCACCGCCAACTCGATGAACTGCCTCACCGAGGCGATCGGCCTCTCGCTGCCCGGCAACGGCTCGGTGCTCGCCACCCACACCGCCCGCCGGGCCCTCTACGAGAAGGCCGGGCGCACGGTCGTCGAGATCACCAACCGCCACTACGGCCAGGACGACGCCTCCGTCCTGCCGCGCGCGATCGCCACCCGCGCCGCCTTCGAGAACGCCATGGCCCTGGACATCGCCATGGGCGGCTCGACCAACACCATCCTGCACCTGCTCGCCGCCGCCCAGGAGGCCGAGCTGGACTTCGACCAGCGGGCCATCGACGCGATCTCCCGCAAGGTGCCCTGTCTGTCCAAGGTCGCGCCCAACGGCTCGTACTACATGGAGGACGTCCACCGGGCCGGTGGGATCCCCGCCATCCTCGGTGAGCTGTACCGGGGCGGGCTGCTCAACGAGGACGTCCACACCGTGCACTCGGACTCGCTCGCCGAGTGGCTCAAGACCTGGGACGTGCGCGGCGGTTCGCCCTCCGCCGAGGCCGTCGAGCTGTGGCACGCCGCCCCCGGCTGCAAGCGCTCCGCCGAGGCCTTCTCGCAGTCCGAGCGCTGGGAGTCGCTGGACACCGACGCCGCCGGCGGCTGCATCCGCAGCGTCGAGCACGCCTACTCGGTCGAGGGCGGCCTCGCCGTGCTGTACGGCAACCTCGCCGAGGACGGCTGCATCGTGAAGACGGCCGGCGTCGACGAGTCGATCTGGACGTTCAGCGGCCCGGCCGTCGTCGTCGAGTCCCAGGAGGACGCGGTCGAGGCGATCCTCGCCAAGCGGGTCAAGGAGGGCGACGTCGTCGTCATCCGCTACGAGGGCCCCAAGGGCGGCCCCGGCATGCAGGAGATGCTCTACCCGACCTCCTTCCTCAAGGGCCGCGGCCTCGGCAAGGCCTGCGCGCTCGTCACCGACGGCCGCTTCTCCGGCGGCACCTCGGGCCTGTCCATCGGCCACGCCTCCCCGGAGGCGGCCTCCGGCGGCACCATCGCGCTGGTCGAGGACGGCGACACCATCGCCATCGACATCCCGGCCCGGACGATCTCCCTGGAGGTCCCGGACGAGGTCCTCGCCGAGCGCCGCCGCGCGCTGGAGGCCGGGCACGGCTACCGGCCGCGGAACCGCGACCGCCAGGTCAGCCAGGCGCTGCGGGCCTACGCGGCGATGGCCACCTCGGCCGACAAGGGCGCGGTCCGGGACGTCAGCAAGCTCGGCTGAGCCCAGCCGGCCACGGCGGAGCCGTCCCGCGGTCCGGGACGGCTCCGCCGCCGTCGGCCACCGGGCGCGGTGCCACGGCCGGCACCCGGGTGATAATCGAGGACGTGAGCGAGCAGCCCCCCACCCCCGCCCCCAAGCCCGCCGGCGCCCCCGAGCCGGAGCCGATCCGCTTCTTCGGCACCTCCTGGCTCAACCGGGACAACGGCTACTGGCTGCGCCGGGTCGGCGTCTCGGTCGGCGCCCTGGCCGCCACCGCCGCCGCCGTGCTGGTGCTGCGCCTCGGCGTCGAGGGCGTCGCGCTCTCCGACAGCGGCGGCGGCTTCCTGAACGGGCTGCTGACCGCCGCCATCGCGGTCTGCTCGATGATGGCCGTCCGGCGCACCTGGAAGGTCCTCACCGTGGGCAGGGACCAGCTGACCGGCTGGATGGCCGAGGAGAAGTCGCTCGGCGCCGTCTGGCTGATCGGCGGGGCCGGCAGCCTGGCCGCCTACTTCGTCCGCAGCCTGGTCGAGGCCCCCGGCGAGGCGGTCCGGCGGGCCGCCCACCGCACGGCCGTCGAGCAGTACGAGAAGCGCCGGGCCGGCCGCGGCGGCCGACCCGGCGGCAAGCGCAGGCGCTGAACGTCAGGTGCGGCTGACCGTGCCGCACCCCTCGGTCTGCGGGATGTCCGGCTGCAGCAGCGCGAGCGCGGCGTCCGGCCGGCCGCCCGCGACCACCTTCGGGTCCAGGTTGCCGGCGGGGTGTGACGATCCGTTGATCGGGGGCACGGCCTGTGGTGGACCCGTGTGCCCGGCGGGAAGGTTCACCGCTCTTTGTCCGGAAACATGCCCCGAATCGGGGGGCGGCCGGGGGACGGCCGGGGGGACGGGCTCAGCCCTTGCGGCGGGCCTGCTTCACCGAGCCCACCACTCCGGCGATCACCAGCAGCAGGCCGGCCGGCAGCAGCGAGATGAAGAAGGAGCCGAACAGCCCGCTGTCGCCCAGGAAGTACTGCGCCAGGGTGTTCAGCACCAGCAGCCCGCCGGCCGCCGGGAGCGCCGACTGCCACGGGTGCGCGTCGGCCCAGCGGCGCAGCCGCCGGTCGGTGGTGTCGCGGCGCAGCTGACCGCCGACGGTGCCGACCAGGAAGAGGAAGAACAGGGCCCAGCCGGCCGGTCCGGCCAGCATGGCCAGTGACCAGTCCCCGGAGATCGCCTCGACCCCCAGGGCGGTCGCGCCCACCACCGCACCGACCCCCGCGGCCGTCCGCCACGGGCCCATCGTCGCCGAAGCGGCGGCGAGTTGCCGGTTCTCACGTCGGGACATCTCGTCGTGTGCCATGGCTCCACGGTGCGCCCGCCCGGGCCCGGAGGCCATAGGGGAAACCCCCGAGTTTTCTCCCTAGGGGCAGAGCACCCAGGCCCTTCCGGCCCCCTCCCGTCCACTGCCGGGCCCGCCGCCCACGGACCGGACGGTCCGGACGGGCGCCGCCGCACGGTGCGAGGATGGCCGCAGTACCGAGGTAAGGAGCGGACCATGGGCAGCAGCGCAGCACACGGACAGAAGATCGCCTTCCTGGGCACCGGCAAGATCGGCGAGGCCCTGCTCTCCGGTCTGCTGCGGGCCGGCACCGACCCGGCGGACGTCCTGGTGACCGCCCGCCGCCCCGAGCGCGCGGCCGAACTCGCCGACCGCTACGGCGTGGTGGCCGTCTCCAACGCCGAGGCCGCCAAGCTCGCCGACACCCTGATCCTCGCGGTCAAGCCGCAGGACATGGGCACCCTGCTGGAGGAGCTGGCCCCGCACATCAGCCCGGACCGGCTGGTGATCTCGGCGGCGGCCGGCGTCCCCACCGCCTGGTTCGAGGAGCGGCTCGCGGCCGGCACGCCGGTGGTCCGGGTGATGCCCAACACGCCGGTGCTGGTGGACGAGGGGATGAGCGTCATCTCCGGCGGCTCGCACGCCCGGGAGGAGCACCTGGCGCGCGCCGAGCAGATCTTCAGCTCGGTCGGCAAGGCGCTGCGGCTGCCGGAGGCCCAGCAGGACGCGGCCACCGCGCTGTCCGGCTCGGGCCCGGCCTACTTCTACTTCCTGGTCGAGGCGATGACTGACGCGGGCATCCTGCTCGGCCTGCCCCGGCAGGTGGCGCACGACCTGATCGTGCAGTCCGCGATCGGCGCCTCGGTGATGCTGCGCGACTCCGGCGAGCACCCGGTGAAGCTGCGCGAGGCGGTCACCTCCCCGGCCGGCACCACCATCGCGGCGATCCGCGAACTGGAGAACCACGGGGTGCGGGCCGCGCTGCTCGGCGCCCTGGAGGCGGCCCGGGACCGCTCCCGGGAGCTGGCCTCCGGCGGGAAGTGACCGCTGCACGACCCCTCCCGCAAAGGCGGCGCACCCCCTACGCTCTCGGCCAACATCGTTCTACCGGCCAGTAGCGAGGTCCCGCATGAGCGTCGTGTCCCCGACCGTCCCGCCCGGCCTGAGAGTCGGGCGGGCCGCGCTCGCCGTCAGCTTCCTGCTCCAGGGCACCACCTTCGCGCTGCTGGTCACCTGCATCCCGGAGATCCAGCACCGGTACGGGCTGAGCGACGGGCTGCTGCCGGTCTTCCTGGCCGCGGTGCCGATCCTGGCCGGGGCGGGCTCGATCCTCTCCGAGCAGCTGGTGAAGCGCACCGGCGCCCGGGCCGTGCTGCGGGTCGTCCAGCCGGCTGTCTGCCTCAGTCTGGCCGGTGCCGGGCTGGGCGACTCGCTGTGGCAACTCGCCCTCGCGCTGGGCGCGTTCGGGCTGCTGGTGGGGGCGTTGGACGCCAGTATGAACATGCTCGGGGTGGGCCTCCAGCACCGCTACGGCCGCTCGATCATGATCGGCTTCCATGCCGCGTTCAGCCTCGGCGGCATCCTCGGCGCCGCGATCGCCGGCCTCGGCTCGCACTACGACCTGGGGCTGCCGCTGCTGTTCGGCACGGCCGCGGCGGTGGTCGCCCCGCTCGCGGTGCTGACCGGCACGCGCTTCGCCGGGCCGGCCGAACTCGGCGACGCCGTCCGGGAGGCCGCCGAGGCCGCCGCCCGGACCATCCCCTGGCGCCCGCTGCTGCCGCTCTGCCTGGCGATGGCCTTCGCGTACATCGCGGACGCCTCGGTCTCCAACTACAGCGTCAAGTACCTCACCGACGGCCTGGGCAGCCGGGAGGACCTCGCCAAGCTCTCCTACCTCGGCTACATGGTCGCGATGCTGCTCGGCCGGGCCCTGGGCGACCGCGCGGTGCAGCGCTTCGGCGCCGTGCCGGTGGTGCGCGGCGGCGCCGCGCTGGCCGCGCTGGGCTTCGGGCTGGCCGCGCTGGCGCCCGCCGCCTGGGCGGGCATCGCCGCGTTCACCGTGCTCGGCTTCGGCATCTGCGCGATCATCCCGCAGGTGTTCGCCGCCGGCGGCCGGCTCTTCCCGGCCGACTCGGACGCCGCCGTGGCCCGGCTCAACCTCTTCAACTACGTGGGCTTCCTGATCGGTTCACCGCTGGTCGGGGCGGTCGCGGACGCGAGCTCCTACCGCTGGGCGCTGCTCGCCCCGATGCTGCTGGTGCTCGCCGTGCTGCCGCTGGCCGAGCGCTTCGCCCCCGCCCCGGTGGTAGAGCTGGCCTGACGGTGGGGGCGGGCGGGGCCCGCCGCCGCCACCCACTACGGTGGAGGCCATGCCCGAAGCCGAGCGTGACACCTCCTGCGGCCTGCACCTCTACTGGGACGAGGCCGTCACCGCCTACGACTTCGGCCCCGGCCACCCGATGGACCCGACCCGGCTCGCGCTGACCATGCGCCTGGTCGAGGCCCTCGGACTCGCCACCGGGCCCGGGGTGACCGTGCGGTCCGCGCCGGCCGCGGGGGAGTCCACCCTGCAGCTGGTGCACACCAAGGAGTACGTCGAGGCGGTCAAGCACGCCGCCGCCCACCCCGAGCAGTCGGACCCCCGGCACGGGCTCGGCACCGACGACAACTGGTCGTTCCCGGCCGTCCACTCGGCCGCCGCGCTGATCGCCGGCCAGTCGGTCGCCGCCGCCGAGGCGGTCTGGCACGGCGAGGCCCCGCACGCCGTCAACTTCGCCGGCGGGCTGCACCACGCGATGCCCGGCAAGGCCTCCGGCTTCTGCGTCTACAACGACCCGGCCCTCGCGATCGCCCGGCTGCTCGAACTCGGCGCCGAGCGGGTCGCCTACGTCGACGTGGACGTCCACCACGGCGACGGCGTCCAGGAGGCCTTCTGGAACGACCCCCGGGTGCTGACCGTCTCGCTGCACGAACACCCGGCCACGCTCTTCCCGCAGACCGGCTGGCCCACCGAGACCGGCGGCCCGGACGCCCCCGGCTCCGCCGCCAACCTGCCGCTGCCGGCCGGCACCGGGGACGCCGGCTGGCTGCGCGCCTTCCACGCCCTGGTGCCCGAACTGCTCACCGCCTTCCGGCCGCAGGTCCTGGTCACCCAGCACGGCGCGGACACCCACCTGGAGGACCCGCTCGCCCACCTCGCCGTCACGGTGGACGCCCAGCGGCTGATCGCCGAGGAACTGCACGGGCTGGCCCACCGGCTCACCGGTGGCCGCTGGGTGGCCACCGGCGGGGGCGGCTACGCCGTGGTGGACGTCGTCCCGCGCAGCTGGACCCACCTGGTCGCCACCGCCGCCGGCCGGCCCGTCGACCCGGCCACCGAGACCCCCGAGTCCTGGCGCGCCGAGGTCTACCGCCGCACCCACCGCCCGGCCCCGCTGCGGATGACCGACGGCGCCCGCCCGTCCTGGCGCGACTTCGACTCGGGTTACGATCCGGCCGACCGGCTCGATCAGGCCATCCTCGCGGCCCGCCGCGCGGTGTTCCCCCACCACGGTCTGCTGGCCTGAATCCGCCGCCCCGGCCCGTACCCCGGCCGCGCGCCGGAAGGGCCGTGCGTACGCCCCCTGGGGCGAACCGCCGAGTGACTACGTACTGCAACAGTCCTATCTCTCACCGTACGAGGACTGCACCTCCCCTCTTCCCACTGGTACCACCCATAACTACTCTGGGGATACACGTGTGCCGGTGGAGTCACCGGAGGGGAAGCCGGTGCCTTGCACACGGGTAAGGGTCGGGTGATGGTCATGAGTTCCGTCGAGCGTCCCCTGCAGGAAGTCGTCTTCCTGACCGTGGCCGAGGTGGCCGCGGTCATGCGGGTGTCCAAGATGACCGTGTACCGGTTGGTGCACAGCGGAGAGCTGCCGGCCATCCGGGTCGGACGGTCCTTCCGGGTGCCCCAGCAGGCGGTGCACGAGTACCTCAAGGAGTCGTACGTGCGGCTCGAGAGCGCGTAGCACCGGGGTCGGCCGGGGCGGGTCCACAGCCCGTGGATCCGTCCCCGTTCGCCCCGGATTTCCCGCGAGTTTCCTGCTTCGGGGGAGCGCGATTACGGCCCGGCCCACGCGGACGGTAGGCTAGGCCCTCACGTCAGTCGTATGGACTCCGTCTCTCACGGACGAGAGTCTCAGTGAGCGAGGGTTGTTCCGTGGGCTCTGTCATCAAGAAGCGTCGCAAGCGTATGGCCAAGAAGAAGCACCGCAAGCTTCTGAAGAGGACCCGCGTTCAGCGTCGCAACAAGAAGTAAGCGCCCCCGGCCGCGCCCAGCGCGCCCAGCGCTTCCACCGCCCGTCCAGGCCCTCGCGGCCTGGGCGGGCGGTGTCGTTTCACGGCCCGGTGGGGCGGCGCGGTACGGTGCACGCAGCCGCTCGGGCCGAGGGAATGGGGTGCAGCACCGTGGGCGTGGTCGTGCTCGTCACCGGCGTGGCACGCCATCTGGGTGCCCGCTTCGCCGCCGAGGTCCGTCGCCGTCCGGGGGTGGACCGGGTCGTCGGCGTGGACGTGCAGCCGCCGCGGCTGCCGGTCGAGGAGCCGGACGGACCGGCCGCCCCGTACACCTTCCACCAGCTCGACCTGCGCCGCCCCGCGGTCTCCCGGGTGATCGCCGAGCACCGGGTGGACACCGTGGTGCACCTGAGCGTCAGCGCCACCGGTCTGGGCTCCACCAACCGCTCCGCGGTGAAGGAGTCCAACGTCATCGGCACCATGCAGCTGCTCGGCGCCTGCCAGAAGGCGCCCGGGGTGCGCCGGCTGGTGGTGAAGTCCACCACCGGCGTCTACGGCTCCGCGCCCCGCGACCCGGCGGTGTTCAGCGAGCGGATCCAGCCGAAGGACCCGCCCGGCGGCGGCTTCGCCAAGGACGCGGCCGAGGTGGAGGGCTACGTCCGCGGCTTCGCCCGGCGCCGCCCGGACGTCGCGGTGACGGTGCTGCGCTTCGCCAACATCGTCGGCCCGGGCGCCGACACCCCGCTCAGCGAGTACTTCGCGCTGCCGGTGCTGCCGACCGTGCTCGGCTACGACCCCAGGCTGCAGTTCGTGCACGAGGACGACGCCGTCGCGGTGCTCTGCCGGGCCGTCGGCGAGCCCGAGCCCGGCACCGTCAACACCGGCACCTTCAACGTGGCGGGGGAGGGCGTGCTGCTGCTCTCCCAGTGCGCCCGCCGGCTCGGCCGCCCGACCCTGCCGCTGCTGCTGCCCGCGGTCAGCTGGATGGCCGTACTGGCCCGGCAGACCCGGCTGGTGGACGTCTCGCCGGAACAGCTGCGGCTGCTCACCCACGGCCGGGTGGTGGACACCACGCGGCTGCGGGAGACCTTCGGCTACCGTCCGGCGTTCAGCACGCCGGAGGCCTTCGCCGACTTCGCCGCCGCCCTGGGCCCCGGCCTGCTGCCGCCGGAGCGGCTGGCCGCCGTCACCGACCGGCTGACCGCCCTGCTCGGCCCCGAAGGGGCCACCGACGCCGTACCGACCCGCCGCCCGAGGAGCTGAACCCGCGATGAGTGCCGCAGCCGAGAACGCGCCGGGCGAGGCCAAGGTCATCCCGATCGAGTCCGCCCCCAGCTGGAGCTCGCCGGAGGGCCCCGGCCTGGCCGACCGGCTCGCCGGGGCCGTCGGCGGGGCGCTGTCCGGGCAGCTCGGCCCGGCGGCCACCCGGCTGTTCGGCAAGGGCTGGGAGGGCCGGGCCACCGAGCGACTGGCCTTCCTGCGCCGTCGGATCACCGGCGACTACGAGGTCGACGAGTTCGGCTTCGACCGGGAGCTCACCGAGGAGGTGCTGCTCTCGCTGCTGCGCCCGCTGGCCGAGAAGTACTTCCGGATCGACGTCCAGGGGATCGAGCACGTCCCGGCCGAGGGCGGCGCCCTGATCGTCGCCAACCACTCCGGCACCATCCCGCTGGACGCCCTGATGACCCAGGTGGCCATCCACGACCACCACCCGCACCGCCGGCACCTGCGGATGCTCGCGGCCGACCTGGTCTTCGTGCTGCCGGGCGTCAACGAGCTGGCCCGCAAGGCCGGCCACACCCTGGCCTGCAACGAGGACGCCCAGGCGCTGTTGGAGCGGGGCGAGTTGGTCGGGGTCTGGCCGGAGGGCTTCAAGGGCATCGGCAAGCCGTTCTCCGAGCGCTACAAGCTCCAGCGCTTCGGCCGCGGCGGCTTCGTCTCCTCGGCGCTGCGCGCGGGGGTACCGATCGTGCCCTGCTCGATCGTCGGGGCGGAGGAGACCTACCCGATGATCGGCAACGTGAAGACGCTGGCCCGGCTGCTCGGCCTGCCGTACGTGCCGGTCACGCCGACCTTCCCGTGGCTGGGGCCGCTCGGGATGCTGCCGCTGCCGACCAAGTGGACGATCCGCTTCGGCGAGCCGATCGCCACCGACGGCCACCCGCCGGAGGCGGCGGACGACCCGATGCTGGTCTTCGACCTGGCCGACGAGGTGCGGGAGACCATCCAGCACACCCTGTACCAGCTGCTGGTGCAGCGGCGATCGGTGTTCTTCTAGGCGCCGGCGTCTTCCGAGGCCGGTGTTCCTCTGAGGCCGGCGTTCTTCTGATCGTCTTTTCGCGGACCTGACGCGGTGAGGGCCCGGCGGAACGCGTTCCGCCGGGCCCTCACCGCCTCGCTCAGCTCCCGCCGAGGATCCGCAGCCCGGGCAGCAGGCCGGGGATCAGCGGAGGCACGTCCACGCCCTGCTGGGCGCCGCTCGGCGTGCTGGGCGCGCCGGACGGCGGCTGGGGCGCCTTCGGCGGGGCCGCGTCGGCGCTCGGCGAGGGCCGGTTGCCGGTGAGCCCGCTGGTGAGGTCGCCGACCAGACCGTTGACGGCGTCCGGGGCGCTGCTGGGCAGGGTGCTCGGCAGTCCGCCGCCCTTGGCCCCGCCGCCGGCCGTGCTGCCGTTGCCGGTGGTGTCCGGGGCGCGGTCGGTGCCGGGGCGGCTGCCCGTGCCGCCCTGGGGCTGCGCGGAGCCGGGTGCGGCGCCGGAGCCGTCGGGACCGGCACCGGCCGGGGAGCCGGTCGAGGAGGAGTCGCCGCCCGCTCCGGTGCCGCCCGGTCCACCGCTCTTGGCGGGGGGCTGGGCCAGGCGCAGGGGCGCGACGTCCTCGGTTATGTCGTCGAAGAGCTGGTTCACCAGGTGGGCCTGCTCGGTGAGTTGGACCGGCAGCCGGCCCTGCAGCTCGCTCCAGCGGCCGTCCTCGTCGTGGGCGAAGCCGGCCAGCGCGCGCATCGGGCCCAGCGAGCCGTTGCTGCGGTAGACCGAACGCAGCAGTTCGCGGCCCTTGAGGGCGTCGGCGTGCATGTCGTCCAGCGCGCGGCGGACCCGGTCGACCGTGCCGGGGCTGAGCCCGGTGGTCGATCCGGCCTGCCCGACCAGGGCGTTGGCCTCGCCGAGCCGGGTGGCGGCGTTGCCGAGCAGCAGTTCGCCGCGCTCCGAGTCGGAGTCCGCGAGGTCGAGCCGGAGCCCTTCGAGACCGCGCTTCATGCCGTACAGCGTGTCCCCGGGGAGGGCGTTGGTGCTTGCGGCGGCCGCGCCGGCCAGGCTGCCGACGGCGAGCCCGGCGACCAGTCCGCCGATCGCGAAGCGGCGGCTCCACCGGCCGCGCGGCGCCGTCCGGATCGCCCGGTGGCGGCGCTGGCGGGGCACCGCGGCGCCCGGCCCGCCCGCGAAGGCCTGCTCGAACGCGGCCATCAGCTGAGCGCGTTGGACCGTCCGGACCTCCCGGTCCAGGGCTGGTCCGGGCAGTGCCCCCAGCGCGTCGGCCAGACCCACCAGTTCGGCCATCGCCACCGAACCGGACTCGGCGGCAGTGGTGTTGGCCGATTCGGCGGTGGCCGCGCGGCGTTGCTCCGCCTGGTGGGCCTCCAGCGCCTCGGCGAAGGCCTTCGCCCGTCGGTGCTCCAGCACGTTTGCCGTCACGGGCCACACCTCCCTTCGTCGTTGTCGACACCCCGGCCTGCCGGACGGTTGCCCCGGCGGGCCAAAGCCACTCCATCGGGTGATAGGTCACAATTCGGCTTGACCGTATGCCTGGTGGGGGCTTGCACGCTGGCCAACGAGCGGTACGGGCGGTCGGTTACGCACGGCTGATCATCGGACCGACCGTTCACCCGGACGTGTCGGCCGGGTGGCAGTGGTGACGGGCCCTCGGGCCGGTGCCGGGTCGGGCCCCGCCGGGGCCCTATCGCTCCCTCGGTCACCGCCGCCTCACCGCGCGTCGGGCGGCAGGAGCCGGGCGAGGGTGCGCACGGCGCGGTACTGGAGGGTCTTGATCGCGCCCTCGTTCTTGCCCATGATCCGCGCCGTCTCGGCCACCGACAGCCCCTGGAGGAAGCGCAGCGTCACGCACTCCTGCTGCTGGGGGTTGAGCCGGCGCACCGCGTCCAGCAGGGCGGCGTTGGAGAGCGACTCCAGCACCGACTCCTCCGGGCTGCGCTCGCACTCGTTGGAGTCGAGCATCTCGCCGGTGGTGACCTCCAGCCGGAACCGGCTGGACTTGAAGTGGTCGGCGACCAGGTTGCGCGCGATGGTGACCAGCCAGGCGCCGAAGTCGCGGCCCTGCCAGGTGAAGGTGCCGATCCGGCGCAGCGCGCGCAGGAAGGTCTCGCTGGTGAGGTCCTCGGCGGTGGCCCGGCTGCCGACCCGGTAGTAGATGTAGCGGTAGACGGTGTCCGCGTAGTGGTCGTAGAGCCGGCCGAAGGCCTCGCTCTCGCCGGCCTGGGCCCGCTCGACCAGCTCCATGATCGGGTTGTGCTCGGTCTCGTAGCCGGGGCTCGGCGCGGTGCGGGTACGGCTGCGGCCGACGCCGGTGCTGCCGGTGCGGCCGCGCGAGCCGGTGCCGGTGGAGCCGGCGGCGGTGGTGCGCAGCGCGATGCCGGGGCCGTGCTGGTGGCCGAACGGCGCGCCGGCGGGCACGAGTTGGGGCGAGGCGGCGAGCTGGCTGCGGAGCAGGGTGCGCAGCAGGTCCAGGCCGGTGGAGATCTGCCGCTCGGCCGGGCGGCCGCGGAGGCCGGTGCGGGGGCGCAGGGGCGCGGACGACGGGCGGGAGGGTGCAGGCGCGTCGTTCCGGACGGGTGGGTACACGGGACTCCCAGAGGCAGAACTGTGGACGGATCACCTCCGCCTGCGCGGAGAGCACTCCCCATGGCATCCGTTCGAGCGGGACGCATGGGTGACGTGCATCCAGGAGAGAATAACGCTTTGTGCAATGACAGCTACACCGTGTGGTCGAAGTGGTCGTTTGGGATCCATTTGTTGCGCATATTCGGCTGACACTGACCGGAGGTGTCGGCGTTCATCCGGCTCAACGTGACCGTTCGGGCGCCCAGGGTGACCAATTCGGCGGTACTGCGGGCGGTTTCCCAGCCTTGGGGCTCCGCAACCCCTGACTTTCCCGGCCTGGCGAACGATCAGAACCGGTCACCGGGTGACAAGTTCGCACGACCGGCCCGGACGGCCGTGTCGGAGCCGGGAGTTCGCCCGTACGAGGGGCCAGGTCAGGCCGCTGATTGACGCCCTCTCACCCGCACGGGGGAGGGGCAGAAACGGTTCCGTGGGCGGCCGTCCGAGGCCGAACGGCGGGACGTTCAGCCGGAGTTCGGTCCGGGGCGGGAGAGGGGATGGGCGGAGTTCAGCCGCGCCGACGGCGGCGCCGCAGCGCCACCCCGGCCGCCGCCGCGCCGGCCAGCACCCCGAGCGCGGCCGCCGCCGGCAGGCCCACCCGGGCCGCCTTGCGCCCGGTCCGGAAGTCGCGCACCCGCCACCCCTGCGCCCGGGCGTGCCGCCGCAGCGCGCCGTCCGGGTTCACCACGTAGGGGTGGCCGACCAGCGAGAGCATCGGGATGTCGTTGGCCGAGTCGCTGTAGGCCGCGCAGCGGTCCAGGTCCAGCCGCTCGCGCCGGGCCAGCGCGTTCACCGCGGCGGCCTTGGCCGGGCCGTGCAGCAGGTCGCCGACCAGCCGGCCGGTGTAGTGGCCGTCCCGGGCCTCCGCGACGGTCCCCAGCGCGCCGGTCATGCCGAGCCGCCGGGCGATGATCCGGGCCACCTCCAGCGGGGCGGCGGTCACCAGCCAGACCCGCTGGCCGGCGTCCAGGTGCATCTGGACCAGGGCGCGGGTGCCCGGCCAGATCTTGTCGGCGACGACCTGCTCGAAGACCTCCTCGCAGATCACCTCCAGGTCGGCGGTGCGCTTGCCGGCCACGAGGCCCAGGGCGGTGTTGCGGGCGTCCGAGATGTGGTCCGGGTCCTCGGTGCCGTGCAGCCGGAAGAGCGCCTGCTGCCAGGCGAAGCGGGCGATGTCGCGGCGGGTGAGGAAGCCGTGGCGGTAGAGGCCGACGCCGAGGTAGAAGATCGCGGCGCCGCGCAGGATGGTGTTGTCGCAGTCGAAGAAGGCGGCGGCGCGCGGGTCGTCCCGGTCCGGGGTGTGGTTCCCGGCCGGGGCCTTGGGGGTCTTCCCCGGCCGGCCGGGTGCCGGGCTCCCCGCGGGGGCGGGGGCCGCCCCGGTCTCCTCCGCCCCGGGTTCCTGCGCCACCGGGGCGTCGGCCGCCGGGGCGTCCGTCGCGGGGGCGAGCAGCGGTTCGGCGAGCAGCGGTTCGGCGCGCAGCGCGGCCTCGGCCGCCGCTGCCGCGGCCTCGCCCGCCAGGGCGCTCCGCTCGGTGGTGGAGCGTCTCGCCTTGGTGAGCCTTCGGAGCACGGCCATGCCACCGAGCATAGCCAGCCGGGCGGGGAGCGGCCGTGACGGAGCCGTGCCCGTGCGGTGAACAGCTGCCGGGCGGCCACCGCCCCGGAGGCGGGCGGGCGGGTGGACGACAATGAGCAGGTGAGCCCACTGCTGCGACGCAAGAGCCCCGAGCCGGCGGCCCGTACCGTGACCCTGGTCGGCAAGCCCGGCTGCCACCTGTGCGACGAGGCCCGGGAGGTGATCGTCCGGGTGGCGGCGGAGCTGGGCGCGGCCTTCGAGGAGCAGGACATCACCCGGGACGAGGAGCTGTACCGCCGCTACTGGGAGCAGATCCCGGTCACCCTGGTCGACGGCCGCCAGCACGACTTCTGGCGGGTCGACGAGAAGCGCCTGCGCAAGGCCCTGGGCGGCTGAGGAAGGGTCCGTGCGTGCACCACCTCCCCCGCCGACCGGCGGGGGAGCTTCGCCGAATCGTTGCCGAAGACACTCCGTTCCGGCGTGGGGCCGGGCGCCTGGGTCGGCTTACGATCGAACGCGTTTGCGCCCGTGGGGGGCTGAGCACACGAGGAGTGCCGCCATGCTTCCCCGTCCGACCCCCGCGCTGCCCGCAGCCCCGGGCTTCGCCGTGGTGGACGTGGAGGCGACCGGCCGCAGTCCGTGGCGGCACCGGGTGGTCGAGGTCGCGGTGGTGCTGCTGGACGAGCGGCTCCGCCCCGAGGGCGAGTTCGCCACCCTGCTGGACCCGCTGGGCCCGGTCGGCCCGACCCATGTGCACCGGATACGCCAGGCCGACATCGAGGGTGCGCCCCGCTTCCGGGAGATCGCCCCCCGGCTGCTGGAGCTGCTGGCCGGCCGGGTGCTGGTCGGTCACCACGTCAGCTGCGACCACGCCTTCCTGGAGCGCGAGTTCGCCCGGATCGGGGTGCCGCTGCCGCCCGTCCCCCTGCTGTGCACGATGCGGCTGGCCGGCGCCCACCTGCCGGAGGCCCGCGGCCAGGGCCTGGCGGCCTGCGCGGAGGCGGCCGGTCTGGGCTGGTTCCCGGCGCACACCGCGCTGGGCGACGCCCGGGTGACGGCGGAGCTGCTGAGGCACTGCGCGGGCGTCCCGTCCTGTCCGCCGGACGACTGGACCGGGCCGCTGCGCGAGGCCGCCCGGGTGCCCTGGCCGCGGTTGGGCCGGGCCCGTTCCCGGCCGTCCGGCGGTACCGTGCCACTACTGCGCCGGGAGGCGCCGTACGGCCCCTGGCTGCCCGGCGCCCAGGCCCCGGAAGTGGTCCTGACGCAGGCCGGTGCTATGAGCTCATCGGCGTGATGCGTGTCACTGTGCCGGGACAAATCGGACACCATCTTTGTGCACACGTTCACAAACGCTTAGCCTGGCTGCCAAAGCCCAGCTTCACCCACAGGAGCACCGTGGCAATCGGCCGATCACCACAGAGCAGTTCGCAGACGCCCGACCAGGGCGCCGCGCGCCGACCCGCGCGTGCCCGGGGCATCCCGGAGGCGACCGTCGCCCGCCTCCCCCTCTACCTGCGGGCCCTCACCGCGCTCTCCGAGCGCTCGGTGCCGACCGTCTCCTCCGAGGAGCTGGCCGCCGCGGCCGGCGTGAACTCGGCCAAGCTGCGCAAGGACTTCTCCTACCTCGGCTCCTACGGCACCCGGGGCGTCGGCTACGACGTCGAGTACCTCGTCTACCAGATCTCCCGCGAGCTGGGCCTGACCCAGGACTGGCCGGTCGTCATCGTCGGCATCGGGAACCTCGGCCACGCCCTCGCCAACTACGGCGGGTTCGCCTCCCGCGGCTTCCGGGTCGCCGCCCTGTTGGACGCTGACCCGAACGTGGTCGGTTCCACCGCGGCCGGACTGCCGGTGCGCCACATGGACGAGCTGGAGTCGATCGTCGAGAGCCAGCACGTCTCGATCGGTGTGATCACCACCCCGCCCGGCGCCGCCCAGCAGGTCTGCGACCGACTGGTCGAGGCGGGCGTCACCAGCATCCTGAACTTCGCCCCGACCGTGCTGACCGTCCCGGACGGCGTGGACGTGCGCAAGGTGGACCTCTCCATCGAGCTGCAGATCCTCGCCTTCCACGAGCAGCGCAAGGCCGGCGAGGAGCCCGACCGCACCGAGTCGGTGCTGGACCGCGCCCCCGGCCCGGTCCGCGCGGCCGCGGCCAAGCTGCGCCGGGCGGCCGGCGGCAGCGGCAAGGGCCGCACCGGCACCGAGCCGGCGGCCAAGGAGCCGGCCGAGCCGTCGGCCAAGGGCAAGCCCGCCAAGGGCGGCGAGGGCGAGCTGTCCGCGGTGATGCCGGCGTGAACACCGAGAGCTGTGGGGGGCGGGCATGAGTCTTCTCGTCGTCGGACTGAGCCACCGGACGGCACCGGTCGGCGTGCTGGAGCGCGCCGCGCTGACCGGCGAGGTCCCGACCCGGCTGCTGCACGACGCGGCCGCGTCCTCGACCGTCGCCGAGGCCGCCCTGCTCAACACCTGCAACCGGATCGAGCTGTACGCGGACGTGGACAAGTTCCACGGCGGCGTCGCCGAGCTGTCGCTGCTGCTGGCCCACCACAGCGGGGTGGACCTGGAGGAGCTGACCTCCCACCTGTACGTCCACTACGAGGACCGTGCCGTCCACCACCTGTTCTCGGTGGCCTGCGGCCTGGACTCGATGGTGGTCGGCGAGGGCCAGATCCTCGGCCAGCTGCGCGACGCGCTGGCCAAGGCCCAGGAGGAGCACACCGCCGGGCGCGGCCTGAACGAGCTGTTCCAGCAGGCCCTGCGGGTCGGCAAGCGGGCGCACAGCGAGACCGGGATCGACAAGGCCGGCCAGTCGCTGGTCACCTTCGGCCTGGAGCAGGTCGCCGCGGGCGCGGGCGAGATCGCGGGCAAGCGCGCGCTGGTGGTCGGGGCCGGCTCGATGAGCTCGCTGGCCGCCGCCACCCTGGTCCGCTCCGGGGTCACCGACCTGCTGATCGCCAACCGCACGCCGGCCCGTGCCGAGCGCCTGGTGGAGATCCTCGGCCCGGACGTGGCCCGCACCCTGGACCTCGACAAGGTGCCGCAGGCGCTGGCCGACGTCGACCTGGTGATCTCCTGCACCGGCGCGGCCGGCGTGGTGGTCCGGGCCGAGGACGTCGCCGCCGCGGTCGCCGTGCGCACCGCTCCCGAGCCGCTGGCGCTGCTCGACCTCGCCATGCCGCGCGACGTCGACCACGCCGTGCACGAGCTGGACGGCGCCCTGCTGGTCGACCTGGAGAGCCTCTCCCACGCGCACGCCGCCAGCCCCGGCGCCGGCGACGTCGACGAGGTCACCCGGATCGTCTCCGACGAGGTGACGGCCTTCGGCGCCGCCCAGCGGGCCGCCCGGATCGCGCCGACCGTGGTCGCGCTGCGGGCGATGGCCTCCGAGGTGGTCGCCGCCGAGCTGGGCCGGCTGGACTCCCGGCTGCCCGACCTGGACGAGCGCTCCCGCGCCGAGATCACCCAGACCGTCCGCCGCGTCGTCGACAAGCTGCTGCACGCCCCGACCGTCCGGGTGAAGCAGCTGGCCGCCGAGCCCGGCGGCGCGTCCTACGCGGACGCCCTGCGCGAGCTGTTCGACCTCGACCCGGCGGCCGTGCACGCCGTTTCGGGTACGCCCGTCGGCGGCCGTTCCCAGCCTTCGGCCGGGGGCACCAGATGAACCGTCAGCCATCCCACGAGTACCACCGGGACGATCACCTCATGAATGGTCAACCGCTCACCGAGCAGGCTCCGGACGCCGCCCTGCGGCTCGGCACCCGGCGCAGCCCGCTCGCCATGGCCCAGTCGGGCATGGTCGCCCGCGAGGTGACCAGGCTCACCGGCCGCCCCGTCGAGCTGGTCGAGATCACCACCTACGGCGACACCTCGCGGGAGGCGCTCGCCCAGATCGGCGGCACCGGCGTGTTCGTCTCCGCACTGCGGGACGCCCTGCTGGAGGGCCGGATCGACTTCGCCGTGCACTCGCTCAAGGACCTGCCCACCGCCGCGCCCGAGGGCCTGGCGCTGGCCGCCGTCCCCGCCCGCGAGGACGTCCGGGACGCCCTGGTCGCGGCCGAGGGCCTGGCCCTGGACGAACTGGTGGAGAAGCTGGCCGGAGCCGGCCGCCCGGCCCGGATCGGCACCGGCTCGCCGCGCCGGATGGCCCAGCTGAACGCCTGGGCCCGGGCCCGCGGCGCCCAGCTGGAGACCGTCCCGATCCGCGGCAACGTGGACACCCGGATCGGTTACGTGACCGCCGGCGAGCTGGACGCCGTGGTGCTGGCCACGGCCGGCCTCAACCGGCTCGGCCGCAGCGCCGAGATCTCCCAGCACCTCGACCCCGAGCTGATGATCCCGGCCCCCGGCCAGGGCGCGCTCGCGATCGAGTGCGCCGCCGCCGACACGGAGCTGACCGCCGCGCTCGCCGCGCTGGACCACGCCCCCACCAGGGTCGCCGTGGCCGCCGAGCGCGCCCTGCTGGCCACCCTGGAGGCCGGCTGCTCGGCTCCGGTGGCCGCACTGGCCACCTGGGGCCGGGAGTACGAACTGCGGCTGGACGGTGTGGTCGGCGATCCCGACGGCACCGCCCTGCTGAAGATGTCCGCCAACGGTCCGATCGTCCTCGACGAGACCGCCGAGCAGCAGGCGCGGGCCCTCGGCCACGCCCTGGCCGCCCGGCTGCTCGACGCGGGCGCGGCCACCCTGATGGGGGAGCGAGCCCGATGAGTGAGCGAAGCGAGCGAATCATGACGAGGTGCGCGTTTCGCGAAGAGACCGCCGAGCGCAGCGAGGTGGGCGCATGAGCACCACCGCCGCCACCGACGCCCTCTTCCCGGCCGGCCGGCCCACCGGACGGTGCACCTTCCTGGGAGCCGGTCCCGGGGACCCGGGGCTGCTGACCCTGCGCGCGGTCGAGGTGCTGTCCTCGGCCGACGTCCTGGTCGCCGACCCGCTGACCGCGGCCGCCGTGCGCACCCACTGTCCGGCCGGCGTGCAGGTGCACGCCCCGGCCGCCGAGGGCGCCGACTTCGACCTGGCCAAGCTGGTCGCCGAGGCCGTCCGGGCCGGCAAGCACGTGGTCCGCACCGTCGACGGCGACCCGGGCCTGGACGGCTGCGCCGCCGAGGAGATGCTCAGCTGCGCGGGCGACGGGATCCCCTTCGAGGTGATCCCGGGCGTCGCCCAGTCGGTCGGCGTCCCGGCCTACGCGGGCGTCCCGCTGCGCGGCGCGGCCGGCACCGACGTCCGGTTCGTGGACGGCGGCCAGCTGCTGTCCGGCGCCCCGGTCGACCTGGGCGCGCCGGAGACCACCCTGGTGGTCCGCACCACCCTGGGCCAGCTGCCGGCCACCGCGAGCGCGCTGGTCTCCAACGGTCGCAAGCCGGACTCGGCGCTGAGCGCCACGCTGTCCGGCACCACCACCCGCCAGCGGACCTTCACCTCCACGCTGGCCACCATCGCGGCCGACCTCAAGGTCGCCCGGGTGCTGCCCTCGCCGGTCTCCGCCCCGGTGGACCCGGCGACCTCGGTGATAGCCGTGGTGGGCGAGCAGGTCGCCCACCGGGCCTCGCACTCCTGGTTCGAGACCAAGCCGCTGTTCGGCTGGAACGTCCTCGTGCCGCGCACCAAGGAGCAGGCCCACGGCCTGTCCGAGCAGCTGCGCTCGTACGGCGCGGTGCCGCAGGAGGTGCCGACCATCGCGGTCGAGCCGCCGCGCACCCCGCAGCAGATGGAGCGGGCCATCAAGGGCCTGGTCACCGGACGCTACGAGTGGATCGCCTTCACCTCGGTGAACGCCGTCCGCGCGGTCCGGGAGAAGTTCGAGGAGTACGGCCTGGACGCCCGGGCGTTCGCCGGGATCAAGGTCGCGGCGGTCGGCGAGACCACCGCGCAGGCCCTGGTGGACTTCGGCGTGAAGCCGGACCTGGTGCCCTCCGGGGAGCAGTCCGCGGCCGGGCTGCTGGAGGACTGGCCGCCGTACGACCCGGTCTTCGACCCGATCGACCGGGTGCTGCTGCCGCGCGCCGACATCGCCACCGAGACCCTGGTCGCCGGCCTGGTCGAGCTCGGCTGGGAGGTCGACGACGTGACGGCGTACCGGACGGTGCGCGCCTCGCCGCCGCCGGCCGAGACCCGCGAGGCGATCAAGGGCGGCGGCTTCGACGCGGTGCTGTTCACCTCGTCCTCGACCGTGCGGAACCTGGTCGGCATCGCCGGCAAGCCGCACAACGTCACGGTCATCGCCTGCATCGGCCCGGCCACCGCCAAGACCGCCGAGGAGCACGGCCTGCGGGTCGACGTGATGGCCCCGGCGCCGTCGGCGGCCGCGCTGGCCCAGGCGCTGGCAGACTTCGGGGCCAAGCGCCGGGACACCGCGACGGCCGCGGGCGAGCCGGTCTACCGGCCCAGCGAGCGCCGTCCGGGATCCCGCCGCAAGGCCCGCTGAGCCCTCAACCATGCTGCTGGGGGCGGCGGTTCGTCGCCCCCAGCGCTGCACAACCGTTCGGAGAGAGAAGCCGTGTCCGCTGAATTCCCGTACGTTCGCCCCCGTCGACTGCGGCAGAGCCCGGCGATGCGCCGGCTGGTCGCCGAGACCCGGCTGCACCCGGCGGAGCTGATCCTGCCGCTGTTCGTCCGCGAGGGCGTCAGCGAGCCCGTCCCGGTCACCTCGATGCCGGGCGTGGTCCAGCACACCCGCGACACCCTGCGCAAGGCCGTCGTCGAGGCGGCCGAGGCCGGGCTGGGCGGCGTCATGCTGTTCGGCGTCCCGCTCGTGCAGGACGCGACCGGCAGCGAGGGCACCAACCCGGACGGCATCCTCCAGCAGGCGATCCGGGACGTGGTCGCCGAGGTCGGCGACTCCCTGGTGGTCATGTCCGACCTCTGCCTGGACGAGTACACCGACCACGGCCACTGCGGCGTGCTGGCCGCCGACGGCAGCGTGGACAACGACGCCACCCTGGAGCGCTACGCCGAGATGGCCCGGGTGCAGGCCGACGCGGGCGTCCACCTGGTCGGCCCGTCCGGCATGATGGACGGTCAGATCGCCGTGGTCCGGCGGGCGTTGGACGAGGCCGGGCACCAGGACACCGGCATCCTCGCCTACACCGCCAAGTACGCCTCGGCCTTCTACGGCCCGTTCCGCGAGGCGGTCGGCTCCTCGCTCAAGGGCGACCGCAAGGCCTACCAGCAGGACCCGGCCAACGCCCGCGAGGCGCTGCGCGAGCTGGAGTTGGACCTCGCCGAGGGCGCGGACATGGTGATGGTCAAGCCGGCCATGGCCTACCTGGACATCCTGCGCCAGGTCGCCGACGCCTCCCCGGTGCCGGTCTCCGCGTACCAGGTGTCCGGCGAGTACGCGATGGTCGAGGCGGCCGCCGCGAACGGGTGGATCGACCGGGAGCGGATGATCATGGAGACGCTGACCTCGCTGCGCCGGGCCGGTGCCGAGCAGATCCTCACCTACTGGGCGGTCGAGGCCGCCGCGATGCTCGAGCAGGGCTGAGCCCGTACGGCGGAAGGCCGGGCCGTTCCCCCCGCGGGGAGCGGCCCGGCCTTCCTCGTCACTACTTCCAGCCGTTGATGTGCGCGAAGCCCTCGCCGCCGCCGACCAGGTCGGTCGCGGTGGCGGCGCCGCCGACGAAGCCGCCGGCGACGACGTTGGTGGTGTGGCCGACGCCGAAGCCCCCACCGGCCACGAACGGCTGCTCACCGGAGGCGACGATGCCGCCGCCGCCCACCAGGCCGACGTGGGCGAACGCCGGGGTGGCGGCACCGGCGAGCGCGAGCGCGGCGGTGGCGGTCAGGGCGGCCTTGGCCAGCGTGCTCTTCATGGATCTGCCCTCTCTGTGGGGGCGCCCCCGCGGGCGCCCGTCCTCTGACTGGTGCTGCGACTCTTGTCGATGAAGCCCGGAGGGCCCGGGGAGCTTCTCCTCCCCGGGCCCTCCGTCCGTGCCGTGCCCCTTGATCAGCCGATCAGGTGCGAGACACCCGCGTCGCCCGAGGACTGGGTGTTCTGGCCGACGTTGCAGATCTGCTTCGGGGTGCTGTTCAGGACGGGCACCTCGACCGGAACCGCGACGCCGATGACGGCGACGGCGATGTTGTGGACCTCCGGCAGGCAGACGTTCGCGTTGTCCAGGGTGTGGAAGTTCGGGCTGCCGTTGCCGTGGGTGCCGGTCTGGTTGGTGCCGCCGTTGCCCTGGACGGAGGTGGCGGCGCCGTCCGAGTCGACGATGGCGGAAGCCGAGCCGGCGGACATCGCGATGGCGGCGGCGGCCAGGCCGGCGGCGGCGAGGGACTTCTTGATCATTTCCGGTTTTCCTCTCAAGGGTGAATCGGGGAGCGATTCGAGGGTGGTTCAGGGGGGTGGTGCGGAGGTGGGCTGGGGGAGCGTCAGCCGACCAGGTGGGACACGCCCGCGTCGCCGTGGCTCTGGGTGCCCTGGCCCTGGGTGCAGTACTGCTTGCCACCGCTGTTGGCGATCGGGACCTCGACCGGGACGGCCACACCGAGAACACCGACGGCGATGTTGTGGACCTCGGGGAGGCAGATGTTCGCGTTGTCCAGGAAGTGGAAGTTCGGGCTGTTGTTCCCGACCGTCCCGGTGAAGTTGGTGCCGCCGTTGCCCTCGATGGAGGCGGCCGCGCCGTCCGCGTCACCGATGGCCGAAGCGGGAGCGGCGGCACCGGCGAGCGCGGCGACGGCCAGGCCGGCGGCGGCGAAGGACTTCTGGATCATGGGGAGATCCCTCTCTGAAATGCTTTCGGTTTCCGTGCGTAGCAACGCGTCGAACGCTCAGACCCGGTCTGCAGTCACTGACGTCCAGATCAAAGAATGACGGCACGGAAGGTTACGGGGATTTTTGAAAAGAGTCCGGGAGGCGCGTCCGGGGGTGGTTTCCGGTCGGATTATTAGGCCGAATCGGCTAACGCCCGCAATCCGAACTCCTGGTCACTCGTTGCGCAGATTGCTTTCCGGCTGCGGCCCCGCAGCCCTCCTCGAAGGAACGGTGAAAAGCATGAAGTTCTCCAAGCGGGCCGGCGCGATGCTGCTGGCGGTCGGTGCGGGCGTGCTCGCCTCCCAGGGAGCGGCCTCCGCCGCCCCGGTTGGCCCCGACCAGGTCGGAGCCCTGGAGGACAAGCTGGCCACCCAGCAGGTCCCGGCGGACGTGCCGCTCACCCCGCTGGGCAGCCACGTCACGGCCGGCATCCCCACCTCGCTGGTCATGCCGCCGGTGGCCGGCCGGACCACCGACAACGGGCTGCTCCCGGACCACCTGGTGCCCCAGCTGGCCACCGGCAAGGTCGGCCCGAGCGCCAAGGCCCAGCTGCCGTTGCCGCTGGTCGACCAGGGCGCCGACCTCGGCCAGGTGCTGCTGGAGGCCCCGGCCGCGCCGCTCCAGGCCAGGACCCCCGGCCTGGACGTGGGCAAGCCGCTCTCCCTGGTGCACGACGGCACCGGCCAGCTGGCCGACGGCCGGATCCGGGTGGACGAGGTGGACCCGCGGCTGGTGCCCGGCGCCGTGCAGACCGTCCCCGGGGCCACCGCGAGCCTGGGCAGCGACGAGCGCCGGCTCTCCGTCACCGACGAGGTGAACGACCTGGCCAACACCACCACGGCCACCGCCACCGGCGTCCTGCGGCAGACCGACGCGACCGGCACGGCGACCTCGACCGCCACCGGCCTCGTCCAGCAGAGCGGCCTGGCCGACCTCACCCAGCTCTGAGCAGGGCCCCGAGCCCAAGCGCTGAGGCCGGCTCCGAGCCCAGCACTGAGGCCGGCTCCGAGCCCAGCGCCGAGCAGGGCGGCGAGCTACCGCCCGACGCGCCGGAGCCCGGCACCCCTCCTGGTGGCCAGGGGTGCCGGGCTCCGGCGCGTCCGCGGTCAGCCCGGCAGCACGCCGGAGAGCCCGCCGACCAGCGGGAGGTCCTTGACCCCGCCGCCCGCGCTCAGCGGTCCGGTCAGCGTGCCGGTGCCCACCGGGGCCAGGCCCTGGTCCGGCTGGACGGTCGCACCGTTGTTGAGCACGTCGGCCGAGGAGTTGGCCCACGGGTCCAGGCGCAGGCTCTTGATCGGCGCGACGCCGTAGCCGAGGCCGGCCGTCGTCCCGTTCAGTGCCTGCCCGACGTCGGTCTTCGCCAGCGTGGCCGGGCCGGCGGCGGGCTGCTGCCCCGCGGCGGGAGCGGCCTGCGCAGAACCGGCGCCGAGCAGCACCGCGGCGCCCACGGCGGCGGCCAGCCCGGCCCCGCCCTTCTTCGAAACCATGCGGTTCACCCTTCGGTGGAGTGGGGCCCGGCCCGGCGAAACCCGAGGGACGGGCCCTGAGCTTCCGGACGTCCCGTCCGGAGAAAGCGAACTGCCCCCCGGCCGGCTGGTCGGGGGGCAGTACGGCCGAAACGCGTGCCGATCGGGGATCAGCAGTCGTCCGCGGGCTTCGGGTGCATGTCCACGTTGGCGCAGCTGTTGCCGAAGGCCGGGTTCAGCAGGCCGATCACGTTGATGGTGTTGCCGCACAGGTTGATCGGCACGTGCACCGGGACCTGGATCTGGTTGCCGGAGACGACACCGGGGGAACCGGCGGCCACGCCCTCGGCGCCCGAGCTGGCGGCGGCGGAGCCGGCCGCGCCGAGCACCAGGCCGGCAGCGGCGGCGGAGAGGACGGCGACCTTCTTCACGTTCTGCATGGGGGTTGATCTCCTCGATCACACACGGGTGGAGCGTGCCGTGCCCCGGCGCTGCGGGGCGCGGCACGGGCTCGGGTGAATCAGCTGTCGCCGGGTCGGCGACCGCGGGTTCAGCCGACGTTGGCGCAGGAGTTGCCGAACGCCGGGTTCAGCAGGCCGATCACGTTGATGCTGTTGCCGCAGACGTTGATCGGAACGTGCACCGGGATCTGGATCTGGTTGCCGGAGAGCACGCCGGGGGAGCCGGCGGCCACGCCCTCGGCGCCCGAGCTGGCGAACGCGCCGCCCGCGGCACCGAGCACCAGGCCGGTGGCGGCCAGCGACAGGGCGGCGGCCTTCTTGAGGTTACGCATGTCTGTTCCTCCGATTTCTGCCCCGACGGAAGGGAAATGTCGGGAAACGGGCGAGCACGAATACTCACCCGAAGGGTTCAGGGATTGCCGTGAATGTCACTCCGGCGGCGCACACCGGCGTGTTGCGCCCGTGGCTCGGGCGTCGACGCAGCCGCCGCGTTCTTCCGGCACCTCGCGAACATTTCCCGCACGGCCGGGAACTGTCCGGACAGAGGTGCGACCAGGAATTCCCGGTCAGGCGTTCAGGCGGTGTCGCCGAACGCCGGGCTCTGGGGGGCCCACCACGTCGACCGGCCCGCCGTGGGCCGCGGTGCCGACGTGGCCGTGGGCGAGCTGTGCATGGGCGGTACTCGATTCGTTGAGCAGGGCCTGATGGATCGTCTTCGTGAGGGAGAACGAGGCAACGCGCGCGGGGAAACGGTCCGGTCCGGTGATCACCCGAATGCCGCTCGGTGACCGGATTGGGCCAGACGGGTGACAGTGCGGGCACCCTCGCAACCGGTCCGGACGGGTCTCGTTCTAGATGTCGCACTCCCCGTGCATCTCTGTATGAACAGTCAGGAGGCTCACATGAGCATCAAGAAGACCGCCGCCGTCGGCGCGGCCGTGGTGGGCATCGTGGCCGCCGGCGCCGGCACCGCCATGGCCAGCTCCGGCGCCGAGGGTGTTGCCGCCGGTTCCCCCGGTGTCATCTCGGGCAACCAGATCCAGGTTCCGGTTCACATCCCGGTCAACCTGTGCGGCAACAGCGTCGACGTGATCGGCCTGCTGAACCCGGCGTTCGGCAACCACTGCGCCAACCTGGGCTGAACCCACCCCCGGTTCGGCCGGTGAGAGCCGCCGTTCCGCGCTTCCCTCCTGGGGCGCGGAACGGCGGCTCTTTTCGCGCGTCCGCTCGTGTTCTCCCGCGTCCGCGCGGGCCCGCCCGTGGGGCCACCGTTCCGGGGTCGGGTTCCCGGTGCTGTCACGAGCCTTGTTGCACTACTTGTCAGTACCTAGAATGTGAGACCTGCTCACCTTTTCGGCACCTCTCTTGCCCCGCACCGCCCGGCACCCCAGGCCGGGCGGCCCCCACCCCCGCAAGGAGTCGCGTGTGATCAGGTTCCGTACGTCCGCTGCGCGGCGAGCGCGAACGGGCTCGTCCCGGTCCGCCGCGCTGCTCGCCACCGGCGTCCTCGTCGCCGCCCTCGGCCTGGCCGGCGCCCCCGCCGCGCTCGCCGACAGCGCCCCGGCCCCCGCCCCGGCCCCCACCCGCCCGGCCGCCATCGTCGCCCTCGGCGACAGCGCCATCTCCGGGGAGGGCGCCGGCACCGACACCGGCGACGGCTACTTCCCGGAGACCGACACCCCCACCAACTACTGCCACCGGCACCCCAAGTCGGAGATCTTCGTCACCGACATCCCCGGGGTCACCCCGATCGACCTGGCCTGCTCCGGTGCCCAGACCGGCGACCTGGTCAGCGACCCAGAACTGGCCAAGATCACCGGTGGCGGCAGCGGCGACTACGGCGAGCCCAAACAGGACGTCAAACTCGCCGACACGGCGGCCAAGTACGACGTCAAGATGGTCGTCGTCACCATCGGCGCCAACGACGACTTCGACTTCAGCGGCATCATGATGCACTGCCTCGCGCAGTACTTCCCGATCCCCAAGGACCAGGGCTGCCGGGACACCATCGGCAGCGACGAGATCCGCCGCCGGGCCAAGGCGGTCCAGCCCAAGGTGGTCGCGGCGCTGCAGAACATCCGCCAGACCATGCGCCGGGCCGGCTACGCCGACTCCGCGTACCAGCTGGTCTACCAGTCGTACTTCAACCCGATCACCCCGGACATCCGGCGCAACGACTACCTCGGCAAGATCGCCGACGGCTGCCCGGCCTTCCCCGAGGACCTCGCCTGGGGCCACGACTGGGTGGTCCCCACGTTCAGCGACGCGCTTCGCGGCGCGGCCGAACAGGTTTCCGGCGTACGGTACTTGGACCAGCGGAGGGTCGCCTTCGGGCACGAGGTGTGCGCGGAGTGGACGAGTTCGCCGTACGAGTACAGCAACGGGGACGTCATCAACCTCTCCGAGTGGACCCGCAACGGCTGCGACTCGCAGATCGGCATCCCCGGGCTGTGCATGAACATGGTCCGCCAGTCGTACCACCTGCGGGTGGCCGGCTACCGCGGTGAGGGCGTCTGCCTCGGTCAGTTCTTCGCCCGGCCCGACCAGGCGGAGGCGTACTGCACGCTCAACCAGCAGAACACCACCTCGATCCAGCCGCTCACCCCCGGCAAGCCCTTCGGCGACACCCCCGAGGACGGCTCCTGGTACCAGCTCACCAACGCGGCCACCGGCAACGCCCTCGACCTCAGCGGCGGCGGCACCTACGGCGACTCCACCAACGGCCGGGCCGCCATCAGCTACCCGGCGACCGGCGGGCTGAACCAGTCCTTCGTCCTGGAGGCGAAGGCCGGCGGCAGCTACGAGGCGGACTTCAGCGGCAACCGCGGCATGTGCCTGGACGCCAACGCGGCCTCCACCGCGCCCGGTACCCGGATCCAGCAGTGGGGCTGCAACGGCGGCGCCAACCAGCACTGGGTGTTCACGCCGGCCGGCAACGGCAGCTACAAGATCGCCGACTCGGCGGACCCGACCAAGGTCCTGGCGGCCGGCGCCACCCTCGACGCCAAGGGCAACCCCTACGTCGAACTCGCCACCGACACCGGCGCCCCCGCCCAGCTCTGGCAGCTCACCAAGCTCGGCATCGTCTACCTCCACAGCTGAGCCCTGGCCGTCGCCCACCCCTGACCTCAGGCCGTCGCCGCCCCCAACCGGGCGGCGACGGCCGCACCCATCGGGTACGCCGTTTCCACCGGCAACAGCGCGGCATCGCGCTCCCGCCGCACCCGGTCCGCCAGTGCCGTGACGTCCGTGATCCCCCGGATCCACTCGTCCGCGTAGCGCCGCACCGCGTCGCCGCGCAGCCCGACCTGGATCGTCCGCCACTCCAGCGCCCGCAGGTCCGGCCCGCGCTCCGGATCCCACTGCACCCGCACCGGGCTCTGCCGCAGCTCCCGCTTCCATGCCGCCTGCGAGGCGTGCACCCGCCCGGTGTAGCCGCTCAGCACGGCGCGCTCCAGCGCCCAGTCGAAGCCCTCGCGGCTGATCTCCAGCGCCAGCACCCGCTCCTGTCCGGGGCTCCGGCCCCAGTCGCTGCGGTGCATCATCCAGAGGAACGAGGGCTTGATCCAGGTCATCCGGTCCCGCTGGAACGCCTCCGGGAACCGCCCTTCGGCCGCCGCCGGTTCGGCGATCGCGGGCGGGAAGGCCTGGTAGACGGTGAGGGTGTCGGCGGTGTGGAGCGCCCGGATCTCGTGCTTCGGCGGCTGGAGCGGCATGCGGGCATCGTCGGGGGCGGCGACGGTCGGGCGCCACGGGTTTTCCGGGCCGGGCGGGGGCGGGGCGGGGCGTGGGGGCGTGCCGTAGGCTCTCCGGAACGTCGTTGCGCCGGAGCCGCGCACACCATGAGCGGGGCGGGGAGTACCCACAGCAGATGAGCACGGCATCGAGCACCGAGTCGTCCAGCACCGAACCGTCCAGCGCCGAGCCGGTGGCCGGGCCGCGGGAGCCGGTCGAGGAGCGGGCGGGCCGTACGCCCGGCCGGTTCATGGCGCTGGTGGACCGCTTCGCGCCCGCGCTGGGCGCGTACGCGGTGGTCAAGGCGATCGGCCTGACCGTCTTCCTGATGCTGCTGGAGCACACCGGCGACTACCTGAAGAAGCAGCCCGGCCGGGGTGGCGGCGCCCACGCCTGGGACGTGCTGGGCACCTGGGACGGCATCTGGTACCAGCGGATCGCCGAGAACGGCTACGACCCGCAGCTGATCGAGCTGCACGGGTTCCCGCTGGCCACCTACTACGAGAACTCCGCCGCCTTCTTCCCGCTCTACCCGTGGCTGATGCGGCTGGTCGGCGCGGTCACCGGCCTCGGTCCGTACGGCTCCGGGATAGCGGTCTCGGTGCTCGCCTCGCTGGTCGCCGCGGCCGGGATCTTCGCGATCGCGGAGCGGCTCGGGGGCTTCCGGGCGGGTGTGATCGCCGCGGTGATCTGGGGTCTGTTCCCGGGCTCGGGCGTGGAGTGGGCGGTCTACTCGGACTCGCTGTTCGTCGCGCTGTCCGCCTGGGCCTGCTACTGCGTGATGACCCGCCGCTGGATCGCGGCCGGGCTGCTGGCCCTGGTCGCGGGCCTGAACCGGCCGACCGCGGCCGCGCTGATCGCCGCGGTGTCGATCGCCGCGCTGGTCGCCCTGGTGCGCCGCACCGACGGGGTGGCCCGCCCGCTGACCGCGATGCTGATCACCCCGTGGGGCCTGTTCGGCTTCGTCGCCTGGGTGGGCTGGCGGATGGGCGACTGGGGCGGCTACTTCAAGCTCCAGCGCGGCGCCTGGAACCGCTACTTCGACTTCGGCGCCTCCACGGTGCGCACGGTGATGGACGTGATCACCGGCCACTGGGACTTCTGGCAGTCCAATCCGGTGCCGGACCTGATCGCGATCGCCCTGCTGATCGCCCTGCCCGGCCTGCTGGTGCTGCTGGCGCGGGCCCGGCCGCCGCTGGTGCTGTGGGTCTTCACCGCACTGACCGTCTTCACCGCGTTGAGCAGCAACCAGATCTTCGGCAACATCTCCCGCTACCTGCTGCCGGCCTTCCCGCTGTTCATCGGTCTGGCGGTGGCGCTGCGCAAGGTGCGGACCTCCTCGCTGATCGGGCTGTTCGCGATGCCGGCCATCGCGGCGGGCTGGTACGCGGGCTATGCGCTGTTCGAGTTGGGTATCCCGTAACCCCGGTGTTGGTTGGCTACGGGATCATCCGGCAGCAGACGGGCCGTTGCTAATCTCGGACGTATGACGACGACCCCGCCCGTGCGCCGGATCCGCGACATCTCGGGCCTGCTGGACCACGCGAGCCACGTGCTGGCCACCCGGATGGCGGCCGCCTTCACCGAGCTCGGGATCACCCCGCGCGCGTACTGCGTGCTGTTCCACGCGCAGCAGGCCGAGCGCACCCAGATCCAGCTGGCCGAGCTCGCGGACCTGGACAAGACCACCATGGTGGTCACCGTCGACGAGCTGGAGAAGGCGGGCCTGGCCGAGCGCCGTCCGTCCGCCACCGACCGGCGGGCCCGGATCATCTCGGTCACCGAGGCGGGCGAGCGCGCCGTCGAGCGGGGCACCGCGATCGCCGACCGGGTCCACCGGGAGCTGCTGGAGGCGCTGCCGCAGCCCGAGCAGGAGGTCTTCGTCGCGGCCCTGGCCCGGCTGGTGGACGGGCACCTGGCGGAGCCGGTCGAGAGCGAACGCACCGTCCGCCGGGCCCGCCGCTCCCGCGGCTGACCCGCCCCGGGAGCCGGTCCCGGGGCGGACCGGATTGACGGACCGTCAACCGCCGTTGCCCCGAACGGCGTTCAGCGGCCAGTGGTCAGCGACCGGCGGTCAGCGGCACACTCACGGCCAGACCAGGCAGTACAGCTGGTGCCCGGCGTCGTGGAGGCGGTTGGCGAAGTCCTGCCACTCGTGCAGCATGCTGTAGATCACGAAGGCGTCCCGCGGCCCGCGGCGGTCCGGGACGGTGGACCAGATGAAGGCGGCCGCGCCGAGTTCGGTCTCGTCCGCCTTGCGCAGCGGTTCGACCACGTTGTGGGGGAGTTGGACGACGGCGTAGTCGGGGTGCAGGACGACGAGCTCCAGCGGCGGCACCTGGTGCAGCGGCACGCCCTGGATGCCGGTGAGGACCATCGCGCTCATGGTCTCCGGCTTGATCTTGGTGGAGAGGTGGCCGGTGGGGGAGCCGCTGGTCTCCATCAGGTCGCCGAGCCGCCCCAGCGCGCCGAGTTCGCCGGCGTCCAGGCCCAGTCCGCCCGGGCCGAGGGCGGTGGGGACTCTGGCGGCGGTGGCGCGGTCCGGTGCGCCGAAGTACTTGTACGTCACCCCCACGCGTCCCTCACCCCGCCTCTCGCCACCGCGACGACCACGACCCGTACCCGCTCCCGTACCCCCGCGTGCGGTCTCGGCGGGCCTGCGGGGGCCACCCGCTGCCTCGTCGAACCCGTCCTGCGCCTCGGACACTCGGACCATCCTCACCGGAATTCGCCGGAATCGACAGACCCCCGCACGACCGGCGTCCCGCCGGCCGTGCTCCTTACCGTCATTCGCCGCCGTGCCTACTCGCGGGCCGTACCCACCAGCGGCACACAGCAGTCCTCTCCACACCCCTGTACACAACCGGAGCGCTCGCGCACTCTGTGCACACAGTCTGACTGGTCCGTGTGACGGAACAACCAGCGGCCCCGCCCGTACACCACCGCCACGGGCGACCGTCAGGGACAACCGTACAGACAACGGTGCCCGGATCATCGTTCCAGATGATCGGGCCGGACATGCAGAGCTCAAGGACACGATTTGAGACCATGTCTCCCGTGAGCTACCCCTACGAAGCCCCCCAGTCCCAGTCGCTGTTCGATCGCGCCTCCGTGGTCACGCCCGGCGGCGTCAACTCCCCGGTGCGCGCCTTCCGCGCGGTCGGCGGCACGCCGCGCTTCATGGTGTCCGGCACCGGCCCCTACCTCACCGACGCCGACGGCCGCGAGTACGTCGACCTGGTGTGCTCGTGGGGTCCGATGATCCTCGGCCACGCGAACCCGGCCGTGGTCGACGCCGTCCAGCGGGCGGTCTCCCGCGGCACCTCCTTCGGTACGCCCGGTGAGGGCGAGGTCGAGCTGGCCGAGGAGATCGTCTCCCGGGTCGCCCCGGTCGAGCAGGTCCGCCTGGTCTCCTCCGGCACCGAGGCCACCATGTCCGCGATCCGGCTCGCCCGCGGCTTCACCGGCCGGGCGAAGGTGGTCAAGTTCGCCGGCTGCTACCACGGTCACGTGGACGCGCTGCTGGCCGCCGCCGGTTCCGGCGTGGCCACCTTCGGCCTGCCGGACACCCCGGGCGTCACCGGCGCCCAGGCCGGCGACACCATCGTGCTGCCCTACAACGACCTGGCCGCCGTCGAGCAGGCCTTCGCCGCCCACCCGGGCGAGATCGCCTGTGTGATCACCGAGGCCTCGCCCGGCAACATGGGCGTCGTCCCGCCGCTGCCCGGCTTCAACGCCGGCCTGGCCCGGCTCTGCCGGGACAACGGCGCGCTGTTCGTCTCCGACGAGGTGATGACCGGTTTCCGCGTCTCCAAGGCGGGCTGGTACGGCCTGGAGGCGGCGCACGAGGGCTGGGCGCCGGACCTGCTGACCTTCGGCAAGGTCATGGGCGGCGGCTTCCCGGCCGCGGCCTTCGGCGGCCGGGCCGACGTGATGGCCCACCTGGCCCCGGCCGGCCCGGTCTACCAGGCGGGCACCCTGTCCGGGAACCCGGTCGCCACCGCGGCCGGCCTGGCCCAGCTGCGCGGCTGCACCGACGAGGTGTACGCGACGGTGGACAAGGTCTCCGCCGAGATCTCCGGCCTGGTCTCCGAGGCGCTCACCAAGGAGGGTGTGGCGCACCGGCTGCAGACCGCCGGGAACATGTTCTCGGTGTTCTTCACCGAGGCCGCCGTCACCAACTACGACGAGGCGAAGACCCAGGAGGCGTTCCGCTTCACCGCCTTCTTCCACGCGATGCTGGCCGAGGGCGTCTACCTGCCGCCGTCCGCCTTCGAGTCCTGGTTCGTCTCGTCGACCCACGACGCCCGGGCGATCGAGCGGATCGCCGCCGCGCTGCCGGCCGCGGCCCGCGCCGCTGCCGCCGCCACGGCCTGAGCCCCCTCCCGACCACAGGAGCAGTTGAGAAGTGAGCGCCAAAGAGATCACCGTCGTCCACGTGATGCGCCACGGTGAGGTGCACAACCCGGAGGGCGTGCTGTACGGCCGCCTGCCGGGCTACCACCTGTCCGAGCTGGGCCGTCAGATGGCCGACCGGGTCGCCGAGGACCTCGCCGGGCGGGACGTCACCCACGTGGTGGCCTCCCCGCTGGAGCGGGCCCAGGAGACCGCCGAGCCGATCGCCAAGGCGCACGGTCTGGAGGTCGCGGCGGACCCGCGGCTGATCGAGGCGGAGAACGTCTTCGAGGGCAAGACCTTCGGCGTCGGCGACGGTTCGCTGCGCAACCCGGGCTACTGGAAGTACCTGACCAACCCGTTCAAGCCCTCCTGGGGTGAGCCGTACCTCGACCAGGTGGTGCGGATGATGGGTGCGCTCGGCGCCGCCCGGGACGCGGCCCGCGGGCACGAGGCGGTCTGCGTCAGCCACCAGCTGCCGATCTGGATCCTCCGCTCCTTCGTGGAGCGCCGCCGGCTCTGGCACGACCCGCGCAACCGGCAGTGCTCGCTGGCCTCGCTGACCAGCTTCACCTTCGAGGGCGACAGCATCGTCTCGGTCGGGTACCGCGAGCCGGCCCGTGACCTGCTGCCCGCGCACCTGGTCGGCAAGGGCCGCAAGGGCGACAAGCCGGTGGGCAAGAGCTTCGGCGCCTGAGGCCCGTAAGCGGTGCGTAAGTATGACTTCGGGTCACCCGGCGAGCGTCGGGTGGCCCGAAGTCTTCGCAGGTCAGAGGGTGTGCGACGCGCAAGGTAGGACCCCGGCGAACCCGCCCGGAACTCCATGCGAAACTTTTCACATGTCTGCCATGACGCGCCCCCGTCCCCGTGTCGCCGCAGCCGCCGCCACAGTCGCCGCCGCTGCGCTCGTCCTCACCGGCTGTTCCTCCTCGGGCTCGTCGAGCAGCAGCGAGGGGCAGGTCGGGTTCGTGACCGTCAAGGGGACCAACCTGTCGAAGGCGGACACCGGCAAGCGCGGGGACGCGCCCGACGTCTCCGGGGAGACCCTGGAGGGCAACCAGGTCAAGCTCTCCGACTACCGCGGCAAGGTCGTGGTGCTGAACGTTTGGGGCTCCTGGTGCGGGCCGTGCCGGGCCGAGGCGAAGAACCTCCAGGCCGTCGCGGACGAGTACAAGGACAAGGGCGTCCAGTTCCTGGGCATCAACACCCGGGACACCGACAGGACCAACGCCGTCCGCTTCGAGCAGGAGCAGGGCGTCTCCTTCCCGAGCATCTTCGACCCGGCCGGCACCCAGCTGCTCAAGTTCCCCAAGGGCAGCCTCAACCCGCAGTCCATCCCGACCACCCTGGTCGTCGACCGCGACGGCAAGCTGGCCGCCCGCGCCGTCGGCGGGACGACCCAGGAGGCGCTGGAGTCGATCGTCCAGCCGGTGGTCGCGGAGCAGCAGCAGTGAGTGCGCCGCCGAACGCCGCCGCACTCCCGCTGGCCGACACCTTCACCACGGTCCAGAGCGGGGCGCTGCTCGCCGCCGCGCCGGTCGCGCTCGCGGCCGGGCTGGTCTCGTTCTTCTCGCCCTGCGTGCTGCCGCTGGTGCCCGGCTACCTGTCGTACGTGACGGGCTTCTCCGCCGCCGACCTCGCGGACGCCCGCGGCGCCAGGCGCGGCCGGATGCTGCTCGGGGCGACCCTGTTCATCCTCGGCTTCACCGTGGTCTTCGTCTCCGGCGGGGCGCTGTTCGGCCAGTTCGGCAACACCCTGCTGGAGCACAAGCGGGCCATCTCGATCGTGCTCGGCTCGCTGACCGTGGTGATGGGCCTGGCCTTCATGGGCCTGGTGCCCGGTCTGAGCATGCGCGAGGTGCGCTCGCACCGCCGCCCGGCCGTCGGCCTGCTCGGCGCGCCGCTGCTGGGCATGGTGTTCGGCGTCGGCTGGACGCCCTGCATCGGCCCGACCCTGGCGGCCGTCCAGACGCTGTCGCTGAACCAGGCGGACGCGGCGCGCGGGGCCCTGCTGATGACCTTCTACTGCCTGGGCCTCGGCGTACCGTTCATCGTGGCCGCGCTGGCCTTCCGCCGGGCGCTGGGCGCCTTCGGGTGGGTCAAGCGGCACTACCCGCTCGTGATGCGGATCGGTGGCGGCATGCTCGTCGCGGTCGGTCTGCTGCTCGTCACCGGGATCTGGGATTCCTGGATGAGCGAACTGCAGTCCTGGACCGCCGACTCCCAGATCGGAATCTGACCGTGAGCAAGACCACGACCGATACCGAGCTGCCCCCGGCGCCGGACGACGACGCCGCAGCCGAACGGCTCAGCAGCGCGCCGGTCGAGTCCGAGGGGCCGACCGGCATAGGGGTGCTCGGCTGGGCGCGCTGGATGTGGCGCCAGCTGACCTCGATGCGGGTCGCCCTGATCCTGCTGTTCCTGCTGTCGCTGGCGGCCATCCCGGGCTCGCTGATCCCGCAGAACGGCCAGAACCAGTTCAAGGTGCAGACCTGGAAGGCGCAGCACACCACGGTCGCGCCGATCTACGAGAAGCTCCAGCTGTTCGACGTCTACAGCTCGGTCTGGTTCTCCGCGATCTACATCCTGCTGTTCGTCTCGCTGGCCGGCTGCATCATCCCGCGCACCTGGCAGTTCGTCGGCGTGCTGCGCTCCCAGCCCCCGGCCGCCCCGCGCAACCTGACCAGGATGCCGGTGCACGCGGTCTGGCGCACCGGGGCGGCGCCGGAGCAGGTGAACGCGGCCGCCCACCGGCTGCTGCGCAAGCGCGGCTTCCGGGCGAACGTGTCCGGCGACTCGGTGGCCGCCGAGAAGGGCTACCTGCGCGAGGTCGGCAACCTGCTGTTCCACCTGTCGCTGTTCGCGCTGCTCGGCGGCTTCGCCTGGGCCAGCCTGGCCTCCGGCACCGGCGGCAAGCTGATGGTCGAGGGCCAGGGCTACTCCAACACGATCACCCAGCTCGACGACTTCACCGGCACCCGGTTCTACGGCAACCAGGACCTCGACCCCTTCTACCTCAAGCTCGACGACTTCACCTCGAAGTTCCAGAACACCGGTGACCAGATGGGCGCCGCCCGTCAGTTCACCGCGAACGTGGAGTACTACGAGGGCAGCGACGAGTCGAAGATGAAGAAGGGCACGATCGAGGTCAACCACCCGCTGGAGATCGGCGGCAGCAAGGTCTACCTGATCGGCCACGGCTACGCCCCGGTGATCACCGTGAAGAACGGCAAGGGCGACGTGGTCTACCACGACGTCGTGCCGTTCCTGCCGCAGGACGCCAACCTGACCTCGACCGGCGTGGTGAAGGTCTCCGACTACGGCGCCGGCCCGGACGGCAACCGGACCCAGCTGGGCTTCTCCGGGTTCTTCCTGCCGACCGCCCCGCTGAGCTTCGCGGGCACCGGCCCGATCTCGCTGTTCCCCGGCGACGCCGCCCCCGAGCTGGTGCTGAACGCCTTCTCCGGCGACCTCGGCACCGACTCCGGCCTGCCGCAGAACATCTACCAGCTGAACACCTCCAAGCTCACCCAGCTGCAGCAGGACGGCCAGCCGGCCAAGGCGCTGCTCAAGCCCGGACAGGGCTGGACCCTGCCGGACGGCTACGGCACCGTCACCTTCGAGGGCTACAAGCAGTGGGCGAGCTTCAACGTCTCGCACCGCCCCGGCAACGAGATCGCGCTGACCGGCGCGGTGCTGGCGATCCTCGGCCTGATCGGCTCGCTGTTCATCCAGCGCCGCCGGATCTGGGTGCGGGCGGTGGCCCTGCCGGGCGGCGGCACCCAGGTGGAGCTGGCCGGCCTGGCGCGCAGCGAGTCGGCGAAGATCGCCGAGGAGCTGGCCGAACTCGCGGTGGACCTCCAGGACGACGCCCCGGCGTCGGAGGAGGACGACACCGTGGTACCGGAAGACCCCGCAGCAGAAGACCCCACAGCCCCTGCCGACCAGAACTCCAAGGAGTAGACGGTGCACCTCGCCTCGGGAGTCGACCCACAGCTGGCCGACCTCTCCAACAAGCTGATCTATTCGGCGATGGCGGTCTACACGCTCGCCATGTTCGCCCACATGATCGAGTGGACCTTCGGCAGCAAGGGTGCCGTCGCCGTCCGCTCGAAGGAGCAGGCGGGCAGTCTGGCCGAGACCGTCGCCGCGGCCGAGCAGACGGCCGCGAGCAAGGCGGTGAAGAAGGTCACCGTCACCGTGGCGGGCGCCGCCGGCGGTACCACCACGCTCACCCGCACCGCGGTGGCGGGCGAGGGCGCGACGGTCGTCACCAGCGGGCGCAGCGCGGACGAGGAGGACGGCCCGGGCGCGGCCGGCACCAGCGAGAAGGCCGACCTGGCGGGCCGGATCGCCGTCTCGCTCACCGTCCTGGCGGTGCTGCTGCACGGTGGCGGCATCGTCGCCCGCGGCCTGTCGGTGTCCCGCTGGCCGTGGGGCAACATGTACGAGTTCTCGTGCGCCTTCGCGTTCGCCATGACGGCGGCGTACCTGGTCCTGCTGGCCGCGCGGAAGAACGTCCGCTGGCTCGGCCTGCCGGTCGTCGTCGCGGTGCTGCTGACCCTCGGCATCGCCACCCAGGTGCTGTACACCGACTCGGAGCAGCTCGTCCCGGCGCTGCACTCGTACTGGCTGGCGATCCACGTCTCCACCGCGATCTTCTGCGGCGGCTCCTTCTACGCGGCGTTCATCGCCACGCTGCTGTACCTGTTCCAGGACTCGTTCCGGAAGAAGGCCGACGCCGGCTTCTACGAGTTCCTGCGGCCCGGCGCGGCGCGGTCGGCCGAGGTGAAGTACGGCAAGGCCCGGATCGCGCTGGCCCGGGTCCGGGTGTCGGTCTGCAACCGCCTGCCCGCCCCGGCCACCTTCGACAAGCTGTCGTACCGGATCAACGCCCTGGTCTTCCCGCTGTGGACGTTCACCATCATCGCGGGCGCGATCTGGGCCGAGGCCGCCTGGGGCAAGTACTGGGAGTGGGACCCGAAGGAGACCTGGTCGTTCATCACCTGGGTCGCCTACGCCTGCTACCTGCACGCCCGCGCCACGGCCGGCTGGAAGGGCCGCAAGGCCGCGTACCTGGCGCTGGCCGCCTTCGGCTGCTGGCTCTTCAACTACTACGGCGTGAACATCTTCGTCACCGGCAAGCACTCGTACGCGGGGATCTGACCGGAGGCACGCACCCACCGGCCCGGCTTTCCGCACGAGATCGCCGGGCCGAGGTGCACCAGGGGTAAGACGTGCCGGCCGTCCGTGCCGGTACGGGGAGGAACGAGGAGGAGATCGCGCAATGGAGTGCGACGAGGTCATGCTGACCGTCCGAATCACCGCCGCCGAGCGCATGTTGCTCCGACGGCTCGCCCAGGGACACCGGAGCGACGTGTCCGAAGTGGTGGCCGACGCTCTGCTGGACATCATCCCCACGCTCAGCGCACCGGGGGACGCCTACCGGCTGCTGGGCGCCCTCGCGACGCCGGCGCCGTGCGCGCTGACGGTCTGGCTGCCGACCGCACTGGCCGATCTGCTGGTGCCCGGCGCGGCCCGGATCGCCCAGATCACCGAGGTCCGGATCGAGTCGGCCAGCGCGGCCCTGGGCGCGGCGCTGCGGCTCTGGCTGACCCAGGACCCGGTCCGGCTGGCGGCCAACCTCAGCGTGATGCACGCCGGGCGCCGGCCCGCCGCACTGGTGGCCGCCTGAACCCGGACCCCGGCCCGCCGCGGCACCGGCCCGTCGGGCCTCAACTCGCCAGCGGCAGCAGGCCGGTCGCGGTGGGGCGCCCCTCGAAGGCGTCCCGCCGGACCGGCACCCGCGGACCGTCGACCGGCTCGGTGAGCAGCCGGCACTCGGCCGCCGTCCGCCCGTCCTGGAGCAGCCGCACCAGGACGGGGGTGCGGCGGCCGTCCGGTGTCCGCTCGCGGACGGCCCGTACGAAGCACGGCCGGTCCAGCTCGATGTAGTGGTCGAAGGCGGTCACCAGCTCGACCGGCACCACCGGCTCGGGGTGGTGCAGCCGCTGGGCGGCCTGCCGGGCGGCCTCCAGCACCAGCATCCCGGGCACGTGGTCGAGCTCGTGGTCGAACAGCACCGGGTGCCCGGCGTCGGCGCGCAGCAGCCAGGTGTCCGGCCGCAGGGTCGGGCTGAGCACCACGTCCGCGGCCTGGGCCCGGCCGACCAGCTCGGGTGCGGCCGGCTCCGGCGGGCGCGGCGGGGTGACGGTGCCGCGGCCGGGGCCGCGCAGCCGCCGGTACGAGGCGGGGGTGACCACCCGCAGCTGGCCGGCGCCGTGGCCGATCCGCAGGCCGTCCCGGGTGACCTCGGCGTGCACCCGCAGCGAGGCCAGCCGGCCGTGCCGCATCCGGACGTCCTGGCAGCCGACGGTGAGCATCAGCGAGGCCGGGTCGGCGGTCACCGCGAGGCCGGGCAGGCCGGGCTCGCCGAGCGCGTAGCCGAGCTCCTCCATGACGAAGTGGTGGTCGCGCGGCACCCCGAAGCCCGCGTGGCCGATCAGCAGCCCGGCCTGCCGGACGGTCTCGGCCATCAGCACCGGGTCGTGGTAGCGGTCCCCGGGCAGCCGGTAGAAGCCGTGCAGCCGGGGCCACTGGGCGCCGAGCAGGAAGTCGTACGGGCCGGTGGCCTGCCAGCCGGTGAGGAAGACCTCGGAGACCGAGGCGCGGTGCACCAGGTGCCGGGAGACGGTCCGGTCGTGGAAGTCGTAGCCGGTGCCGGAGGGGGTGCCGTAGCCGGTGCCGGGGTGGGCGTACGGGCCGTGGGCGTCCGGCTCTACGATCAATGGCATGACTGGCCCCAGCTCCAGGGTGTCGGTCGAGCGTCCGCCACGGACGCCCCACAGCAAAACATACATACCACCCGGTTTGTCTTCTGCGGCCGGGGGTGGCCCGTCGCAAGACCCGGACCGACCACGCTACCCGGCCTCTGGTCTGCGGGAATGCCCGATGCGAGGACGGCAGACCTTGGGCGGGGGGTGGTCCCCGCTGGACGGCGGGGTCGACACAGGCGCTAGATTAGATACCAACCATGCGGTTTCGGCCAGTGCCCTCCGCATGCGAGGCGTCGCCTCCGACCGAGGGCGCGCCGACAGCGGCCGGTGGGGCGGGGAACGCGTCCGGCGGAGTCCGGGGGGATCAGTGGTCAAGCAGGAACGCGCGGGGCGGACCAGGCAGGCCGTGCTGCTCGCCGCCGCGGACACCTTCGCGGGGGCCGGGTTCGAGGCCGCCAGCCTGGTCGACATCAGTCGCCGGGCCGGGGTGAGCAAGGGCGCCCTCTACTTCCACTTCGTCTCCAAGCAGGCCCTGGCCGACGGCGTGCGGGCCGCCGCCGGGCGGGAGATCGGCGCGGCCGCGCTGCGCGCCCTGCGCACCGAGGACCGGGCCGTCCAGGGGCTGATCGACTTCTCGTACGAACTGGCCCGGCTGTTGCGCGAGGACGTGGTGGTGCGGGCCGGCGTCCGGCTCGGCCGCCAGGGCCTGCGGCCGACGGACGGCTGCGTCGGACCGGGCGCCGCCTGGCGCAGCCTCGCCGCCGTCGTCCAGCGGCTGCTGGAGCGCGCCGAACGGGCCGGGGAGCTGCGCCCCGGGGCGGACCGGCGGGCCTGCGCCGAACTGCTCACCGCGGTGGCGGCCGGCCAGGTGCTGCTGGCCGCCGAGGAGCCGGGCCGACCGGCGCCGGAGGCCGTCCGGCGGCTCTGGGAGGCCGCCCTGCCGGCCCTGGTGGGGCCGGAGGCCTGCGCGGGCTACCGGGTCTGACCGGGATTCGACCAGGGCCCCGCACCCCGGCGCCGCTCAGCCGCGCTGGGCCGCGTTCGGCGCCGCCCAGCCGCGCTCAGCGGCGTTCGGCGACGCTCAGCCGGGCCAGGGCGTGCGGCTGGACGAGACCCGGGAGCAGCAGCGTCCACAGGTCGGCCATCCGCTTGATCAGGTCCTGCCGGTCGGCCAGCACCTGGGAGCTCAGCTGGATCCCGGTCACCGCGCCGGTGATCACGCCGGAGGCCGCCACCAGGTCGACCCCCGGGTGGAGGTCGCCGGCCTCCCGGGCGCGCTCCAGCAGCGCGCCCACCAGGTCCATCCAGCCCTGGTAGGCGGCGATCTGCGGCTGGGTGAAGCTGCCGTGCTCGATCGTCAGCCGGATGCTGCCGCGCACCAGCGGGTCCTCCTGGAGCGCGCGGGCGAACGCGTACCCGAGGTCGATCAGGGTCTGCACCGGGCTGTCCGAGGAGGGCTCCCAGGTGGCGATCCAGGCGCCCTGGCCCTCGATCACGGCGAGCGCCAGCTCCTCCTTGGAGTGGAAGTGGAAGTACAGCGCGCCCTTGGTGACACCGGCCCGCTCCAGGATCTCGGCCATCGTGGCGGCGGCGTAGCCCCGCTCGTCGAACACCTCGGCCGCCGCGAGGAGTACCGCCTGGCGGGTTGCCAGCGCGCGGGCCTGCCTGGCCATCGCAGCCTCCCTGGAAAGTTCTGTACCTCGGCAGCGGCCGATCCTATGGGGGCCGACGGGGCGACGGGCGTGAACCGTCCGGTAGGTATCCTACCGAGCCGCTCCGCGCCCGGTCGGACGGGAACGAACGGTGCGGGGGCGCCCGGGTGCCGGTGCCGCGGCGGCCGGCGGAGCACGGGCCGGACAGCCCGACGGCCGGTCACCCGATGGGGGTGACCGGCCGTCGAGGTCGGACTCTCGGGGCCCGGGGCCCGGAAGCGTCAGGCGGCCTGCTGCCAGCTGACCGGCGAGTAGTAGGCCGGACGGCGCTCCAGGCGCTGCCAGTTGGCGATCGGCTCCACCTGCGCGGCGGCCGAGGCCTGCTGCGCGACGGCGGCGCGGGCCATCAGGACGGCGGTCAGGGCGGCGAGCTCCTCGTCGGAGAGGCTGCCGCGGACGACGCGGACGAGTGGTTCGGCGGAAGCGGTCATGTCCTTGGTTTCTCCCCCGGTTGCTGTGGTGTGTGGCGGTGCTCGGTACGGCCTGCTGCTGCCAACCGCGCCGCTGCTACATCGGCGGGTTGCCGTGCTTGCGGCTGGGCAGGTCGGCGTGCTTGGTACGGAGCATCGCCAGGGCGGAGGCGATCACCTGGCGGGTCTCCGCCGGGTCGATGACGTCGTCCACGAGGCCGCGCTCGGCCGCGTAGTACGGGTGCATCAGCTCGCTCTTGTATTCCTTGATCTTCTCGGCGCGCATGGCGTCCGGGTCGTCGGCGCCGTTGATCTCGCGGCGGAAGATGACGTTGGCGGCGCCCTCGGCACCCATCACCGCGATCTCGTTGGTCGGCCAGGCGTAGGACAGGTCCGCACCGATGGAGCGGGAGTCCATGACGATGTAGGCGCCGCCGTAGGCCTTGCGCAGGATCAGCGAGATGCGCGGCACGGTGGCGTTGCAGTAGGCGTACAGCAGCTTGGCGCCGTGCCGGATGATGCCGCCGTGCTCCTGGTCGACGCCGGGCAGGAAGCCGGGCACGTCCAGCAGGGTGACCAGCGGGATGTTGAAGGCGTCGCACATCTGGACGAAGCGAGCGGCCTTCTCGCTGGCGTTGATGTCGAGCACGCCGGCCAGCGACTGCGGCTGGTTGGCGATGATGCCGGTGACGTGGCCGTCGACCCGGGCCAGCACGCAGAGCACGTTGGTGGCCCAGCGCTCGTGGACCTCCAGGAACTCGCCGTGGTCGACGATCTCCTCGATCACCTTGCGCATGTCGTACGGGCGGTTGCCGTCGACGGGCACCAGGTCCAGCAGGCTGTCGTTGCGGCGCTCGACCGGGTCCTCGCTGACCACGGACGGCGGCATCTCGCGGTTGTTCTGCGGCAGCAGCGACAGGAGGTAGCGGACCTCCTCGATGCAGGACTGCTCGTCGTCGTAGACGAAGTGCGAGACGCCCGAGACGCCGGCGTGCACGTCGGCGCCGCCCAGGCCGTTCTGGCTGATCTTCTCGCCGGTCACGGCCTGGACCACGTCCGGGCCGGTGATGAACATCTGGGAGGTCTCGCGGACCATGAAGACGAAGTCGGTCAGCGCGGGGGAGTACGCGGCGCCGCCGGCGCACGGGCCGAGCATCACCGAGATCTGCGGGATGACGCCGGAGGCCTTGGTGTTGCGCTGGAAGATGCCGCCGTAACCGGCCAGGGCGGTGACGCCCTCCTGGATGCGGGCGCCGGCTCCGTCGTTCAGCGAGACCAGCGGGGCGCCGGCCGCGATGGCCATGTCCATGATCTTGTGGATCTTCTGCGCGTGGGCCTCGCCCAGGGCGCCGCCGAAGATCCGGAAGTCGTGCGCGTAGGTGAACACGGTGCGCCCGTGCACGGTGCCCCAGCCGACGACCACGCCGTCGGTGTGCGGCTTCTTGGCCTCCAGGCCGAAGCCCTGGGCGCGGTGCCGGCGCAGCGGCTCGACCTCGCGGAAGGAGCCCTCGTCCAGCAGCAGGTCGATGCGCTCGCGGGCGGTCAGCTTGCCCTTCGCGTGCTGGGCCTCGGTGGCCTTGTCGCTCGGGCCGCGGCGCACCTGCTCGCGGAGCTCGTGGAGCTCGGCGACCCGCCCCTTGGCATCGGCCGGGACCTCGGGGACCTCGCCGCCGACCGGCGCCTCATGCACAACCGTCATCTCGAACCACTCCAAGGGTGAGGGAACTGTCCGACAGCCAGCGTCTGCTGTACCCCCAGCTGCGAATCAACTTCTTCACTTATGACTCTACGAGGGGCCGTGCGCAGGTTTCGGCGTCGATTCCGTACAAGGTCGAGTTCGTTTAGCTGTCAGGCCTGCACAGAAGCGGTCGACCCGAGGCCTGTGCGCTCGGTGGCCGTTCGAGTACCGGGGGTTGTCGGGCAGATGATGGTCCGATGATCTGAACATGAAGGAAAGCGCAGGTCAGGACCGTCCTCCAGCAGTGTGGGACGGCCGTCCGGAGTACCGCTCGAGGACGGCTGGACCGCGCCGCCGGGAGCGGGGCGATCGAGGCCGAAGGCCTCCCGGTCGTAGGGAAGCGCCAAAAAGGCCGCAGCCCACCCGCAGCTGGCCGGGTGGGCTGTCCGGGGGAGCTGCGGAACCGCTCCGATCAGCTCTTTCGCCCGTCCTCGGGCTCTTCCCCGCCGCGCAGTTCCTGCTCCCGGCGGCGCAGATCGGCCTCCCAGCGGCGGAGCATCTCCTCGTGGTCCTTGTCGTTCCCCTGCAAGGACCCGCCCTGCGGGGACCCGCTCCGCGGGGACTCGTCCTTCTTCGCGGACTCGTTCCCGAGGGAGGCCAGGAACTCCGGGTCGTCGTCCGGGGCCACCGGCCGTCCGCGGCGCGGGGCGGCGGAACCGCTCCGGCCGTCGGCCGCCGTCCGCCCGTCCGGCGCGCCCGTGCGCAGGAAGCCGCGCTGCTTCCCGGCCACCAGCCAGGCGATCGGGCCGAGCGGCGGGAAGAGCAGCACGATGATCAGCCAGATCGGCTTGGGCAGGTGCCTGACCTCCCCCTCGGGTGTGACCAGGCAGTCGATGAACGCCCACACCCACAGCGCGAGCGGCAGGACGATGGTCAGAAGAATCCTCAGCACGGCTGCGATCTCCCCCGTCGAGGGCGGTAGCGGCGGGCGCCTTCCCGGGCCCTTGACGCAAGCCAGGCTATCGGGTGGCGGATACTGACAGGCATGGCATACGACGATCTCCGCTCGTTTCTCCGGGCCCTCGACCGCGAGGGCGACCTCAAGCGCATCAAGGCGGAGGTGGACCCCCACCTGGAGATCGGCGAGATCGTCGATCGCGTGCAGAAGGCCAAGGGTCCGGCGCTGTTGTTCGAGAACGTCAAGGGCTCGTCGATGCCGCTCGCGATGAACGTCTTCGGCACCGAGCGGCGCCTCGCCAAGTCGCTCGGCCTCAAGGGCCCGGAGGACATCGCCGAGAAGATCGCCGGCCTGCTCAAGCCCGAACTGCCGCAGGGCTTCACCGGGTTCAGGGACGCCTTCGGCAAGCTCGCCTCGATGGCGCACGTCCCGCCGCGGCACGTGAAGGCCGGCGACGCCCCGGTCCAGGAGGTCGTGCTCACCGGCGACGACGTCAACCTGGACGAGCTGCCCGCGCTGTTCACCTGGCCGCTGGACGGCGGCTCCTTCTTCAACCTGGGCCTGACCCACACCAAGGACCCGGACACCGGCGTCCGCAACCTCGGCCTCTACCGGCTCCAGCGGCACGACCGCCGCACCATCGGGATGCACTGGCAGATCCACAAGGACAGCCGCAACCACTACGCCGTCGCGGCCAAGCGCGGCGAGCGCCTCCCGGTCGCGATCGCCTTCGGCTGCCCGCCGGCCGTCACCTACGCGGCCACCGCACCACTGCCCGGCGACATCGACGAGTACCTGTTCGCCGGCTTCGTCGCGGGCGAGCGGGTCCGGATGGTCGACTGCAAGACCGTCCCGCTGCAGGTCCCAGCCGACGCCGAGGTGGTCCTGGAGGGCTGGCTGGAGCCCGGCGAGATGCTCCCCGAGGGCCCGTTCGGCGACCACACCGGCTTCTACACCCCGCAGGAGCCGTTCCCGGCGCTGACGATCGACTGCGTGACCATGCGCCGCCGGCCGATCCTGCAGTCGATCGTGGTCGGCCGCCCGCCGACCGAGGACGGCCCGCTGGGCAAGTTCACCGAGCGGTTCTTCCTGCCGCTGCTCAAGATCATCATCCCGGACATCGTCGACTACGACCTGCCCGAGGCCGGCGGCTTCCACAACTGCGTGATCGTCTCGATCGACAAGAAGTACCCCAAACACGCCCAGAAGACGATGCACGCGATCTGGGGCGCCCACATGATGTCGCTCACCAAGCTGATCATCGTGGTGGACTCCGACTGCGACGTCCACGACTACCAGGAAGTCGCCTGGCGGGCCTTCGGGAACGTCGACTACAGCCGCGACCTCACCGTGGTCGAGGGCCCGGTCGACCACCTCGACCACGCCTCCTACCAGCAGTTCTGGGGCGGCAAGGCGGGCATCGACGCGACCCGCAAGCTCCCCGAGGAGGGCTACACCCGGGACGGCGGCTGGCCGGAGATGGTCTCCTCGGACCCGGCCACGGCCGCACTGGTGACCCGTCGCTGGAAGGAATACGGACTGTGAGTACGGCCGCCGTCGAGACCCCGGGGCGCACGCGGGCCTTCCTGCGCCTGGTGATGATCGAGCACTCGGTCTTCGCCCTGCCCTTCGCCTACATCGCCGCGCTGACCGCCATGTTCCTGGCGGACAAGCGGGTGCACTGGGGCGAACTGTTCATCGTCACCGTCTGCATGGTCGGCCTGCGCACCTTCGCGATGGCCGCCAACCGGATCATCGACCGCGAGATCGACGCCCGGAACCCGCGCACCGCCGGGCGCGAACTGGTCACCGGCGCCGTCTCGTTGAGGACCGCGTACGTCGGCTCGGCGGTCGCCCTGGTGGTGTTCCTCGGCGCGGCGGCCCTGCTCAACCCGCTCTGCCTGGCCCTCGCGCCGGTGGCCGTGGTGCCGATGGTCGTCTACCCGTACGGCAAGCGGTTCACCGACTTCCCGCAGGCGATCCTCGGCCTGGCCCAGGCGATGGGCCCGGTCGGCGCCTGGCTCGCGGTGACCGGCAGCTGGTCCTGGGAGGCCGTGGTCCTCGGGGTCGCGGTCGGTATCTGGATCGGCGGCTTCGACCTGATCTACGCCTGCCAGGACGTCGAGTCCGACCGGGAGCACGGCGTCGGTTCGCCGCCGGCCCGCTTCGGCGTCCCGGCCGCCATCCGCGGCGCCCGGGTCTGCCACGTCCTGACCACCCTGCTGCTGGGCTGGTTCGCGGTGCTCACCGACGCCGGCCCGGCGTTCTGGATCGGCCTGGCCGTCGTCGCGGGCGCCTTCGTCTACGAGCACACCATCGTGAAGCCGAACGACCTGTCGAGGCTCAACCGGGCCTTCTTCCAGACGAACAGCTTCGTCGGCATCTCGCTGTTCTTCTTCGCCCTGGTCGACCTGGTCATCCGCGGCCTCGGCATCTGACCCCTGCGGCCGGGGCCCTCCCGAACGGGTCGGCCCCGCCGCTCGGCTCAGTTGTGCAGGAAGGCCTCCATCGAGGTCGCCAGTGCCACCGGCGCCTCGTACATCGGGTAGTGCCCGCTGCCGCCGAGCTCCTCCAACTCGGCGTTGGGGTAGTGCTCCAGCCAGGTGCCGCGCATCACGTCGGCGGTCAGCGCGAGGTCGTGCTCGCCGACGATGACCTTGACCGGGACGGGGTTCCCGCTGATCCGGTGCTCCAGGTCGGCGGTGGTCCAGTCCTGGACGTAGCCGTCGAAGGCCTCGACGGTCGACAGCCGCAGCGACTGGTCGACCATCCGGTCCAGCCAGACCCGGCCCGCCCGTTGCCCGGTGACCAGGTCGAGGATCGCGTACCGCTTCTCGCGGTCCTCGGCGGCGCCGTAGAACAGCGCCTCGCCCGCCTCGTCCAGCGGGTACGCCCCGGCCGGCACCGGCGACAGGCCGACCAGCTTGCGCACCCGCAGCGGGGCCTCGGCCAGGACCTGCTGGGCCGCCTTGCCGCCCATCGAGTGGCCGACCAACGAGAAGCGGTCCCAGCCGAGTTGGTCGGCGAGGGCGAGCGCGTCGGCGGCGATCTCGGCCAGGGTGTAGGCGCCGGTCACGTCCTTGCGCTCGCCGTAGCCGCGGTAGTCGAGGAAGGCGTAGCTGAACGCCCTGCCGTCGAGGTAGTCGAGGAAGGGGCCCCAGCCCGCGCTGGTGCCGAACCAGTCGTGCAGGACGAGGACGGGGTGGGCGCCCGTGCCGGTCAGGCGGTGAGGGATCGTCATGCCGAGGGTCGTTCCCCGGAAACCGCCCGCCCGAACGGCCGGTCCGGGGCGGGCTGTTCGGGCGGGTGTGGGCGGGCCGGTGCACGGGCCGATGGTCGGGCCGGTGGTCGGGCCGGTGGTCGGGCGCCCGGTCAGGCGGACGGCCGGCGGGCGAAGGCCGGGGCGTGTTCGGGGCGCGGCCCGATGGCGATCAGCCGGGACAGGCCGGTCCGGAGGACGGGCACGCGGCGGGCGAGCGCGGCGAAGGCGGTCGGCGGCCCGGCGCGCCGGCCGGTGAGCACCGGGACGAACATGACGGCGTGCAGGACCCGCTGGAGGCGCTGCATGAGCACCGTCGGCCACCAGCGGCGCCGCTGGACCCGGGCCAGTGCGGCCACGGTCGGCCGGCCGCGGCGCAGCGGTTCGGCGAGCAGGGCGGCGGCCGCGACGGCGTCCTGGATGGCGAGGTTGATGCCGACGCCGCCGGCCGGGGACATCGCGTGGGCGGCGTCGCCGATCAGCAGCAGCCCGTCGACGTACCAGCGGTCCAGCCGGTTGAGCTTGACGTCGAGCAGGTGGACCTCGTCCAGGCCGGCCAACTGGTCGACCCGGTCGGCGAACTGCGGCAGGAGCCGGGCGATCCGGGCGCGGAAGTGGTCGATGCCCTCGGCGCGCAGCCGGGGGTCGGAGCCCTTGGACCTGAAGTAGGCGATCTGGAAGTAGTCGTCGCGGGTGAGGCTGATGACCATCTCGCGCTCGCCGAAGCCGGGGGTGAGGCTGGGCGGCGCGGCCTGCTCGTCGGCGTGCCGGGGGAGCCGGAACCACCAGACGTCGAAGGGCACCGGGTACTCCTCGGGCACCAGGCCGGCCTCCCGGCGCAGGGTGGAGTGCCGGCCGTCGGCGGCGACGGTGAGGTCGGCGCGGAGCTCGCCCTCCTCGCCGTCCCGGGTGCGGTAGCGGACGCCGACCACCCGGCCGTGCTCCCGGAGCAGTCCGGTGGCCTCGGTGTTCATCCGCACGGTGAAGGCGGGTTCCCGCTTCGCCTCCTCGACCAGGAAGTTGAGCAGGTCCCACTGCGGCATCATGGCGATGTAGTTGTACGGCGCGGGCAGCCGGTCGAACGCGCTCAGCGCGACCTCCCCGACGCCGGGCACCGGTACCACCAGGTTGCCGAGCCGGCTCTGCGGCAGGGCGGCGAACTTCCGGCCGAGGCCCAGTTCGTCCATGAGGCGCACGGTGGACGCGTGGACGGTGTCGCCGCGGAAGTCCCGCAGGAAGTCGGCGTGCTTCTCCAGCACGGTCACCTCGACGCCCGCCCGGGCCAGCATCAGGCCCAGCACCATTCCGGCCGGTCCGCCTCCGGAGATGACGACGCTCATGGCTCTCCCCCTTCGATCCCTTGCCGCTCCTGGGTGGAACTTGCATATAGAGCATCTCTGGAATCGTCTCAGGTGTCAAGTAGTACGATGTCTCACATGAACGATCTGGTGGCGGCCGCCCTGGCGGCGGCGAAGGAACGGGGGCAGGACGTCGCGGACGTCCCGCTGACGGCGATCGCCTCGGCGGCCGGGATGTCGCGCAGCACCCTGCTGCGCCGGCTCGGCGGTTCCCGGGCCCCCTTGGACGAGGCGGTCCGGCAGGCCGGCGTCGACCCGGGCGGACGGCCGCCGGTGCGGGAGCGGGCGATCGAGGCGGCGGGCCGGCTGGTCGCCGAACGCGGCCTCGCCGGGGTGACCCTGGACGCCGTGGCCGACCGGGCCGGCTGCTCACTGCCCAGCCTGCACACCGTCTTCGAGGGGCGGGACGGCCTGTTCGCGGCCGTCTTCCTCCAGTACGGCCCGCTGCCGGACCTGGAGACGCTGGCCGCGGACCCGCCGGAGAGCCTGGAGGACACCGTCCGGGCGATCCACCGCACCTTCGCCGCGGCCTTCGACGGCGAGCCGAGGGTCGTCCCGGCGGTCTTCGCCGACCTGTTCGGCCGCCCGGACGGCCCCGCCGCCCGGATGATGGCGGCCCACCTGCCGCGGCTGTTCGACGGCCTCTCCCGCCTGCTGCTGCCGCACGTCGAGGCGGGGCGGCTGCGCCCGTTGCCGCTCCCGGTGCTGGTCCAGCTGCTGCTCGGCCCGCTGGTCAACAACGTCCTGCTGAGACCGGTGCTGGAGCCCGCGCTCGGCGCCGGACTGCCGCCGCTGGACGAGGCGCTGGACCTGTTCGTCGAGGCCTACCTCCGGGCGGTGTCCCTGCCCGGGCCGGGCCACCGGAACCCCTGAACCGACCCCGAGGAGAACCCGTGATCGGCACCCTCCAGTGCCTGGTGCTCGACTGCCCGGCCCCGGGCCCGCTGGCCCGCTTCTACGCCGGACTGCTCGGCGGCGAGGTCGACCGCCCGGACCGCCGCTGGTCGCTCGGCGAGGCCTGGTCCACCCTGCACCTGGACGACGGCAGGGTGCTCTGCTTCCAGGCCGTCGCCGACCACCGCCCGCCCCGCTGGGGCAGCGCCGAACACCCGCAGCAGGCGCACCTGGACATCGACGTGCCGGACCTCGACGCCGCCGAGCCCGCGGTGCTCGCCCTGGGTGCGGTGCGGCTGCACGACGCCGGGGGCTGGCGGGTCTACGCCGACCCGGCCGGCCACCCGTTCTGCCTGGTCCGCGGCTGACGGGCGGCCGGAACGGCCGAGCCCCGGCCCCGGACGATGCCGGGAGCCGGGGCTCGGGTGCTGCTCGGAGCGGGGATCAGGCGTTGCGGCGGCGACGCGAGAAGAAGATCGCGCCGATGCCGCTGGCCAGCAGGCCGGCGGCGGCCGCGGCGGCCGCCAGCATGCCGTCCGAGCCGGTGTGGGCGAGCGAGCCGCCGGCCAGCTGGGTGTCGGCGGTGGCGGTGCCGCCGGTGCTGTCGGTGCTGTCGACCGTGCCGCCGGTGTCGGTGGTGCTGGTGAGACCGGCCTTGACGGCGGTGCCGGTGCCCTGGTCGGTGCCCTTGCCCGTGTACTCGGCCGGGGTGGCGGTCAGGTCGAGGGAGAAGCCCTGGGCGCTGACCCACGCGTCCGCGTACTGGCTGCCGGCCGGCTGCTCGGCGAGGATGACCGCCGGGGTGACGTAGACCCGGCCGATCGGGGCGTCGGCGGTGAAGGCCAGGCGCACGTGCTTGGTGAAGGAGGACTTGGCCGCGAGGTTCTTGTCCGTGGTGAGGTGGTACACCAGCGGACCGCCGGCCTGGCCGTTCGGCGTGCCGGTGATGTCCGCCCAGCTGCCGTCGGCCTGCTGCACCTGGAGCTTGCTGTTCCGGTCGGCGACCACCACGGGGGAGAGGTTGTCGTAGTCCGAGGCGCTCTGGTTGTCCACGGTGAAGTCGAACTCGACCGGGGCGCCGCCGATCGCGGCGGTGCTCGGCGCGTTCTTGACCGTCAGGCCGAGGCTCTTCATCTCGACGTCCTTGGTGCTCTCCGACACGACCGTGTTCGCGCCGTCCACGATCGCGGAGTGGAGCGAGACGGTCCCGTGCGCGTTGGGCCAGTCGTTGTTGACCGGGGCGGAGAGGCGCAGCTGGAGGGTCTTGGCGGTGCCGGCGGCGACCGACACGCCCGGGATCTCACCGCTGAAGTTGAAGGTCTTCTCGCCCTGGCTGAAGTTCAGCGTGACGGGCTTCCAGGTGCCGTCGGCGTCACGGTAGTCGACGGCGAAGCGGCCGGCGCTGCGCGCGGCCGGGTTGCTGACGTTCAGCTTCAGCGTGTACGTGGCGTCGGTGCTGCCCGGGTTGGTGACGGTCTCGATGAACTCGACCGGCTTGCCGGAGTTGCCGATGGACGACGGCGGCTGCACCGACAGGGTCGGGCCGGAGGTGACGTTGATCGCGACGAACTGCGGGCCGCAGACGACGGGCATGAACGCCCCGCCCTCGCCGAGCATGGCCCACGGGTGGATGTAGGTGGTGCCGGTCGGGGCGTCGGCGGTGAAGGAGAGGCGGACGTGCCGGGTGAAGGAGGCACCGGGGGCGAGGGTCTTGTCCGCGGTGAGGTGGTAGCGGACCCGGCCCGACTGGTCGGGGGCCGCGGTGACGGTCTCCCAGCTGCCGTCCGCGTTCTGCACCTGGAGCTTGCTGCGCTGGTCGGCCTCGATGACCTTGGCGACGTCGGTGTAGCGCGCGGCGCTGGGGTTGGTCACCGTGACGTCGAACTCGACCGGGGCGCCGCCGGCGACGGCGGTGGTCGGCGCGTTCCCGACCTGCACCGTGAGGGCCTTGGCCGTCACGGTCTTGGTGCTCTCGGCGAGAGCGGTGTGGCCGGAGGCGTCGAGGACGGTGGAGTCGAGCTTGATGGGCAGGTCGTGGCTGCCCCAGTTGTTGTTGACCGGGAGGCCGAGACGCAGCTGGACCGTCTTGGTGGCGCCGCCGGCGACGGTCAGAGCGGTCGGGATCCCGCCGGTGAAGTGGCCGCCGGAGTTGGTGAAGGCCAGGTCGACCGGCTTCCAGGCGCCATCCGCGTCGCGGTAGTCGACGGTGAGCTGGTTCCCGGACCGGGCCTCCGGGTTGCTCACGTCGAACCACAGCTTGTACGAGGCGTCGGCGGTGCCGGGGTTGGTGACGGTCTCGGAGAACTCGACCGGCTCCCCGCCGTTGCCGAACGACTCAGGGGTGTTGACCGTCAGCGACGGCTGGCCGGCCTCGGCCGCGGCCTGGGCGGTCGGCTCGGCGGAGGCGGTGGCGGCGGCCGGGGCGTCGGCGGCGTAGGCGGCCGGGGAGGAGACCACGGCGCCGGTGGCGAGCAGCACGCCGAGGGTGGCGGCGGTGACGACGGCGGAGCGGGAACGGCGTGCGCGCACGACGGACATTCGGGATACCCCCCAGGGTGTTTCACCGGCAGCTTTCCGCTGCTGGTCGATCAGCACGGTACGGATCGGACCTGAGGTCCGGGGTGGTGTCCCCGGTGTCGCCTGCGGTCCGCTCGGGCGGGTTCCCCCGCCGCTCACTCACATGGACGTGCAAGGGCCCGGGGGGTTGCAGGTGAGTTCAGAACTTTTTCGGAGAATCTTTGAAACCGCTCTGACCTGCGGTTTCACCGGCGCCGCGGCCAGGACTCAGTCCAGCACCAGCCGGTCGCCGAGCCGCAGCCGCCCGGGGGCGGCGACCTCGGCGAGGGCGTCGAGCCGGCCGTCGTGGGCGTGCACGATCGCCTTGAGGATCTCCGGCGCGTGCGGCAGGCCGGGCTGTGGGGCGCCGCTCATCGCGCAGCGCTCGCTGGCGGAGACGAAGGCGAGCCGGGCGCTGTCCGGGCCCCCGCCGCGGGCCTGCCGGCCGAGCCAGGCGTCCTCGACGAAGGGCGGGGTGCCCGGCGGGGTGCGCAGCACGATGTTGGGGCGGAACCGGCGTTCGTCGACCACGGCGAAGGGGACGGCCTCGCGGACCCAGTCCAGGGTGGCGGTGCTGAGCACGCTGACGGGCAGTCGGTCGAAGTGCGGGACGGCGTCCTCGCGGGCGAGTTCGACGTCCTCGCGCTGGAGGTAGGCGCGCAGGAAGGCGGTCGGGTGGTCGACCGGGCGGCCGAGCGGGTCGAACAGTTCGGGGCCGTCGATCCGGCGGCCGAGCCGGGCGGAGAGCCGCAGCAGCCCGTCCATCCGGCGGAAGCGGCGGGTGTTCTTGCCCGAGCCGAGCTTCCCGGAGGCGTCGCGGACGGCGTAGAGGCGGTCCCCGGCCAGGCCGCGCACGTCCACGTCGACGGAGTCGAGCCGCTCGCCGCCGGTGGACTTCACGGGGTAGCGCCAGAGTCGCTCGATCACTCCGATGATCTCAGCCATGGCCGGAAAGCCTAGTGGCGCCATCGGAGTTGGTCTAGACCAAGTGCGGCCCCGGTCGGGCCGGTCAGCCCAGCCGCGCCACCGCCCGCACCGGGGCCCCGTCCGCGGCGACCAGACGCAGCGGGAACAGCGACACCTCCACCGGCCGACCGGCCTCCTGCGCCGCCAGCAGCGCCCGCAGGTCGGTCAGGTTCTCGGCGATCACCCCGCCGCCGTCCGCACCCAGCAGCACCCGGTGGGCGGCCAGCGTCGGCTCCTCCACCGGGTCGGGCCCGTCGTGCTCGTCGGTGAGGTCGGCGAGCAGCGCGGCGACCGCCGGGTGCTCCGGCCCCGGGTCGGGGGTGGGGTCCACGCTCAGCGCGTCCACGCCGACCGTCCGCACCCCGGCGGCCACGATCGCCTCGGCGGCGGCCGCGGTCAGGCTGGGGTGGGCCAGGTAGGCGTCGGTGCCCCAGTGCCGGGCCCAGCCGGTGGCCAGCAGCAGGACGGTGCCCTCGGCGCAGCGCGCCAGCGCGGGCGCCAGCAGGTCGGGGGTGACGGCCGTCCGGGGCTCCAGCCCGCGCAGGTCGGCGACCACGGCCGGGCCGGTGAACCGCTCCAGCGGCAGCCCGTCCAGGGTCGGCCAGGTGACGTCCACGTGGTACGGCGCGTCCACGTGCGTCCCGGACTGCGAGCCGAGGTGCAGGGCCAGCACGTTCACCCCCGCCGTGGCGGTGGTGAGCGCGGGCTCCAGCAGGACGGCCGGGTCGCCGGGGTAGACCGGCATCGCGGTGGTCACCTGATGGGTGAGGTCGACGAGGGTCGCTGCCATGCGCCCATCCTCCCAGGGGGCGCGCCCGCGCGGGCCCGCTCCGCCGTGCCCGGGGCGGAGCCGCAGGTGGGGGCGGGACAGAATTGTCTCCATGGGAACTGCGAAGCGTCAGCCGTGGGTGGTCGGGGTCTCGGGAGCGTCGGGGACGCCGTACGCGGCCTCGGTGATCCGGGCGCTGCTCGCCGCCGGTGAGGCGGTGGACCTGATCGTCAGTCGGGCCGCCCGGCTCACCATCCTGGACGAGACCGGGATCTCCTTCCGGGACGCCCACTGGCGCGCCGACCTCGCCCGGTGGCTGGGGACGGACGAGGGCCTGGACGACGTCCGCTACTGGCCGGCCGGGGACTTCGCGGCCGGCCCGTCCAGCGGCTCCTACCCGGCCAAGGGGATGCTGGTGGTCCCCGCGACCACCGGCGCGGTGGCCGGGATCGCGCTCGGCCTGAGCAAGGACCTGCTCCAGCGGGTGGCCAGCGTCACCCTCAAGGAGCGCCGTCCGCTCGTCGTCTGCGTGCGTGAGGCACCACTCAACGGGGTGACGTTGAAGCACCTGGTGGAGCTGGACGCGCAGGGCGCCGTCGTGCTCCCCGCCTCGCCCGGTTTCTACGCCGGCGGCTCCACCGTGCGCGAACTGGTGGATTTCGTGGCCGGCCGGGTGCTGGACGCCGTCGGCGTGCCGCACTCCCTGTACCTGCGCTGGGAGGGCGAGTTGGGCGCTGCCGCCCGCAAGCCGGGCGACGGGGACGCCGCTCGACCTGAGGGGGAGTAAGGAGAGCGAGGGCGGGAGAGTATCTTCTCTGCGATATCCGGGTCGTTCAGCGCACGGCGCCTTTGAATCCGGATAATGATCTGTGGGTCTGGTGAGGTTCGGAAGGACGCGGACGGTATATGGACACGGTGGACAGACAGCTCATCCAGGCGCTCCGGGAGAACGGCCGTGCGTCCTACGCCGAGCTGGGCCGACTGGTCGGACTCTCCGGCCCGAGCGTCACGGACCGCATCAACCGCCTGGAGCAGGCCGGTGTGATCACCGGCTACCGGGCGACGGTGAACCCCGCCTCGCTCGGCTTCGGCGTCACGGCCCTGATCGGTCTCCAACTGACCGACGCGGCCGACCACGAGGACGTCGCGTTCCGGCTCAAGGACCTCAACGAGGTCGAGGACTGCTGGTTCATCGCGGGTGACGACTCCTACATGCTCAAGGTCCGGGTGGCCGACGTGGCCGGCCTGGAGTCGGTGGTCAAGCGGATCTCGGGCACAAAGGGCGTGGCCCGCACCCGCACCACCGTCGTACTCTCCACGAAGTGGGAGAACCGGGTGAGCGAGCTCCCCCCCGAAGGAGAGTGACGGCATGGCACTGGTCGGTCTGGAGGAGCTGCACGCCGCTCGGGAGCGGATCGCCGGGGTCGCGGTGCGCACCCCGCTGGTCCCCGCCCCCTGGGCGTCCGAGGACGGGCGACGGCTCTGGCTCAAGCCCGAGAACCTCCAGCCGACCGGGGCCTTCAAGACCCGCGGCGCCTACAACCGGCTGGCCGCGCTCACCCCGGAGGAGCGCGCCCGCGGGGTGGTCGCCCAGTCCAGCGGCAACCACGCGCAGGCGGTGGCCTACGCGGCGCAGCTGCTCGGCCTCAAGGCCGTGATCGTGATGCCGGACACCTCGCCCGCCGTGAAGGTCGAGGCCACCCGCGCGTTCGGCGCCGAGGTGATCCTCGTCCCACCGGGGGAGCGGGACACCCTGCCCGGCGAGCTGGCCGAGCGGCACGGCTTCGTCTGGGTGCCGCCGTACGACGACCCGTTCATCATCGCGGGCCAGGGCACGGTGGGCCTGGAGATCGCCGAGGACGCCCCGGCCGGGCTGGACACCGTGCTGGTGCCGGTCAGCGGCGGCGGCCTGATCAGCGGGACGGCCGCCGCGCTCAAGCTCACCCGCCCGGGCGTCCGGGTGATCGGGGTGGAGCCGGAGCTGGCCGCCGACGCCCGGGAGAGCCTGCGCTCCGGGCGCCGGGTGGAGTGGCCGGTCGCCGACACCTACCGGACGGTCGCGGACGGGCTGCGCACCCCCTCGGTGGGCGTGCTGCCGTACGAGCACCTCACCGCCTACGTCGACGACATCGTCACCGTCACCGAGGACGAGATCCGCGCCACCGTCGCCCTGCTGGCCCGCCGCGGCCGGCTGGTCGCCGAGCCCTCCGGCGCGGTCGCCCCGGCCGCGTACTTCCACCGCGCCGCCGAGACCGGCGGCCGGACGGTGGCCGCCGTGGTCAGCGGCGGCAACATCGACCCGGGCCTGCTCGCCGAGCTGCTCGCGGCCTAGGCGTAACCTCGTCTCCGGTAAGGAATCGAATGTCTGAGGAGGCGGGGCACCGCATGGACGCAGGGCTCAAGCGCGAGCTGGAGGCGAAGGTCTACGCGGGTGAGCGGCTGACCCGCGAGGACGGGATCGCGCTCTACGAGAGCGACGACCTGGCCTGGCTGGGCGGGCTGGCCCACCACGTGCGGACGCGGAAGAACGGCGACGTCGTCCACTTCAACGTCAACCGCCACCTCAACATGACGAACGTCTGCAGCGCGTCCTGCGCGTACTGCTCGTTCCAGCGCAAGCCGGGCGAGAAGGACGCCTACACGATGCGCATCGAGGAGGCCGTCCGCCTCGCCAAGGCGATGGAGAGCGAGTCCCTCACCGAGCTGCACATCGTCAACGGCCTGCACCCCACCCTGCCGTGGCGCTACTACCCGCGCTCGCTGCGGGAGCTCAAGGCGGCGCTGCCGAACGTCTCGTTGAAGGCCTTCACCGCCACCGAGATCCACTGGTTCGAGAAGATCAGCGGCCTGCCCGCCGACGAGATCCTGGACGAGCTGATCGACGCCGGTCTGGAGTCGCTGACCGGCGGCGGCGCGGAGATCTTCGACTGGGAGGTCCGCCAGCACATCGTCGACCACGACACCCATTGGGAGGACTGGTCGCGGATCCACCGCCTGGCGCACAGCAAGGGCCTCAAGACCCCGGCCACCATGCTGTACGGCCACATCGAGGAGCCCCGCCACCGGGTCGACCACGTGCTGCGGCTGCGCGAGCTCCAGGACGAGACCGGCGGCTTCCAGGTCTTCATCCCGCTGCGCTACCAGCACGACTTCCACGACTCCAAGGACGGCGTCGTGCGCAACAAGCTGATGGCCCGTACCGAGATGGCCACCGGCGCCGAGGCGTTGAAGACCTTCGCGGTCTCCCGGCTGCTCTTCGACAACGTCCCGCACGTCAAGGTCTTCTGGGTGATGCACGGGGTCACCACCGCCCAGCTGGCGCTCAGCCACGGCGCGGACGACATGGACGGCTCGGTGGTCGAGTACAAGATCACCCACGACGCGGACAACTTCGGCACCCCGAACAAGCTCGGCCGCGAGGACCTGCTCGGCCTGATCCGGGACGCCGGCTTCCGCCCGGTGGAGCGCAACACCCGCTACGAGGTCATCCGCGAGTACGACGGCCCCGACCTGACGCGTCGCGAGACCCCGCAGGCGATGCGCCTCTGACCTGCGCACTTCCGCCGCCCGGACCGCACCCGCGGCCCGGGCGGCGGCGTCTTCACCGCTCTCGCACGCGACCCGGGTTTACCAACGGGTACGGCGTTTGGCAGGATCGACGGCATGTCCGGTTCCCATCGCGCCACCGAGTACCCGCCGTACGAGCCGATGCCGGAGCCGGGGTACGGGGTGCCGCAGCAGTCGCACGGGGCGCCGTACCAGGCGTACGAGCCGTACCCGCAGGCCGTCCCGCAGCCCGCTCCGCAGGAGTACTACGGCGAGTACCAGCAGCCGGCCGACGGGTACTCCGGGGCGTACGAGCAGCCGTTCGAGCCCTTCCAGCCCTTCCAGCCGTACGTCGTCGAGCCGGAGCCCGCCCACCAGGAGCCGGCGTACCAGGAGCCGCTGTACGAGCAGCCGGCGTACGAGGAGTCGGCGTACGAGGAGTCGGCGTACCAGGAGCCGGCGTATCAGGAGCCGCTGTACGAGCAGCCGGTGTACGAGCAGCAGCCCGAACCGGTCGCGCCCCTCGCTCCCCCCGCGCCCCTCGCCTCCGTTACGCCCATCGTCGCCGCGGCCCCCGCGCCCGGTGGCCGCGCCGCCGCCCGGGGCCGGCGGCGCAAGGCGAAGCAGAAACGACACGGCAAGGCCGTGATGGCCGGCACCGCGCTGCTGGTCGCGGCCGCCGCCGGCTGGTACACCGTCGGCCAGGACGGCGCCAAGTCCGTCGCCGCGGCCGCCGACGGCCCCGGACCCGAGGGCGTCAGCAAGCCCGACCAGCCCGTCACGCCCGCCCCCGCGGCCGTCCAGGCCGCCGCCGACCGGCAGGCCGCCCCCGCGGCCGCCGGCCGCAGCGAGACCCGGCCGGACGGCTCGCTGGCCGCGATACCCGGCCTCGGGGCCGCCTTCACCGCGAAGATCCCCGCCGCGACCACCCAGGTCGTGGTCGCCACCGGCCAGGGCAAGGACACCGACAAGAACAGCGTCACCCTGTGGACCCGCACCCCCGAGGGCCGCTGGCTGGCCGGTGAGACCTGGCAGGGCCACAACGGCAAGAACGGCTGGACCACCGACCACAACGAGGGCGACCTGCGCAGCCCGATCGGCGTCTTCGACCTCACCGACGCCGGCGGCAAGAAGGACAACCCCGGCAGCAAGCTCCCGTACGACAAGGACGCGAGCTTCGTGGTCTCCGGGACGGGCTTCTTCGGCGACCAGCTGGCCGGCTCCTTCGACTACGTGGTCGCGATCAACTACAACCGGGTCGCCGGCAGCTCCCCGCTCGACATGCGCCGTCCGATGGGCAGCAAGAAGGGCGGCGGCATCTGGCTGCACGTCGACCACGACGGCCCGACCCACGGCTGCGTGTCGATACCCGAGGACAAGATGGCCCAGCTCATCCGCACCCTGGACCCGGCCGCCCACCCGGTGATCGTGATGGGCGACGCCACTTCGCTGGCCGCCTGACCTCGGCGTACACCCGGGCCCAGACGCCCCAAGGGCCTTGTGGACCCCCTACAGTTCCCCGGCGTGGATCCTGTAGCCGGTCGTGCCCGGCTGACCAGCGGGTAACCCGGTTCCATGGCAGCATGAGCGGTTCGCGCATTGTGGCACTCGGGCACTACCAGCCTCCCAAGGTGCTCTCCAACGACGATCTGGCGGCATTCGTCGACACCGACGACGAGTGGATCCGCACCCGGGTGGGGATCCGCACCCGGCACATCGCCGAGGGCGAGACCCTGGTCGACCTCGCCACCGAGGCCGCGCAGAAGGCGCTGGCCAACAGCGGCCGGACGGCGGCGGAGATCGACCTGGTCGTGGTCGCCACCTGCACCGCGATCGAGCGCAGCCCCAACACCGCCGCCGCGGTGGCTGCCCGGCTGGGCGTCCGCGCGCCCGCCGCGTACGACATCAACACGGTGTGCTCCGGCTTCTCCTACGCGCTGGCCACCGCCGACCACGCGATCCGGGCCGGTGCGGCGCGGCGCGCGCTGGTGATCGGTGCCGAACGGATGTCCGACACGCTCGACTGGACCGACCGCTCCACCTGCGTGATCTTCGGCGACGGTGCGGGCGCCGCGGTGGTCGAGGCCCAGGAGGAGGGCGCCGAGCCGGGCATCGGACCGGTGGTCTGGGGCTCCGAGCCGGAACGGGGCGACGCCGTGGTGATCACCGGGTGGGACCCGGTGATCAGCCAGCAGGGCCAGTCGGTGTTCCGCTGGGCCACCACCCAGCTCGCCCCGCTGGCCCGGCAGGCCTGCGAGCGGGCCGGGATCGACCCGTCGGAGCTCAAGGGGTTCGTCCCGCACCAGGCCAACCTGCGGATCATCGACGCGATCGCCGCCAAGCTGGGCCTCGCCGACGCGGTGGTGGCCCGGGACGTGGTCGACTCCGGCAACACCTCGGCCGCCTCGATCCCGCTCGCCTTCTCCAAGCTGGTCGAGCGCGGCGAGCTCTCCCCGGGCGACCCGGTCCTGCTCTTCGGCTTCGGCGGCGGCCTCGCCTACGCCGGCCAGGTGGTGCTCTGCCCGTAGCACCGCCCGGCCCGCCCGCCCCGAGCCGAAGGGGCGCGCCAGTGCCGAAAGGGTGGGCCCCTCCTGCCCGTCGGCGGGCAAGGAGGGCGAGCGAGGAGGCCCCGAGGAACGAGGGGCATCGGAGCGACGACCGTCGGCACCGGGTCAGAGCGCCCCGGAGGCGAGCGGGCGAATATCAGCACATGCCGGTGGGCGGGCACCCTGTGTGAGGGGTGCCCGCCCACCGGCATGTCTGGCGCGCGTGCGGTACGTCGGCGGACCTCCCCCGAGGACACGGCCGCCGTCCGTCGTTCCCCGGACAGGAGGCCGGGGCTGCGCGCGGAGCGGATGGTGGGTCGGAGGACGGTCCTACTTGGGCGCCTTCTTGCCGGTGACGCCCAGGTACACCAGGGGAGCGAGGTTGGGCTTGAGGTCCTTGACCTTGACGCCCCAGGAGGTGAAGGCCTTCTGGTGCTCGGCCGCCGAGGCGAGCAGCGAGACCAGGGCCCCGGCGACGGCGTTCGGGTCGAGCGTCTTGTCGGCCTGACCCTTCGCCTGGAGTTCCTTGACGGCTTCCGCGAGCGGCTTGGCGACCGAGTTGAGGACGGTCATGCGGATCTTGAAGAACCGCTTGTCCCCTTCCGCGGCACCGAGCGTGACCACTCGGAGAATGGCGTCGTTCTTGCGCCAGAAGGCGAGGAATCCGTCGACCAGTTCTTCCGAAGTGGTCGGTCCGGACTTCCCTGCCCAGGACTTTCCGGCCACCAGCTCTTTGAGGGTGTCGGAGTCCTTGGCCATTTCCTCGGCGATTTCGAGGACTGCGCCCTCGACATCCGGGAAGTACTGGTAGAAGGTCGCGGGGGAGGTACCCGCCATACGGGCGACGTCGATGACCTTGACGTCCCGATAGGGCGACGTGCTGAGCATCTCGCGGAGGCAGTCGAGCAGCTTCTGCCGCGTCTCCTGTCCGCGTCGCCCGGCGACGCGACCGTCGACGGTGCGAACTTGTCCTGTCATGCCGTCAGCTTACCGTGGCAAGATCTTGGCGCGATTCGGTGATGCGACTATTACTCCGCACGGGGGGCGCTATAGCGGCCTGAACCACTTCGGACGGATATTCACCGGGCTCCGAAGGCGCTCTTGAAGCCCCCCCGTGTGCTTTTGACCCCATAGCGTGACGGCGAGTCCGCTGAGGGGTGGTCGGGTGACAGAGCGTGACCGGTACGGGGGGTCGGACGGTGGACGGTCCGGACTCCGGGGCGCAAGCCGGTGACGGAACGGGCGTCAGGATCCGGCCGTTCCGTCACCGCTGACCAGCGGACCGACGGTCCGGGGCGGCGGCCGTCTCCCGGTGGGGGAGGTTGGAGTTGCGCCGGGCGGCATTGGAGAATCGGGTCCGGCACCACGCGGCGGGTGCGGACGACGGGGAGGTGGCTGCGGAGTGGACCAGCTGACGGCGCACGATCCGAGGAGGATCGGGCCCTTCGAGGTGCTGGGGCGGCTCGGCGCGGGTGGGATGGGGCTGGTCTACCTGGCGCGCTCCGCCTCAGGGCGCCGGGTGGCCATCAAGACCGTCCGGGGGGAGCTGGCCGAGGACGAGCTGTTCCGCGTCCGCTTCGCCCGGGAGATCGCGGCGGCCAAGACGGTCGGCGGCTTCTACACCGCGGCCGTGGTGGACGCCGACGCGGACGCCCGGGTGCCCTGGCTGGCCACCGCGTACATCCCGGCGCCCTCCCTGGAGGACCTGGTCGAGGAGTGCGGGCCGCTGCCGGTCGACGCCACCCGCTGGCTGGTCGCGGGCATCGCCGAGGCGCTGCAGTCCATCCACGCGGCCGGACTGATCCACCGCGACCTCAAGCCCTCCAACGTGCTGGTGGTCGAGGACGGCCCGAAGGTGATCGACTTCGGCATCGCCGCCGGGGTCTCCAGCACCCGGCTGACCATGACCAACGTCGCGGTCGGCACCCCCGCCTACATGTCCCCGGAGCAGGCCCGGGACAGCCGTACCGTCCGGGGTGCCAGCGACGTCTTCTCGCTCGGCTCGCTGATGGTCTTCTGCGCCACCGGGCACCCCCCGTTCCGCGGCTCCAACCCGGTCGAGACGGTGTTCCAGCTGCTGCGCGAGGAGCCGGACCTCACCGGGATGGCGCCCGAGCTGATGGACCTGGTCCGGGCCTGCATGCAGCAGGCGCCCGAGCGCCGGCCCACCCCCGCGCAGATCCAGGCCGAGCTGGCCCCGCACCTGTTCTCCCGGGACGACGCCGCCGGCGAGGTCGGCGACTGGCTGCCGCCCCACGCGCTGGAGCTGATCGAGCGCAAGCGCGGCCGCCGCCCGAGCGCCCAGCCCCGCTCGTACCCCGGTCCGGCCGAGCCGCCGCGGCCGCCGCACGCCCAGGGCCCGGCGCAGCAGTCGCCCGTGCCGCCGCAGCACCCCGGCCCGGACGACCCGCGCACCTACCCCGGGGCCGGGCACGCCCCGCCGACCGGGCCGGTGCACGCCGGGCCGCGCCCCGGCCAGGACGACGGGATCCCGACCGCGAAGATCCCCTCCAAGAACAAGCACCGCGCGCCCACCGGCGGCATGGCCGTCGAGGTGCAGCTGTCCGGCGCCTCGGTGCGGATAGGCCCGGGGCCGCGGGCCGAGCACGAGCAGCCCGGTCCGAGCACCGCCCCGGCCACCACCGACTGGGTCCGCCGGACGGCGCCGACCCCGCCGCCCGCTCCGACCCCGCCGCCCGCCGCGGCGGCCCGCTGGCGCCCCTGGCGGTTCCGGATGTCCAACGACGTCTGGGGCACCCCGGTGGTCGCCGACGGCACGCTCTTCGTCTCCAGCTTCGAGGTGCACGCGCTGGACATCGCCTCCGGCGAGCGCCGCTACAAGACCCGGGACGTCGCCTGGGCGCTCGCGGTGGACGCCGGCCGGGTGCACGCCGCGGACGGCCCGCACCTGTACACCGTGGACGTCGCGGACGGCACCGAGCGCTGGCGCACCTCGCTGGACGGCTGGGTCTACTCGCTCTCCGCGGCCGACGGCGTGCTCTGCTGCGGCGTGCGCGGCGGCGGCGTCCAGCTGCGCGCGGCCGCCACCGGCGCCGAGCTGTGGCGCGCCGACGACGCCCAGCAGGACTACGAGAACCCGCAGTCCGGTCCGGTCCTGGTGGGCGGCGCCGCCTACTACTTCGGCGCCGGACGGCTGCGCTGCGTGGATCCGCGCGGGGCCGGCCTGCGCTGGTCCTTCCAGGTCGGCGAGGACGTGCCCGCGCACCCGGTCGAGCGCGGCGGCGTGCTGTACGTGACGGCGGGCACCCGGGTGTACGCGCTGGACGCGGCCAGCGGCACCGAGCGCTGGCGCTTCGACGCCCCGGTGGTGCTGTTCACCCCGCCGGCGCTGGACGGCGACGCGGTCTACGTGGCCGACTACCTGGGCACCGTCTACGCGCTGGACGCGGCCACCGGCCGGGACCGCTGGCGCGGGGTCACCGGCAGCCGCCAGGGCGCCGAGCCGGTGGTGGTCGGGGACGGCATGGTGCTGGTCGGCAGCGGCGAGGTGCTGTACGCCTTCGAGGCGGCGACCGGCCGGGAGCGCTGGCGCTACACCACGCGCGGCGAGATCGTCGGCTCCCCGGCGGTGGCCGACGGCCTGGTGCACCTGGGCAGCCGGGACCACTCGCTGCACACCCTGGACCTGGCGACCGGTCAGCTGCGCTGGGAGCTCGGCACCAAGGGCGAGCTCACCGGCTCCCCGGTGGCGGTCGGCGGGCGGGTCTTCGTCGGTTCCAAGGACCGCTGCGTGTACGCGCTGGACGCCTACTACGGCACGGCGGTGCCCGCCCGCTGAGCGGGGCGGACACCGCCGTACGGTGCTGCTACCCGAGGGTCAGGCCTTGCGGGCCCCGGGGTGGCGGCTGCACCAGCCCTCCCACGCGGAGGAGACCATGTCCTCGACGTCGTGGCCGGCGCTCCAGCCCAGCTCGCGGTGGATCAGGTCGGCGGCGGCCACCACCCGGGCCGGGTCGCCGGGGCGGCGCGGGGTCACCTCGGCGGTGGTGTCGTAGCCGGTCACCTTGCCGATGACCTCGATCATCTCCTTGACGCTGACGCCCTCGCCGCGGCCGATGTTGAGCACCAGCGCGGTCTCGCCGGCCGGGTCGGCGGCCAGCCGCTTGGCGGCCGCCACGTGGGCCGAGGCGATGTCGGAGACGTGGATGTAGTCGCGGACGCAGCTGCCGTCCGGGGTCGCGTAGTCGTCGCCGAAGACCCGCGGGGCCTGGCCGGCGGTCAGCCGCTCGAAGACCATCGGGATCAGGTTGAACACCCCGGTGTCGGAGAGCTCGGGCGAGGCGGCGCCGGCCACGTTGAAGTAGCGCAGGGCCACGGTGGACATCCCGTGGGCCTTGCCCGCCGCGGCGACCAGCCACTCGCCGGCCAGCTTGGTCTCGCCGTACGGGCTCATCGGGGCGCACGGGGTGGACTCGGTGACCAGGTCGACGTCCGGCATGCCGTAGACGGCGGCGGAGGAGGAGAACAGGAAGCGCTTGACGCCGCCCTCGGCCGCGGCCTCCAGGACCGTCTGGAGGCCGATCATGTTCTCCCGGTAGTACAGGAACGGCTGCTCGACCGACTCGCCGACCTGCTTCTTGGCGGCGAAGTGCAGGACGCCCTCGATGCCGTGCTCGCGGATCGCGGCGTCCAGGACGGCGCGGTCCAGGGTGGAGCCCTCGATCAGCGGGACGCCGGCCGGCACCCGGGAGGCGTCGCCGGTGCTCAGGTCGTCCAGGACGGCGACGCGCTCACCGGCGTCGAGCAGCTGGCGGACGACGTGTCCGCCGATGTATCCGGCACCGCCGGTGATCAACCAAGTCATGCGGCAATCCTAGGGCCCGTCTTCAAACCCCCGTCGTTCGCCCGGAGGGCGGGCGGGGCGGCGTTGGGGTGCGTGCATCGCAAGGCGGAGGAGGGAGCCCAATGCAGCGCATTGGCGACCGACGACAACGCGGCGAGGTGCGTGCCCTGGGGGTACCTCCCGGCCGAAGGCTGGGGGAGCGTCGGCCCGCAGGCGGGGGTTTGAAGACGGGCCCTAGTTCGGTTTTGGTCACCGGCATCGGGCGAGTCGGGACGTCAAAACGGACAAATCGGTGAAATGCTGACAAAGATTTCCGTGCTCTCATGCCCCGCGCCCTCGCGCGGTGACGAATCGGAGGCAGCCAGGTGAGCCGAAAGAAGGAACACAACCGACCGCTCCCGGCCGGCCCCCGGCCGACCGGCCCCAAGGCGGCGCACCGGCGGCTGCTCGTGCCCGGCGGGGTCGCGGTCGTCGCGGCGCTCGCCCTGGCGCTGGCCGGGTGCAGCAGCTCGTCCTCCTCCTCCAAGGCCACCTCGTCCTCGACCGCCTCCTCCGCCGGCGCGAGCAAGCAGGCCTCCGCCGCGCCCGCCGCCCAGCCGGGCGGCGCCAACCAGCTGCAGGACGCGTACCAGAAGGTGATCGCCGACGTGCTGCCCTCGGTGGTCCAGATCACCACCGGCGACAGCCTCGGCTCCGGGATCGTCTACGACGACAAGGGCGACATCGTCACCAACGCCCACGTGGTCGGCTCGGCGACCACCTTCACCGTCACGCTGGCCAACTCCACCAAGGCGCTGGACGCCGCCCTGGTCGCCAGCTACCCGGACGCCGACCTCGCGGTGATCAAGCTCAGCAGCCCGCCCGGCGGCCTCAAGCCGGCCGCCTTCGGCGATTCGAGCAAGGTCCAGCTCGGCCAGATCACCCTGGCCATGGGCAGCCCGCTCGGGCTCTCCAGCAGCGTCACCCAGGGCATCGTCTCGGCCACCGGGCGGACCGTCTCCGAGCCCCGCGGCGGCGGCTCGCCGGGCGCCACCATCGGCAACATGGTGCAGACCTCGGCCGCGATCAACCCGGGCAACAGCGGCGGGGCGCTGGTCAACCTGGACAGCAAGGTGATCGGCATCAACACCCTCGCCGCGACCGAGCCGCAGACCAACGGCGCGGCGGCCCCCGGCATCGGCTTCGCCATCCCGGCGTCCACCATCACCAACATCACCGACCAGCTGATCAAGCAGGGCAAGGTCACCAACTCCGGGCGGGCCGCGCTCGGCATCACCGCCCGGACCAGCTTCAACCAGCAGTTCCAGCCGGCCGGCGCGGTCATCGTGGCGGTCAGCCAGGGCGGCCCGGCCGCCTCGGCGGGGCTCCAGGCCGGCGACGTCATCACCAGGATCGGCGACACCCCGGTCGACTCGCTGAACGCGCTCACCACCGCGCTCGCCTCGCTCACCCCGGGCACCAAGGTCACCGTCAGCTACACCAGGGACGGCAACAACGCGACCGCCGACGTCACCCTCGGCACGCTGGAGAGCAGCTCCTAGCCGCCCCCCGACCCCGGTACGCCGGCCGGCCCGTACACCGCGCAAGGGTTCCGCGGGGCGGCCTCCGCACCGGACCGGCGCCGGGACCCGTCCACTGCCTCGACGGGTCCCGGCGCCCCTTCGCGTTCCGGGGCCCGTTCGCGTTCCGGGCCCCTTCGCGTTCCCGGACCGGCTCCTAGCGGCGGGCGGTGCGGGTGCGCCAGGGCAGCTCGACGGTGACGGTGGTCGGGCCGCCCTCCGGGCTCTCCACCAGGAACACCCCGTCCACCGCCCGGATCCGCTCGGCCAGCCCGGCCAGGCCGCTGCCCGGGTAGGGGGCCGCCCCGCCCCGGCCGTCGTCCTGGACCAGCACCATCAGCTGGTCGTCCGAGCGCCAGACGTCCACCGAGGCGGTGGTGGCTCCGGCGTGCTTGGAGACGTTGGTCAGCAGCTCGCTGACGGTGAAGTACGCGATGCCCTCGACCGCCGAGTCCGGGCGCTCGGGCTCGCCGTCCGGCCCGGCCAGGTCGACGTTCACCTTCACCCCGCCCGGGACGGTGCAGCGGGCCGACACCGCGGACAGCGCCGCGTCCAGGCCGCGGTCGGTGAGCACCGCCGGGTGGATGCCGCGGGCCAGGTCGCGCAGCTCCTGGAGGGCCAGCTTCACCTCGCCGTGCGCGTTGTCGACCATCCGGGTGGCGACCGCCATGTCCTCCTGGGTCTCCACCTCCCGCAGCCGCTCCTTGGCCATGCCGAGGTCCATCGCCAGCGCGACCAGCCGGGCCTGGGCGCCGTCGTGCAGGTCGCGCTCGATCCGGCGCAGGTCGGCGGCGGCGGTCTCGACCACGGTGCCGCGGTCGTCCTCCAGCTCGCGCACCCGCTCGGCCAGCGCGCCGGGGAAGAGCAGCGACTCGATCAGGATCCGGTCGACCGCGGCCATCGCACGCACCATGAAGGGCAGTACCGGCCACAGCGTGACCACCGAGACCAGGGTCAGGGTGAAGCTCAGGATGCCCCAGGGCAGCATCAGCACGTTGTAGAGCGCCGAGCGCCAGTTCAGCAGGTCGGTGAGGTGGGCGATGGTGTAGCCGACCACGCCCGGGCGGCGCTGCTTCACCGGCTGCGGATCGTCGATCGCGGAACCGTACGCCGAGCGGGCCCGGCTGCGGCCCAGGGCGCCCAGGGCACGGGATCCAGCCAGACCTGCGGCCAGCACCGGCAGGCCGACCACCGTCACCGACAGGCCCAGGCCGACCGACAGCGCGGTCACCGAGAGCACGAAGCCGGCGATGCCCAGCGGGAGGTTGAGCATCAGGTGTCCGACCTGGCGCCACATCCGCGCGCCGTACAGCGGCGGACGCTCCATCCGAGCGTCCTGCTCCTTGATGGCGTCCACGGCGCGGTTCAGCGACTTCATCGGATCATCCGTCCCCTCGTTCGAGCTGGCGGCCCCCAGCATCCCTAACGGGGGAGGGGGTGTGCCATGGGGGTGATACATCTTCCCGGGCGGGGGTTATCCCCACCCCGGCGGGCTCCCGGGCGTTCACCGGGTTGTCCACCGGACGTCTTGCGGAGCGGGCAGGTTTCGGGGGGAGTGGAGCCCTCCCCTTAGACTCACGCATTGGCCATGGTTAAGACCGTGTGAGGAAAAGTCGTAGAACTGTCTTGAGGGCGGGTTCGCGGCCGAGGTGGAGGCGAAGGCATGGAGGGGCAGCAGGTGGCTGCCGTCGCGGCCGACCCGGCGGTCGGCGGCGGCTACTTCGACGCGTACGCCGCGATGGGCCTGCTGGCCGTCATCGGGGTGCTCTTCGTGACCGTGGCGTTCACCGCCAACCGGCTGCTCCGGCCGGTGGTGTACTCCCCCGAGAAGCTCCTCGCCTACGAGTGCGGGGTGGACCCGGTGGGCGAGGACTGGGCGCACACCCAGATCCGCTACTACGTGTACGCCTTCCTCTACGTGATCTTCGCGGTCGACGCGATCTACCTGTTCCCGTGGGCGACCGTCTTCGCGACCGCCGGGTACGGCGCCGGAACGCTGATCGAGATGTTCCTCTTCATCGGCTTCCTCGCGGTCGGACTGCTCTACGCCTGGAAGAAGGGCGTTCTGGAATGGACGTGACGCACACCCACTCGCACGGTGGCCAGGGCGGTCCCGTCCCGCTCGGACTGCCCGACCCGGCCCGCCCCGGCGCCGTCGAGCGCCGGAGCATCGGCCCGCTGGCCCGGCTCGCGCCGGACCCGGTCAAGGTCGTGCTCAACTGGGGCCGCCGCTACAGCCTGTGGTGCTTCAACTTCGGCCTGGCCTGCTGCGCGATCGAGTTCATCGCCGCGTCCATGGCCAAGCACGACTTCATCCGGATGGGTGTGATCCCGTTCGCGCCCGGCCCCCGGCAGGCGGACCTGATGATCGTCTCCGGGACGGTCACCGACAAGATGGCGCCCGCCGTCAAGCGGCTCTACGAGCAGATGCCCGAGCCGAAGTACGTCATCTCCTTCGGCGCCTGCTCCAACTCCGGCGGTCCGTACTGGGACTCCTACTCGGTCACCAAGGGCGTGGACCAGATCATCCCGGTCGACGTCTACGTGCCCGGCTGCCCGCCGCGGCCGGAGGCGCTGCTCCAGGGCATCCTCAAGCTCCAGGAGAAGATCGCCGCCGAGTCCCTGCCCGGCCGCTACACCGCGCCCGCCGCGGTGCTGCGCCGACCGCTGGTGGCGGGGCCCCCGACCGATGGAGGAGTGTCGTGAGCGAGCGCGGCGAGCGACCTGTCGAGACGCTCACGGCGGAGCAGTACGCGGCGTCGGTCGGGGAGTGGGCGACCGGCGCCGAGGCGTACGGGCTGATCACCGTCGACGTGCCGGCCGAGCGCTGGATCGAGGCGCTCACCACCGCCCGGGACGTGCTGGGCCTGGGCTTCTTCGACTGGCTGAGCGCCGTCGACGAGCTCGCCGAGGGCTTCTCCGTGGTCGCCCACCTGGCCGCCGTCGAGGCGCCGGGCGTGCGGCACCTCGCGCTGCGCACCCGGCTGCCGCGGGACGGCGCCGCACTGCCGAGCGCCGTCGCGGTGTACGCCGGGGCCGCCTGGCACGAGCGCGAGACCCACGAGATGTTCGGCATCGACTTCCCCGGGCACCCCCACCTGGCCACCCTGCTGCTGCCGGACGGCTTCGAGGGGCACCCGCTGCGCAAGGAGTTCGTGCTCGCGGCGCGGGTCGCCAAGGACTGGCCGGGCGCCAAGGAGCCGGGCGAGTCGGACCACGGCGGCGGCCCGGCTCGGCGCAAGATGCAGCCGGCCGGTGTGCCGGACCCGAACGAGTGGGGGCCGCTCAAGGGCACCCTGCCGCCGGTCGCCGAGCGGCCCGCGCGCGGTGCGCGGGCGGCCGGTGCGGCGGCGCGCACCCCGCGGGCGGGCGCGGCGGCGGCCGGGGCCGGGGCCGGGGCCGGCGCACCCGGCGCCGAGGGCGCTCCGGCGGTGCGGGCGGACCGGCCGCGGCGGACCAGGTCCGTCTCCGAGGGCTCGGCGAGCCAGGCGGGCGGCGAGGCCGAGGCGGCGCCGGGGACCTCGGCTGTTCCGGGCGCGCCTGCTCCGGACGCACCTGCTGTTCCGGGCGCACCCGCTGTTCCTGCCGCACCCGGTGCCGAAGGCGCTCCGCCGGTGCGGGCGGACCGGCCGCGGCGGACCCGGTCGGTGTCCGACGGTTCGGTCAGCCAGGCGGCCGATGCCGCCGCCGAGCCGACGGCCGAGCCCCAGACCCCGGCTCCGGCCCCGGCTCCGGCCCCGGCGCGGCCACGGTCCTCCGACGCGCCCTGGCACAACCCGGTGCCCGCCCACGAGGAGAAGCCGTCGGGCGAGGCCGGCGGGCAGGAGCCCGGTGGGGCGAAGGACGAGAACCCGGCCGGAGCGGCCGACCAGGACGGAGACGGCGCGTGAACCTGCTCGACACGGTGCTCCGCTGCGTCGCCACCCTGGTCGTCTTCCTGGTCTTCCCGCTGCTCATCGGCCAGACCGAGCACAAGGTGATGGCGCACATGCAGGGCCGGCTCGGCCCGATGTACGCGGGCGGCTTCCACGGCTGGGCCCAGCTCGTCGCGGACGGGGTGAAGTTCGCCCAGAAGGAGGACATCGTCCCGGCCGGCGCGGACCGCAGGGTCTTCCAGCTGGCGCCCGCCGTCTCGCTGCTGCCGTACCTGTTCGTGCTGCTGGCGATCCCGGTCGGCCCGAACGGCTTCGTCGGCCAGGCGGTCGACGCCGGGCTGTTCTTCGTGCTGGCCGTGATGGGCGTCGGCGTGATCGGCAAGCTGATGGCCGGCTGGGCCTCGGCGAACAAGTTCTCGCTGCTCGGCGGCCTGCGCACGGCCGCCCAGCTGATGTCCTACGAGCTGCCGATGGTGCTCGCGGCGGCCTCGGTGGCGATGGCCGCCGACACCCTGTCGCTGCCCGGCATCCTGGACGCCTGGCAGTGGTACTGGCTGCCCTGGCAGCTCATCGGCGCCTTCGTGTTCTTCACGGCCGGCCTGGCCGAGCTCCAGCGGCCGCCGTTCGACATGCCGGTCGCCGACTCGGAGATCATCTTCGGCGCCTACACCGAGTACACCGGGCTGCGCTTCGCGCTGTTCCTGCTGTCCGAGTACGCGGGCATCCTGGTGGTGTCGGCGCTGACGGCGGTGCTGTTCCTCGGCGGGTGGCACGGGCCGATGGCGGACCAGCTCGGCTGGCTCTGGATGCTCCTCAAGACCTTCGCGCTGGCCTTCCTGGTCATCTGGCTGCGGGTCACCTACCCGCGTCTGCGCGAGGACCAGCTGATGCGCTTCGCCTGGATCGTGCTGATCCCGCTCGCGCTCGTCCAGCTGGCCCTCACCGGCATCATCAAGGTGGCGATCGCATGAGTTTTCCCGGTGCCGGTCTCGCCAAGGGCCTGGCCGTGACGCTGCGGACGATGACGAAGAAGACCGTCACCGCGCAGTACCCCGAGGTCCAGCCGGTGCTGCCGCCGCGTTCGCGCGGCGTCATCGCGCTGCTGGAGGAGAACTGCACGGTGTGCATGCTCTGCGCACGCGAGTGCCCGGACTGGTGCATCTACATCGACTCCCACAAGGAGACGCTGCCGGCCGCCGAGCCGAACGCCCGGGCCCGTACCCGCAACGTGTTGGACCGCTTCGCCATCGACTTCTCGCTCTGCATGTACTGCGGGATCTGCATCGAGGTGTGCCCCTTCGACGCCCTGTTCTGGTCGCCGGAGTTCGAGTACGCGGAGACCGACATCCACGAGCTGACCCACGAGCGGGAGAAGCTCCGGGAGTGGATGTGGACCGTCCCGGCGCCGCCGGCGCTGGACCCGGCGGCCGAGGAGCCCAAGGAGATCGCCACCGCGCGCAAGGCGGCGGACAAGCTCGCCGCCGCCGCGGCGGCCGAGGCTGCCGCCGCCGTCGAGACCGCTGAGGCCGCTGAGGCCGTCGAGACCGCCGAGACCGCCGAGGCCGCCGAGGAGAAGGGTGACGACGCGTGAACGCCGCTGCCACGCTTCTCGCGGCGACCGGTTCCCTGGAGCCGGCCGCCCGTTCGTTCCTGTCCCCGACCGGGCAGGAGATCGTCTTCCTGCTGGTCGGCATCGCGGTGCTCGGCTCGGCGGTGGTCTCGGTGACCACCAAGCAGCTGGTGCACGCCGCGCTCTGGCTGGTGGTCGCGCTCGGCGGGCTGGCGGTGGAGTTCCTGCTGCTCACGGCCGAGTTCATCGCCTGGGTGCAGGTGCTGATCTACCTGGGCTCGGTGGTCGTCCTGGTGCTGTTCGGGCTGATGCTCACCAAGGCGCCGATCGGGCGCTCGCCGGACGCCGACTCCAAGAACCGCTGGGTCGCCCTGGTGGTGGCGCTGGCCGCGGCCGGGACCCTGGTGACCCTGGTGGTCGACGCCTTCCGGACCTCCTGGATCGACCTCGGCGCGGGCGGCGGTTCGGCCTCCGTGACCGGCGCCAGCCTGTTCCGCAACTGGGTGCTGCCCTTCGAGGCGCTGTCCGTGCTGCTGCTGGCGGCGCTGGTCGGCGCGATCGTGCTGTCGCGCGGGTCCGGGCGCCGGGTGCCGACGCCCCGGGCGGGCAAGCTGCGGGCCGGACGGCCGGTCGGGTCGAACGGGACGGTGGCCGCGACCACGCCCAAGCCCTCCGCACCCGCGTCGCCCGCGTCGCCCGCGTCGTCCGCGTCGTCCGCGTCGCCCGCGTCGTCCGCGTCGGAGGAGAGCTGATGCACCTCGTCTACCCCGTCGTCCTCGCCGCGCTGCTGTTCAGCGTCGGCGTGTACGGCGTGCTCGCCCGGCGCAACGCCGTCCTGGTACTGATGTCCGTCGAGCTGATGCTCAACGCCGTCAACCTCGACCTGGTCGCCTTCGACGCCTGGCTGCGCGACTCGCTGCACGCCGGGCAGGTGCTCACCCTGTTCACCATCACCGTCGCCGCCGCCGAGATCGGACTGGGGCTCGCCATCGTCCTGCTGCTGTTCCGGGCCCGGGGCACCGCGGACATCGACCGGGCCACCACGCTCGGCGACCCGGCCGAGCCGCACACCCCGGCCGAGGACGAGCCGGTCGCAGCCGAGGCACTGAAGGGCCGGGCCACCGCATGAACCTCGCCCTGCCCGTCCTCGTCCCCGCGCTGCCCGCGCTCGGCGCCGCCGCGACCCTGGCCGTCGGCAAGAAGGCGCCCGGGCTGGCCCGGCCGCTGGCGATCGTCCCGGTCGCCGTCTCGGCCGTGCTCGCCCTGGTGGTCGCCCTCCAGCTCGGCACCGGCCGGACCCTGGACGCCGCCACCCGGCTCACCCCGACCGGCGGCCCGGACATCGCGCTCTCCGTCCACCTGGACGGCTTCACCTCGCTGATCTCGGTGCTGGTCGGCCTGGTCGCCACCTGTGTCCAGGTCTACTCGACCGCGTACCTCAAGGAGGACCGGCGCTACCCCTCGTACGCGGCGCTGGTCTCGCTGTTCACCGCGGCGATGTTCCTGGTGGTCTACTCGGGCGACCTCGTCGTGCTGCTGGTCGGCTGGGAGGTCATGGGCGTCTGCTCGTACTTCCTGATCGGCCACCACTGGGAGAGCGCCGACGCCCGGTCGGCCTCGCTCAAGGCCTTCCTGGTCACCAAGCTCGGTGACGTGCCGTTCCTGTTCGGGATCTTCCTGCTCGGCGCGGACGCCGGCAGCTTCCGGATCACCGACGTGCTGTCGGCCGCGACCGAGGGCCGGCTGGGCCACCCGACGCTGGTCGCGCTGCTGCTGCTCGCCGGCGTGGCCGGCAAGAGCGCCCAGTTCCCGCTGCACACCTGGCTCCCGGACGCGATGGCCGGTCCGACGCCGGTCTCCGCCCTGATCCACGCCGCCACCATGGTCGCGGCCGGCATCTACCTGGTGGCCCGGCTGCTGCCGGTGTTCCTCCAGTCGGGGGCGGCACTGGTGGTGCTCGCGGTGATGGCCGCCGTGACGATGATCGGCTCGGCGCTCTGCGCGCTCGCCCAGGACGACCTCAAGCGGGTCCTCGCCTACTCCACCGTCGGCCAGCTGGGCTACATGGCCGGCGCGCTGGCCAGCGGTGACCGCGAGGCCTCGGTGTTCCACCTGGTCAGCCACGGCGCGTTCAAGGCGCTGCTGTTCCTGGCCGCCGGTGTGGTGATCCACGCCGCGCACACCAACTCGATCTCCGCGATGTCCCGGATCCCGGGCCTGCGCAGGACCGTCCCGGACGCCCACTGGACGATGGGCATCGCGCTGTTCGCGCTGGCCGGTCTGCCGCCGTTCTCCGGCTTCTTCAGCAAGGAAGCGGTGCTCACCGCGGCCGAGCACGCCGCCAACGGCGAGGCGCTGACCAACGGCCTCGGCCCGGCCTCGGCGGTGCCGCAGGCGGCCGGCTGGATCGTGCTGATCTCGGCCGCGCTCACCGCGCTGCTCACCGGTGCCTACGCGGCCAGGCTGTTCCTGGTCGCCTTCCACAGCCCGGCGGGCGCGGCCGCGCCCGCTCGGGCCGCCCAGGCGGCCCAGGCGGCCCAGGCGGCCCAGGCCGCCCAGGCCGCTCCGGCCGACCACGAGGCCGACGCGCCGTACTCGCCCGAGCCGGACGAGGCCGACCCGACCACCGCCGAGCCGCCCGCGATGCGCTGGCCGCTGTGGGTGCTGGCCGTCCCGACCATCGCCTTCGGCGTCGCCGGGCTGCGCTCGGACTGGCTGCCCGCGCTGCTGGACGGCGGCTCGCTGCGCCCCACCGGCGTCACCGCCGTGACCGGCACCGGGCTCGCCGTGGTCGGTGTGCTCGCCACGTACGGCGCCTGGCGCTCGGCCACCGCGCGGCTGACCACCGGCCGGCCCGCCCCGGCCGCCGCCGGCAGGGTGCCCGAGCAGGCCGGAGCCCCGGCCGCCGAGGTGGTCGTCGCCGACCCCGGGCGCACCCTGCTCGGCCCGCTGTTCGGTCCGGCCCGGCACGGCTTCGGCGTCGACCGGCTCTACCACCTGCTGTTCGTCCGGCCGGTGGTCGCGGCGGCCCGGCTGGTCCGCTTCCTCGACCGCGAGGTCGTCGAGGGCTATGTGCAGGGCAGCGGGATCGGCGCCAACCTGCTCGGCCGGGCCGTCCGGCTCGCGCAGACCGGCAACGCGCAGACCTACCTCAGCGCCCTGCTGGCCGGGGTCGTCCTGCTCGCCGTCCTGGTGGCGGTGTAGCCGGTGCCGTTCTCCCCCATCCCCGTCCTCTCCACCGCCGCCCCGAGGAGCCCCCGATGAACGCGGTCCTCATCGCCCTCCTGGTGCTGCCACTGCTCGGCGCCGCGCTCACCCTGGCGCCGGTGTTCGGCCCGGACCAGGCCGTCGCCGGCCGCCGGGCGCTGCGGCTGAACTCCGTCCTCACCGGCGCGGTGCTGCTGCTCTCCGTCGTCCTCGCGGCCGGTTTCGACCACGGCGCGCCGGCCCGGATGCAGGCCACCACCGACCTGGACTGGATCCCGGCCCTGCACGTGCGCTTCCACCTCGGGGTGGACGGCGTCTCGCTGCCGCTGATCGTGCTGACCGCGCTGCTCACCTTCCTCTGCGCGCTGTACTCGGAGAAGCGGCTGCCGGACGGGGAGGGCGTCCCCTCGGCGCAGGCCTTCGTCGGGCTGTTCCTGCTCCTCGAGGTCGGCATGCTCGCCACCTTCGCGGTGCTGGACCTGATCCTCTTCTTCCTGTCCTTCGAGATCGTGCTGATCCCGATGTACTTCCTGATCGCCCGCTGGGGCAGCGGTGCGAGGACCCCGGCGGCCAACCGGTTCATCCTCTACACGCTGCTCGGCTCGGCCGTGATGCTGCTCGGCTTCCTGCTGATCGGCAGCAAGGCCGGCACCTTCGACATGCAGGCGCTGGCCGCCGGGCACGGCAACGGCCTGAGCCACACCACCCAGGTGGTCGCCGCGCTGGCGATCATGGTCGGGCTCGCGGTCAAGGCCCCCGCCTGGCCGCTGCACAGCTGGCTCCCCGACGCCCACACCGCCGCCCCGACGGTCGGCTCGGTGCTGCTGGCCGGCGTGCTGCTCAAGATGGGCACCTACGGACTGGTCCGGGTGCTCCTCCCGGTCGTGCCGGACGGCACCGCGACGCTCGCCCCCTACCTGGGCGCCTTCGCCGCCGTCGGCATCGTCTACGGCTCGCTGGCCTGCCTGGCGCTCGCCCTCCCGTCACCCGCCACCACCCTTCTTTCGAAGCGCTCCGCGCCCTCTGGTTCCGGGGCCAAGGGCGACCTCAAGCGCCTGATCGCCTACTCCTCCGTCGGCCACATGGGCTTCGTACTGCTCGGCATCGCCTCCCTCACCCCGGTGGGCGTCAACGGCGCGCTGTTCGCCAACATCGCCCACGGTCTGATCACCGGCCTGCTGTTCTTCCTGGTCGGGGCGGTCAAGGACCGCTACGGCACGGCGGACCTGGACACCCTCTCCGGGGCCACCGGCGCGGCCCTGTACGGCCGGGCACCCCGGATCGGCGCGCTGCTCGCCTTCGCCGCCGTCGCCAGCCTCGGCCTGCCCGGCCTGGCCGGCTTCTGGGGCGAGCTGCTCGCCATGTTCGGCGCCTTCGACCCGGCCGCCGGGCTGTCCCGCCCGGCCTTCGTCACGTACATGGTCCTGGCCGGCCTCGGCACCCTGCTCACCGCCGCCTACCTGCTGATCGTGGTCAAGCGCGTCTGCATGGGCGACCCCGAGCAGCCCGCGCCGGTGGCCGAGGTGCCCGACCTGCGGCCGTACGAGGCCGTCAGCTGGACGCCGCTGGCCGCGCTCACCCTGGTGGCCGGACTCTGGCCCGCCCTCCTGCTCGGGCTCTCCGACCCGGCCGTCAAGCACCTCCTCGGGGGTGGCTGACCGTGCTCGCAGCCCACACCGCCGCACTCGGACCTCACTCCACGGGGCAGCACACTGTGACCTCCCTCGCCGTAGCCCACCCGGGCAGCCTGATCCAGTCCGTGGACTGGGTGGCGATCGCGCCCCCGCTGATCGCCGCCGTGGCCGCCCTCGCGGTGCTGGTCACCGACCTCTTCCTGCCCGAACGGCACAAGCGCTGGCTCGGCCGCCTCACCGCCGCCGGGCTCGCGCTCGCCCTGCTCGCCCTCCTTCCGCTCACCGGGGGATCACCCCGGGCCACCTTCTGCCTCCGGAACGTAGCAGGGGCCACTGACACCGGCGGTTGTTCGTACGTCGCCGACCACTTCGCGCTGGTCTTCCAGCTGCTGGCCCTCGGCGGCGCGCTGATCGCGGCGCTGCTGTCGATGCACACCGTCGAGGACCAGAAGCTGCCCCGCGGCGAGTACTGGTTCCTGCTGCTCTCCAGCGCCACCGGCGCCGCCCTGCTGCCCGCCTCCCGCGACCTCGCCACCATGGTGATCGCCCTGGAGGTCGCCTCGCTGCCCGCCTTCGCCCTGGTCGCGCTGCGCCGGGACGGGCGGGGCGCGGAGGCCGCGCTCAAGTTCTTCGTCTCCTCCGTCACCGCGACCGCCGTGATGCTGCTCGGCATCGGCTTCGTCTACGCGGCCGGCGGCAGCCTGCACCTCGGCGCCGTCGCCCAGGGGCTGGAGCACGCGCCCGCCCAGCTCAAGGCGCTGGCCGAGGCGGGGGCGGTGCTGACCCTGGTCGGCTTCGCCTTCAAGGTCGCCGCCGTCCCCTTCCACTTCTGGGTGCCCGACACCTACACCGGCGCCCCGCTGCCGGTGGCCGGCTACCTCTCGGTGGTCGGCAAGGCGGCCGGCCTGTCCGGGCTGGCGCTCGCCACCACCGTCGCGTTCCGCCCGTACGCCCACACCTGGGGCCTGGTGCTCGCCGTGCTGGCCGCCGTCACCATGACGGTCGGCAACGTCGGCGCGCTGCGGCAGCGCTTCGACACCCGGTACAGCGCGGTGCGGCTGCTGGCCTGGTCCTCGGTCGGCCAGGCCGGGTACCTGCTGGTGCCGCTCGCCGCGGCCGGCTACGCGCCCACCGGGGCCGATCCGCTGGGCGCGACCGCCGCGTACGCGCTGATCTACGGCGTGGTGAACCTCGGTGCCTTCGGGGTGGTCGCCGCCGTCGGCCGCCGGGCCGGGACCAGCGTGGACGACTTCCGCGGCCTGTTCGCCCGCAACCGCTGGACGGCGCTCGCGCTGGCCTTCTTCCTGCTCTGCCTGGCCGGGCTGCCGCCCGGCGTGATCGGCCTGTTCGGCAAGGTCGTGGTGTTCCGTGCGGCCGTGGACGCCGGGCTGGGGTGGCTGGCCGTGGTGATGGCCGTCAACGTGGTCGTCGCCCTGTACTACTACCTGCTGTGGACGGCCCGGCTGTTCACCCCGGCCGACGCGGCCGCGGAGGCGTCGGCCGGGGACGGCGCCGAGCGGCCGCTGCCGGTCAGCCTGACCGCCACGCTGGGGCTCACCGCCTCGGCGGCGGTGGTGCTCTCGGTCGCCCCGCAGCTGGTCCTCCAGGTGGCCGGCGGCTCGCTGTTCTGAGCCGCCGACCGGGTGTCGCGTCGGTCACAAGGGAACAAGGTCCCGGGGCCCGCCCGTTGAGCGGGCAAGAGGGACGAGGCAGAAAGGGCTTCCCCACCGCACCACTGGAGGGCCTGACGTGCACAGCCGGCACAACGGACTGAGGACCGCCGTCCTGCTCGGTGGCCTCTCGGCACTGATCCTGGTGATCGGCGGATTCTTCGGCCGGACCGGCTTCGTGATCGCCCTGCTGGTCGCCCTCGGGACCAACGCCTACGCCTACTGGAACAGCGACAAGCTCGCGCTGCGGGCCATGCGGGCCCGGCCGGTCAGCGAGTTCGAGGCGCCCGTGCTGTACCGGATCGTGCGGGAGCTCTCCACCTCGGCCCGGCAGCCGATGCCCCGGCTCTACATCTCCCCGACGCCGGCCCCCAACGCCTTCGCCACCGGCCGCAACCCGCGCAACGCGGCGGTCTGCTGCACCGAGGGCATCCTGCAGATCCTGGACGAGCGCGAGCTGCGCGGGGTGCTCGGGCACGAGCTCAGCCATGTCTACAACCGGGACATCCTGATCTCGTCGGTCGCCGGGGCGCTGGCCTCGGTGGTGATGTTCCTGGTGAACTTCGCCTGGCTGATCCCGTTCGGCCGGAACGAGGACGACGACGGCCCCGGGCTGTTCGGGATGCTCGCCATCATGATCCTCGGGCCGATCGCCGCCGGGCTGATCCAGCTGGCCGTCAGCCGCTCCCGCGAGTACCAGGCCGACGCCGACGGCGCCCGGATCACCGGCGACCCGCTCGCCCTCGCCAGTGCGCTGCGCAAGCTCGACGCCGGCACCCGCCAGCTGCCGCTCCCGCCGGAGCCCCAGTTGCAGACGGCGAGCCACATGATGATCGCCAGCCCGTTCCGGCCGGGGGAGGCGGGGGCGCGGCTGTTCTCGACGCATCCGCCGATGGCGGAGCGGATCGCGCGGTTGGAGCGGATGGCCGGGTACCGGTCGTAGCGGCCGCTGCGCGGGGCCGGGGCTGGGGGCGGCGCGGTCAGCCGGTCGACTCCTGGTAGGCCGTCCGCAGGCGGTGGATGCCCTCGGCGACCTGGGCGGGGCTGTCTGCGGCGGCGTAGCTCAGCCGCAGATGCGGGGCCGGGGGCTCGGCGGCGTGGTACGGCCGGCCGGGGGTGACCTGGACACCCCGGCGCCGGGCGGCGGCGACCAGGGCGCCGTCGTCGGTGCCGTCCGGCAGCCGCAGCCACAGGTGGTAGCCCCCGGGCCGGTGGGCGCCGAGCACCCCGGGCAGTTCGCGGTGCAGGGCGGCCACGGCGGCGGTGCGGCGGTCGCGCAGTTCGGCTCCGAGGGTGCGCAGGTGACGGGCCCAGGCCGGGTCGGAGACCAGCTCCAGGGTCGCCTCCTGGAGCGGCCGGGGCACGAAGAAGCTGTCCACCACCTGGGTGGCCCGCAGCCGGGCGAGCGCCGGGCCGCGCGCGGTGAGGGCGCCGACCCGCAGGTTGGGGGAGACGGCCTTGGTGAGCGAGCGCAGGTGCACCACCACCCCGTCCCGGTCGTCGGCGGCCAGCGGGCGCGGCAGCGCCGGGGCGTCCGCGTGGACCAGCAGCCGGGCGAAGTCGTCCTCGACCACGAACGCCCCGGCGGCCCGGGCGATCCGCAGCACCTCCGCCCGGCGCGCGGGCGAGAGCACCGCGCCGGTGGGGTTCTGGAACAGCGGCTGGCAGACGAACACCCGGGCCCGGGTGGCCTCGAAGGCGTCGGCCAGCAGCTCGGTGCGGACGCCGTCGGCGTCGACCGGGACGGGCACCGGTCGCAGCCCGGCCGCCCGCACCACCGCGAGGATGCCCGAGTAGGTCGGCGACTCGACCAGCACCGGGGAGCCGGGCGCGGCCAGCGAGCGCATCGCCACGGTCAGGCCGCCCTGCCCGCCGGCGGTGATCAGGACGTCCCCGGCGCTGATCGGCCCGGCGTGGCCGCCGATGTCGCGGGCGAACCAGCCGCGCAGTTCGGTGAGGCCGTCGGTGGGCGGCCGGTCCCAGGCGCCCGGGCGGCGGCCGGCCCGGGCGAGGGCGGCGGCGAGCAGCCGCTCGGGCAGCAGCGAGGAGTGGGGGTAGCCGCTGTTGAGGTCGATGACGTCCGGCGGGGGCACCTGGAGGGTGGCGAACACCGGTGCGGCCAGCAGGTCGCGCGGGCCGGAGTCGGCGCTGAGTGCGACCTCCTGCCAGGAGAGGTCGCCGGGCCGGGCGGCCGGGGCCGCCGGGGAGTCGGGGGCCGCGGCGAAGGCCGCCGCCCGGAACACCCCGGCACCCGGCCGGGAGACCACCAGTCCCTCGGCGACCAGCACCGCGATGGCGCGGGAGACCGTCACCGGGCTGACCTGGTGGCGCTCCGTCAGGGCCCGGCTGGACGGCAGCTTTCGCCCTTCCGGGTAGCGCTCGACCTCCCGCCGGAGGCTTTCGGCGAGTTCGGTCACGCTGCTACGCTCGTTCATGACGGCACAAGATAGCGCTACCCGGCCCGTGGCGATAGCACCCGGGACCGGTACCTCCGGCACCGCCCCCGGCACCGCTTCCGGAACGGCCCTCGCCGCCCTCGGGGTGGCCTCCTTCTCGCTCACCTTCCCGGCCACCGTGTGGTCCCTCGACGGGTTCGGCCCGTGGACCTCCACCGGGCTGCGCGGCGCCGTGGCCGGCCTGCTCGCCGGGCTCTACCTGCTGGCTTCCGGCGCCCCGCTGCCGAAGGCCCGGCAGTGGCCCGGCCTGCTGGTGGTCTCGGCCGGCTGCGTGGTCGGGTTCCCGCTGCTCACCACGCTCGCCCTGCGGACCTCCTCCACCGCCCACTCGGCGGTGGTCATCGGCCTGCTGCCGCTGGCCACCGCAGTGGCCTCGGCGCTGCGCACCGGCCGCCGGCCGTCCCGGTTGTTCTGGGCGGCGGCGCTGGCCGGGGCGGCGGCCGTGCTCGGCTTCACCCTGCTGCAGAGCCACGGCCGGCCGACCGTCGCCGACCTCTACCTGTTCGCCGGGGTGCTGGTCTGCGCGGCCGGGTACACGGAGGGCGGGCGGCTCTCCCGGGACCTCCCGGGCGCCCGGGTGATCGCCTGGGCGGTGGTGGCCGCGGCGCCGGTGATGCTGCTGACCGCCGCCCACGGGCTCTCCGCCGAGCCGGTCCGGCTCGGCGCGAAGGCGCTGGTCGGACTGGCGTACATCGCGGCGGTCTCCCAGCTCGGCGGGTTCGTGTTCTGGTACCGGGGGATGGCGGCCATCGGGGTGCCGCGGGCCAGCCAGCTGCAGCTCGCCCAGCCGCTGCTGACGCTGGTCTGGTCGGTGCTGCTGCTCGGCGAGGACCTGCCGGTGGCCGCGCCGCTGACGGCCGTGGTGGTGCTGGGCTGCATCGCGGTCACCCAGCGGGCCCGAGCGTAGTGCGGGCCCGAACCCTCGCACAGGGCCGTCCGGAGGAGCCGCCGGCTCGTTAGGATGACCCCGCGCCCCCGTCGGTCCGGGGAGCGGCATCCGGAGGGAGTGGGCCGTCATGGCAGACGAGAGGCACGCCCCGGCGTCCGGGGACGCGCCGACCCGACGGCGCGGGCAGGGCGAGCTGGAGGCGCAGGTGCTGGCGGTGCTCCAGCGGGCGCCCGGCCCGGCCACCGCGGGGTGGGTCCAGGAACGCATCGACGGCGACCTGGCGTACACCACGGTGATGACCATCCTGTCCCGGCTGCACGCCAAGAAGGCCGTCTCCCGGAGCCGCTCCGGCCGCTCCTACCTGTGGCAGGCCTCCGCCGACGCCGCCGGGCTGGCCGCGCTGCGGATGCGCCGGATGCTCGACGGTGAGGCGGACCGGGACGCCGTCCTCGCCAGCTTCGTCACCGCGCTGCTGCCGCACGACGAGGAACTGCTGCGGGCGCTGTTGGACGCCGCGTCCGCGGAGCCCCCAGCGGCCGACCGTGAGAGCTGACTCGTGGGCTTCTTCGTCTTCCTCCCGCTGATCCTGCCGCTGACGGCGGTGCCGATCGCCCGGCTGACCGAGCAGCACCTGCACCCGCGCGGGGCCGCCCGGCTGATGACCGTGATCAGCGCCGTGATGGCGGTGTGCAGCGTGCTCTGCCTCGGGCTGATCGGCGTGGTGGGCACGGCGCAGATCCCCGGCAACCCGCTGCCGGACAGCTGGTCCGACCCGGAGGTGCGGCACGCGCTGCCGTACCACGAGACGGTCGGCACCGCGGCGATGTGGCTGCTGGCGCTGGTCGGCTTCGCCTGCTCCCGGACGGTCGTGCGGCACCTGCGGGTCCGCTCCCGGGCCCGGCGGGCGCTGGCCGGACTGCCGGAGGCCCCGGCCGAGGCCGGTGACCTCGCGGTGCTGCCGGACCACAGCCCGTACGCCTACGCGCTGCCCGGCTCGCCGGGGCGGGTGGTGGTCTCCACCGGGATGCTGGCCGGGCTGGCCGAGGACGAGCGGGAGGCGCTGCTCGCGCACGAGCGGGCGCACCTGCGCCACCACCACCACCGCTACCTGCTGACCACCCAGCTCGCCGCCTGCGTCAATCCGTTCCTGCGGCCGTTGCAGGAGGCGGTGGCGTTCAGCGCCGAGCGGTGGGCGGACGAGGAGTCGGCCCAGGCGGTGGGCGACCGGCGGATCACCGCCCGGGCGGTGGCCCGGGCGGCGCTGGTCTCGCACGCCGCCCCGGTGCCCGGCTTCGCGGCCTTCGCCGCCCCGGCCCCGGCGCCCGGCCCGGTGCCGCGCCGGGTGGCCGCGCTGCTCGGCCCGGTGCCGACGGCCCGCAACTGGCCGCCGGCCAAGACCCCGGCGGGCCTGGCGGCGATGGTGGCCGCGGTCGGCACGGCGGCCTCGGCGCTGTGCGCGCTGAACGCGGCGGTGGCGCTGCTGGTGGTGTTGAAGGCCGTCACCCCGCTCTAGGGCGGCGCCCTCAGGCCCGCCCTGGGAGGGGTCAGATCCGGACGAGCATCTTGCCGGTGTTGGCGCCGCGCAGCATGCCCAGGAAGGCGTCCACCACGTGGTCGAAGCCGTCCACGACGGTCTCGTCCGGGACGAGGGCGCCGGAGCGCAGGTGCGGGACGGCGAAGTCGTACAGCTCGGGGCGGGCGTCCAGGTGGTTGCGGACCAGGAAGCCCTCCAGGCGCAGACTCCTGCCGACCACCTCGTAGAGGTTGCGCGGCGCGGGTGGCGGGTCCAGCGGGTTGTTGTACTGGGCGACGGCGCCGCACCAGGCGATCCGGCCGTGGTCGCGCATCGCGCTGATCGCGCCCTCCAGGTGGGCGCCGCCGACGTTGTCCAGGTAGACGTGCAGCCCGTCCGGGGCGGCCTCGCGCAGCCGGTCCGCGATCGGGCCGTCGTGGTAGTCGAAGGCGGCGTCGAAGCCGAGGTGCCCGGTGAGGTGGGCGACCTTCGCGGGCGAGCCGGCGCTGCCGATGATCCGGCCGGCGCCGAGCAGTCGGGCGATCCGGCCGGCGGCGGTGCCGACCCCGCCGGCCGCGGCCGAGACGAACAGGGTCTCGCCGGGCTGGAGCCGGGCGATCCTGGTCAGGCCGACCCAGGCGGACAGCCCGGTGCCGCCGAGGATCGAGAGGTGGGCACTGAGCGGGACCCCCGCGAAGTCGGGCAGCAGGTTGGCACGCTCGGCGGTCACCACCGAGTGGGTGCGCCAGGCCTGCCGGTGGAAGACCAGGGCGCCGACCGGCAGCGCGTCGGCCCGGGACTCCACCACCCGGCCGAGGGTGCGGCCCTCCAACGGGGCGTGCAGCTGCCAGCCGCCCTCGTCCATCTCCTCGCGCATGTACGGGTCGACGGACTGGTAGAGGTTCTCGACCAGGGCCTCGCCGGCGGTGAGCGCCGGGAGGGTCACGTCGACGAAGGCGAAGTTCTCGGCGCTCGGCGCGCCGGAGGGGCGGGAGACCAGGTGGACGGCGCGGGCGGTGGGGCGGGACATCGGCGGTGCTCCGTACGGGGGAGATCGGCGGGGACGTGATCACCGTAGGAAGCGGGGGAGCGGCCTGGCAGGGGTCGGCGGCGATGGATCGGCTCCTTCCATGAGCGGATTCGATGGACGGTAGGTTCGCCGTATGACCGAACTCGCCCCGCACGAGCTGCGCGTCCTGGTCGCCGTCGACGAGGAGCGGAGCTTCACGGCGGCCGCCGCGCGCCTGGAGACGACCCAGTCCGCCGTCTCGCACGCCGTGCGCGCCTGCGAACGGAAGCTCGGCGCGGTGCTCTTCGACCGCGGGCGCCACGGCGCACGCCCCACCGAGGCCGGCGCACGGGCGGTCGGCTACGCCCGCCGGATCCTACGGCTGCTGGCGGTGATGGGCCCCGAAGTGCGGGGCGCGGGCGCCGGCCCGGCGGGTCCGCTGACCGGCACGCTGCGGATCGCGGCCTTCCGCAGCGCCGCCGCCCACCTGCTGCCGCCCGTGCTGGCCCGGCTCGCCGCCGAGCACCCGGGGCTCACCCCGCGGGTGCGGATCGTCCGGGAGCTCGGCCGGGGCACCGCCGGGGAGGTCGCGGACGGGCGCGCCGACCTCGGGCTGGCCACCCTGGACGCGGGCGGTCCGCCGGCCGTGCCCGGGCTGGTCGCGGTGCGGCTGTACCAGGAGTCGTACGCCCTCGCCCACCCGCAGGGCCACCCGGAGCCCCGCCGGCTGCCGCTGGTGGACTGGGCGGAGAACTGCGGCTCGTACACCAGGGACTGGTGGCGGCGGCAGGACTGGCTGCCGCCCGCGACCGTCGACGCGGAGGACGACACGGTGGCGCTCTCGCTGGTCGCCCAGGGCCTCGGCATGGCGGTGATGCCCCGGACGGCACTGCTCGGCGCGCCGCCCGGGCTGGCCGTCACCGACCTCGGCCCGCAGCCGCCCAGCCGCTTCGTCGGGTACGTCACCACCCCCGAGCTGGCCGGTACGGCCGCCGTCCGGGCGCTGATCCGCGATCTGCGCGAGCTGCCGCTGCCGGCCGGGCTGACGGCGGCCTGATCAGCGCGGCCCGGCCCTGGCCCGTCAGCGGATCAGCCGATCAACCGATCAGCCGTCGAGGCTCTCCCGGAGCTTGCGGAACTCGGCCGCCAGCGCGTCCAGGGTGTAGTGGGCGTTGAGGCCGCTCGGGTTGGGCAGCACCCACACCTCGGTGTCGCCGATGCCCTCCGGCTGGCGCCCGATCACGGCCCGGCGCTGCCCGAAGGCCGTCCGGTAGGCGCCGATGCCGAGCACCGCGAGGACGCGCGGCCGCAGTCGCAGCACCCGCTCGCGCAGCGCCGCGCCACCCGCGCGCAGCTCCTCGGCGGTGAGCTCGTCCGCCTTGGCGGTGGTGCGCGGGGCGACGTTGGTGATGCCGAGGCCGAGGGCGGGCAGTTCGCCCTGCTCGTCCGGGCGGTACTGGCGCTCGGTGAAGCCGGAGCGGTGCAGGGCGGGCCAGAAGCGGTTGCCCGGGCGGGCGAAGTGGTGCCCGGTGGCCCCGGACCACAGGCCCGGGTTGATGCCGCAGAACAGCACCCGCAGCCCGGGCCCGGTGACGTCCGGGATGGTGGTGTCCTGGGCGGCCCGCAGCTGCTCGGGGGTCGGCTTCATCGGTGTCGGGGTCGGCTTCACGGAAGGGGAGTGCACCCGGCCGATTCTGCCCTGACCGTCGTCGCCCGTGCGGTGCGGCGGTCGCGCAGCCACCGCAGGCCGAACACCACCACGGCGGCGTACGTCCAGCCGGCCAGGATGTCGATGATGAAGTGCTCGGCGCCGTAGACCAGGGTGAACGCCATGGCGAGCGGATAGGCGACCAGCAGGGCGCGCAGCCAGGGCCGGGCGGTGGGCCAGAACAGGAACAGCAGCATCGCCGGGTAGGCGGAGTGCAGCGAGGGCATCGCGGCGACGTCGTTGGCGAACTGGCTGCCGTTCTCCAGCAGCGAGTCGGCCTGCGGCAGGCCCAGGTTCGAGATGGTCTCCCAGACCACCCGGTGCAGTTCGGGCAGGTTGCCCTGCTGGCCGACCAGCCACGGCGGGTCGGCCGGGTAGAGCAGGTAGGTGGCGAAGCCGGCGAAGGTCAGCGTGAAGTAGCAGGCGAGGAGTTGACGGAAGCGCTGGTGGGCCTGCCGCCACAGCACGGCGAGCAGGACGAAGACGACGAGGAAGTGCGAGAGGTAGACGGTCGTCGCCGCGTAGTCGTACCAGTGCGGCGAGCCGGGGGTGTAGAGCGCGTGCTGGAGCCGTACCGTCCAGGTCTCCCCGGCGCCGAGCACCTCGTCGAAGCGCAGCTGGGGCAGCCAGTGCGGGGCCCAGGGGGTGTGGGCGCCGTAGCCGCGCAGCAGCGAGTAGGCCCAGACCACGGCCATCACCGGGACCCAGTCGCGCAGCACCAGCAGGAAGCCGCGGGTGCCGTGTCCGCTGTGCACGGCGGCGGTGAGCAGGGCGCCGATCAGCCAGAGGAAGACCACGTCGTTGGCGAAGGCCATGCCCTGGGTGGCCAGGAACCAGACGAAGGCGGTGAGGTAGGCCGGCCAGGCCAGCAGCCGCAGTCTGGCCAGGCCGGTCCGGCGGTCGCGTTCGGTCGCGGGACGCAGACGTCCGGCCCGCACCGGGGTCGGCGGGGCCGGGCTCAGCAGCTTCGTCATGTTCAGCGAAACTAGCAACGCAAGCTTGGAGGACTCTGGGCGAACCATGACCGGCTCGTAAGAAAATCCCACGGTCGGGTCAAATCTCGTCGGACGAAAGTCCCGTGATCCGGGCGAAAGTTCGGCCGGAGCGGCCTCGCCGCCCCGGTCAGGCGACGGCACCGAGCTCATGCGGGGTGTTGTTGAAGCGTCGTCCGCCGTTGGCCGTCACCGTGACGATGTCCTCGATCCGCACCCCGAACCGGCCGGGCAGGTAGACGCCGGGCTCGATCGAGAAGCACATGCCGGGTACCAGCGGCTGTTCCTCGCCCTCGACCAGGTACGGCGGTTCGTGGGTCGTGATCCCGATGCCGTGGCCGGTGCGGTGGATGAAGTACTCGCCGTAGCCGCCCTCGGTGATCACCCGTCGGGCGATCCGGTCGATCTCCTGGCAGCTCACTCCGGGCCGGACCGCCTCGAAGGCGGTCTGCTGGGCGAGCCGGACCAGGTCGTGGACCTGCCGCACCTCGTCCGGGACGTCCGGGCCGACGTGCACGGTGCGGGTGGTGTCGGAGCCGTAGCCGTCCTTGAGGCCGCCGAAGTCCAGCACCACGGTGTCCCCGGTGCGGATGATCCGCTCCCCGGCCTCGTGATGCGGGTTGGCGCCGTTGGGGCCGGAGCCGACCACCGTGAAGTCGACCTGGCTGTGGCCGTACTGGATCAGCAGCGCACCGAGGTCGGCGGCGACGTCGGTCTCCCGGCGGCCGGCGAACTCGACCTCCAGGATGCCCCGGTAGGCGGCGTCCGCGGCGCCGCCGGCCGCGGCCAGGCGCTCCAGCTCCTCGCCGTCCTTGACCGCGCGCAGCATCGGCAGCACCTCGGTGAGCGAGCTGAAACCGGCGCCGGGCAGGGCGGATTGGAGGCCGAGGAGGTGCATCGCCCAGGCGTTGTCGGAGATGCCGTAGCGCCCGGCCGGCTCGAACAGCGGGCGGGCGGTGGCGTACGGGTCCTCGCCGTCGGACCAGTCGAGCAGCTCGACGGCCGGGGCGCCGAGCGCCTTCTCGGCGTCCGGGCGCTCCAGTCGGGGGACGATCAGCGCGGGGCGGCGGCCGGGGGTGAGGACGAGGGCGGTGAGCCGCTCGGTGACGGCGGTGGGACGGTAGCCGCACAGGTAGCTCAGGTCGGGGCCGGGGGCGACCACCAGGCCGGCCAGCCCGGCGGCCGTCGCCTCGGCGGTGGCCCGGGCCATCCGGGCGGCGTGGTCCTCGGTGGTGAACGGACGGGGCACGGTTGCTCCTCCTCGGGGCCGGGTGGGGCGGTTGGTCCGGGTCCTGCGGTGCGGAGTCCTTCGACGTCGGGCCTGCGGTGCGGGTTCTGCGGTGCCGGGTCCTGTGCCGGTCCTTCGATGCTGGCCGACGCCGCCCGACTGCGCCACGGTCAGCGGCTGTTGGCGAAGTACCGGAGGAACAGCGCCTCGACGTGGGCCATCCGCCGGATCTCCTCCGGGTCGACGCTCTCGTTCGGCGCGTGGATCAGGCAGCGCGGCTCCTCGACGCCCATCAGCACCAGCTCCGCCGCCGGGAAGGCGGTGGCCAGCACGTTGCACAGCGGGATCGAGCCGCCCTGGCCGAGGAAGGACAGCGGCCTGCCGTAGACCTCCTGCGCGGCCTTGTCGAGCGCGGCGTACGCGGGCCCGCCGGTGTCGGCCCGGAACGGCGCGCCCGCGCTCTCCCGCTCCGTCGTGACCCGGACACCCCAGGGCGCGGCCGCCTCCAGGTGGGCGACCAGGGCGTCCTGGGCGGCCCGGGCGTCGGTGCCGGGCGGCACCCGCAGGCTCACCCGGGCCCGGGCGGTGGCCGGGACGGCGGCCGCGGAGCCGACCACGGGCGGACAGTCGATGCCGAGGACGGTGACGGCGGGGCGGGCCCAGAGCCGGTCGGCGACGGTGCCGGAGCCGGTCAGCCGGACGCCGTCCAGCACCCCGGCGTCGGTCCGGAAGGTGCCCTCGTCGTAGCCGACGCCGCTCCAGGTGCCGGTGCAGTCCAGGCCCTCGATCCGGGTGCCGCCGTCGGCGTCGCGCAGCGAGTCCAGCATCCGGATCAGCGCGGCCAGGGCGTCCGGGGCGGGGCCGCCGAACATGCCGGAGTGCACGTCGCCGGTGAGCGCCTCGACGCCGACCACCACGTTCACCACCCCGCGCAGCGAGGTGGTGGCGGTGGGCACGCCGACGGCGGCGTTGCCGGTGTCGCAGATCAGCAGGGCGTCCGCGTGCAACTCCCCGGCGTGCGGGGGCACGTACTGCTCCAGGCCGCCGGTGCCCTGCTCCTCGGAGCCCTCGACCACCAATTTGAGGCCGACCGGGACGTCCTCGCCGAGCGCCCGCAGCGCGGTGAGGTGCATGACGATGTTGCCCTTGCAGTCGGCGGCGCCGCGCCCGTACCAGCGGCCGTCGCGCTCGGTGAGCCGGAACGGCGGGGAGGCCCAGGCGGCCTCGTCCAGCGGGGGCTGGACGTCGTAGTGGCTGTACAGCAGCACGGTCGGGGCGCCGGGCGGGGGCGGGCGGTGGCCGACCACGGCGTGGCTGCCGTCCGGGGTCTCCTCCAGGTGGACGTCGCGCAGGCCGGCCCCGGTGAACGCGGCGGCGACCCACTCGGCGGCCTCCCGGCACTTCTCCGGCGGGTACTGCCGGGGATCGGCGACGGACGGGATGGCCACCAGCTCGGCCAGGTCGGCCTTGGCCTGGGGCATCAACTCGTGGATCCGCCGGGCGAGTTCGTCGGTCATCTGGGGCTCCTACTTGCGGACGGTGTCGCGCAGGTCGAGGTCGTCGATGCTGTCCTGGACGGCGGCGAGCCGGTCCGGGCAGTACACCGAGAGCACGATCGCCTCGGCCTTGACGACCTCGCGGTCGGACAGCACCGGGCGCCGGCCCGGCCCGCCCGCGCCGTTGGACATCCCGTACGTCCACTGCGCCTGGTTGAGCGCGTTCGCCGGGTCGGCGCAGACCGCACCTCCGTCCTCGCCGAGGGTGTGGGTGATCTGGTCCTGGGTGGGCACCGGGTAGCCGGCCGAACCCAGCCTCGTGGCAAGCTCCTTGGCCTTCTCGTTCGCCAGGTCGGTGGCGTGCAGCTGGGTGAACGACAGCAGGCCGGTGACCAGCATCGCGACCAGCAGCACGATCGAGCCGAGGTAGATCCAGCGGTGCCGGGAGGCCATCAGGCCGGTGGTCATGACGTGGTACCTCCTTCGGTCCGGCGCAGCTCCTGCGCCTCCTGGGCGGCCAGCTCGGCCGCCGCCTCGGGCGAGCGCCAACTCGGCCTGCGCAGCCGCAGGAAGAGGAAGGGGATGACCAGCCCGAGGAGCAGCAGGCCGCCGCCGACGATCCCGATGTACGACCAGACGCTGCCGCTGCCGAACTGCGAGGACGGTACGAAGCCGATGCCCATCGCGGCGGCCGAGGCGAGCAGGCCGGTCACGCAGATCGGCACCAGGGCCGGGGCCCGGTAGCCGCGCGGGTGGTCCGGCTGGGTGCGGCGCAGCCGGATCGCGGCGCTGAACATCAGCAGGTAGACGATCAGGTACACCTGGGTGGTGATCACCGAGAAGATCCAGTAGGCGCTGGAGACGTTCGGGATCAGTGCGTACAGCAGGGCGATGGCGGTGGTGACCACGCCCTGGGTGACCAGCAGGTTCTGCTGGACGCCCTCGCGGTTGAGCTTCTGCAGGAACGGCGGCAGGTAGCCCTCCTGACGGGAGATCATCAGCAGTCCCTTGGAGGGCCCGGCCAGCCAGGTCAGCATGCCGCCGAGCGAGGCGGCGATCAGGGCCACCGCGATGACCGGGGTGAGCCAGCCGATGTGGAAGTACTGGAAGAAGGCGTCGAAGGCCTGCATCACCCCGGCGGTGAGGCTCAGTTCGCTGGACGGCACCACCCAACTGATTGCCAGCGCCGGCAGGATGAAGATCGCCAGCACCATCGCGGAGGCGGTGAACATCGACCGCGGGAACTCCCTGGCCGGGTCGCGCAGCGAGGAGACGTGCACCGCGTTCATCTCCATGCCGGAGTAGCTGAGGAAGTTGTTGACGATCAACACCAGGCTGGCCAGTCCGGTCCACTGCGGGAACAGGTGCGAGGCGTCCATCGGGGCGGCGGAGGCGTTGCCCTCGCCGAGGAAGACGAAGCCGAGCACGACCAGCAGGGTGCCGGGGATCAGGGTGCCGATCACCAGGCCCATCGAGGACAGCCCGGCGACCGCCTTCGTCCCGCGGGCGGAGACCCAGACGCCGGTCCAGTACAGCACCATGATCACGACCGCGGTGTACGGGCCGTTGCTGGCCAGCCGGGGGTTCACCACGTAGGCGATGGTCGAGGCCACGTAGGCCAGCAGCGACGGGTAGTAGAAGATCGTCATCGCGAACTGGCACCAGACGGCCAGGAAGCCCAGCGGCTTCGACAGCCCCTCCGAGACCCAGCGGTAGACGCCGCCCTCCCAGCCGGAGGCCAGTTCGGCGGAGACCAGCGCGGTCGGCAGCAGGAACACCACCGCGGGGACGAGGTAGAGGAAGACGCAGGCCAGCCCGTACACCGCCATGGTCGGGGCGGAGCGCAGGCTGGCGACCGAGCTGGTGGTCATCAGGGCGAGGGTGATCCAGGACATCCGCGGGGCGGTGGCCAGTCGGCTGGCCACCGCCCCGCCGCGCTCCCGGGTGGCGGGGCCGACCTCGCCCCCGGGGCCGGGCGGGGGCGCGTCCGTGGCACTCATCGAGACTCCTCCGGTACGGCCCCGTTCGGCTGCGCGGGGGCAGGGCGGGGGCAGGGCGCCGGGGAAGGGCCCCGGGGGCGGGCCGTACCCGGTCAGTTCACCCGGTTGCCGCGCCCGCCGCATGCGGCGGGCGGCCGTGCGGGTGACCCGTGCTCAGTCCAGCTGGGCCGCCACCGGCGCGGCGGTGGGCCAGGCGGCGCGGCGCAGGGTGCGGCTCGCGGTGGCGGGCAGCTGGGCGGCGGCGAGCAGGGCGGCGATCGCGACGAGCGTGACGGCGGGGGAGAAGCGGTCCAGCAGCAGGCCGGCGGCGAAGGAGCCGGCCGGCATCCCGGCGGTGAGCAGCGTCATGGTCGCGGCGATCACCCGGCCGCGGAGCCGGTCGGGCACCTGACGGAAGACCAGCAGGTCGAGCATCACCCGCAGGGCCGGGGTGCCCGCGCCGACCAGGAACAGCGCGGCGAACACGGTGACCGCCCCGCCGGGCAGCAGCGGTGCCAGCGGGACCGGCACGGCGATCCAGGCCACCGCGAGCAGCAGCACGCCGGGGCCGGCCAGCCGGTGCAGCCGGGAGACCAGGGTCGCCCCGGCCAGTGCCCCGACCGCCTCGCCGGCCAGTGCCAGGCCGATCCCGCCGCTGCTGGTGCCGTGTTCGCGCAGCAGCACCATGACGGGCAGCAGCAGCGCGGCCCCGGTCAGGTTGATCACCAGCAGTACGGCCAGCGCGGGGCGCAGCAGCGGGGAGGCGGCGAGGAGGCGGAAGCCGGCCAGTGCGCCGCCCTCCTCCTGCTCCTCCTGCTCCGCCCGGTCCTCCCGGCCCTGCTGCTCGGCTGCGGCTGCGGCCGCAGCCGCCGGTCCGGCCGGGAAGCGCACCAGCAGTGCGGTGGTCAGCGCGACCAGCGAGGCGAACGCGGCGCCGAGGAAGGGCACCGAGCGGCCGAGTCCGAACAGGAACCCGGCCAGTGGCGGGCCGGCCAGCGCGGCGCCGCTCATCCGGGCCTCGTCCTGGGCGAGCGCCTGCGACAGCTGCTCCGGCGCGACCACCGAGCGCAGGGCCAGCAGCCGGACCGGGCCGCTGTAGGCGATCGTCGCGCCCACCAGCGCGGCGACCACCAGCAGGTGGGTCAGGGTCAGCCGGTCGAGGGCCAGGGCCGCCGGGACGCTGGCCAGGGCCAGCAGCCGGACGGCGTCGGAGGCGACCAGCACCCGGCGGCGGTCCCACCGGTCGGCGACCGAGCCGCCGTGCACGCCGAGCAGCAGGGTGGCGGCCATCTGGACGGCGCCGAAGGCCCCGGCGGCGGTGGACGAGCCGGTGAGGGCGAGCACCAGCAGGGGGAAGGCGGTCTCGCCGATCATCAGGCCGAGGGTCGCGCAGGAGGTGCCGGCCCACAGGGCCTGGAACCGCAGGTTGCGCCGCAGCGGTACGGGCGGCTGCGAGTCCGCCGGTCCGGGCGCTGCCGCTCGTACGGGCGCTGCCGCCTGCCCGACCGCCGTCCGTTCGGCCGTCGCCGTGGTGTGCTCCGTCATGGACCGACCCCCATCGTTCGCGTTCTCCGACACCGTTCACGCTCACGTGAATGATGGCGTGCGTGTGAGCGATTGCGCAAGGGTGAGCGCTCACCGGGGCGTGATTGCATGCGGAGCGGCCGATCTGCGAGGGTGGGCCCGTGGCCGAGCACGAACGGGAACCCGCCGACGGGGACGAGCAGCAGCAGCCCACCACCTGGGTCAAGGAGCGCCAGGTGGGCGATGTCGCGGTGCTCAAGGCACTGGCCGACCCGCTGCGCCTCGCCATCCTCGGCGCGTTGAAGACCGCCGAGGACCGTCCGCTGACCGCCAAGGAGCTCGCCGCCGAGCTCGGCGAGCCGCAGACCAAGCTCTACCGGCACATCAAGCAGTTGGAGAAGGCCGGGCTGGTCCTGGTGGCGGGCACCCGGCTGGTCTCCGGCATCGTGGAGAGCCGCTACCGGGTCGCCCAGGACTCCATCCGGCTCGCCCCGGAGATGTTCACCGCCGACTCCCCGGCCCGCTCCGAGGCGTACGACGCCATGCTGGCCGCGATCGACCGGGTCCGCGGCGAGTTCCGCGCCCATGTGGCCGACGGCCGGCTGGATTTCAGCCTCCCGCAGGACGGTTCGGGTCCGTCGGCCGGGCTGTTCGCGCACTTCACCCTCCGGCTCGACCCGGACCGGCTGACCCGGCTCCGCGCCCAACTGGCCGAGATCTTCGACGGATTGTCCGAAGAAGGTCCGAGTACGGCCGACGACGCCGTGGACGTGACCCTCTTCACCCTGCTCTACGGTCTCCGCGCGGGCACGGAACGATAAATTCCGGGCCGACTGTCGGTGCGGTGGGACAGCATGGCCGGCATGTCGTATGAACTCCAAGCGCTGATCGGCATGTTGGAGCTGCTGACGGTGGCGGCGGCGGAGGTGCCGGAGGCCCGGGTGGTGCCGCTGGCCCAGGGGCTGGCGCTCATCCCGGTCACCCCCGCCGTGCTGTCCGCGCTCCAGGGCGACGCCGCGGTGGCCAGGTCCGCCGGTGGCTCGGGATTCGGCGGGCACTCCGACGGGTTCGAACTCCGGCTCGCCGCCTGGTCCAAGGCCGGTCCGATCGCCTGCGTCGAGGCCGAGTACTCCGGTGGCGGCGGGACTCAGCGCGCCGTCGTCTGGTTCGACGGCCGGGTCGTCCTGGGCCCGCTCGCCAGTGGCGAGTTCGAGCCCGCGCCGGCCGAGGGCACCCCGATCTCGCGCGCCCTGCGGTGGCTCGGCGGGCGCGTCGAAGCGGGGCGGGTGGACGAGTTCGACTCGGTCGGGCTGGGGGCGCACCGCAACACCGCGGGGTGGGCGGAGGGCTGAGCCGTCGTTCGGCGCGTCGTACCACGGCCCGTTCGGTGGACCGTCGTCCGGCGCGCCGCCGTTCGGCGTACCTGCGGTGGCCGGGTCCGGACGGCGACCGCACGGTGTGAGTCAGGCGATCTCGCCTGATCTCGCACCGAGAGGAAGCAGTACCCATGCGTGCCACCCGGATGGCCGCGGCGCTGACCGCAGCCCTCGCGCTGACCATGGTCGCCACGGCGTCCGCCACCGCCGCCGGCCACGGAGCCGCGGCCCCCCGCACCCCCGTTTCCGCCCCCGTCGTCCCGGTTGCCCCGGTGACCGTCCCGGCACCGCCGGCCACCCTCCCGGTCGTCGACCCGCCCACGGCCCCCGACACCCCCGCCGTGCCGGACACGCCCGCCGTGCCGGACACCCCGGCCGTGCCCGACACCCCGGCCGTGCCGGACACCCCCGCCGTGCCCGACACGCCGACGCTCCCGACGCTCCCCGCCGTCCCGGCCACGCCGGACCCGAGCGCGGCCCTCGGCGACGTCGTCAAGCTGGTCACCGGCCTGCTCTCGACGGTGACCTCGGCCGTCCCCGACGTCGGCGGCCTCGTCCAGCAGCTCCTCGCCGCGCTGCAGGCCCTGCTCGGCCAGGTCCCGAGCGTGCCGACGCTGCCCACCGTCCCGGGCACCGCCGCGAGCCCGTCCCGGCAGCACCAAGGTTCCGCCCCCGCGGGCCTCCAGGAGCAGCTCGACGCCCTGCGCGCCCAGGCGCGGGCGCTGAGCGCCGGCGCCGCCCACTCCCACCCCGCCACCGGCTGACCGTCATCAGCCGGTCGTGACCGGCCGGCCCCCGTCGGCCGCCGCGCAGGGCCCCGCTCCCCGGTCCGGGAGCGGGGCCTTGTCGTCGTCCCGGCACCTGCCAACAGATCTTCCTGTCGCAGCGTCAGATGGGAACAGATCTTCATGTCGGGGCAGGAAACGGATCTAGCTTTTCCGTTTCCGACGGGCTACGGTCGTGCCCATGCCGGGCTCCGAACAGCCCGGCCGGGGTGGCGATTTCCGAGGTTCACGGGGGAACTTCCATGGCGTCCGGCCGTACGGTGGGTTACTTCGCGCTGCGCTCGATCGGCTGGCTGGTCGACAACCTCCTGGTCTTCGGGATCCCCCTGCTCTGCTACCGGGTGACCGGCGGGCTCACCTGGTCGGGCCTGGCCGTGGTGCTGACCTGGACGCCCCGTCTGCTCTCGCTGGCCGGCGCGGGCTACCTGGTGGACCGGCTGTCGATCCGCCAGATCTTCCTGGTCAGCGACGCGGGGCGGCTCGCCCTGGCGGCCGTCTGCTGCCTGCTGATCCTGCTCCGGCCGAGCACCGCGGTGCCCGTGGTGCTGGTCTTCGGCATGCTGTCCGGCGCGTTCTTCGAGCAGACCTTCGTGGCCGGCGAGAAGGCCGGGCGGCTGCTCACCCCGCCGGAGCGGGCGGCCCGCACCCAGTCGGTGCTGACCGGCCTGGAGCAGGCCGCCATCATCGCCGGGCCCGCCCTCGGCGGACTGCTGCTGCTGTTCCCACCGGTGGTGTTCGTCGCCACCGCGGGAGCCGGCTACGCGGTCAGCCTGCTGCTGGCCCTCGCCCTGCCCGAGGGCAGGGCCGACCCGGACGCGGCGCCGTCCCCGCTGGCCGGCCTGCGCCGGACCGTACGGGATCCGGTGCTGCGCAGCGTGGTGCTGCTGACCATGGGGCTGAACTACCTGCTCAGCCTGCTGATCGGCAGCGCCCCGGCGCTGGTCGCCACCCGGTACGGCGTCTCGGAGAGCGCGCTCGGCTTCGTCTACTCGGCGGCCGGTGTCGCCTCGATCGCGGTGGTCGGCATCGCCCCCTGGCTGATCGGCCGGCTCGGACTGTGGCGCTACGGCATCGGCCTGGCCCTCGCCTCCGCGCTGGTCTGCCTGGGGCTGTCCGCGGCCCCGGACCTGGCGCTGTTCGGCGTCGCCCTCGGGGTGTTCCTGGCCCTGGACTCGCTGTTCAGCGTCTACCTGCGCACCACCAGGGCCGAGCGGGTGCCGACCGGGGAGTTCGGCAGCGCGGTCGCCGCCTTCGGCCTGCTGCTGGTGGCGCCGATGCCCGTCGCCGGGGCGACCCTCGCCCTGGCCGGCTCCTCGGTGGACCCGGCCACCCTGCTGCGGGTGGCCTCGGTCGGGGTGCTGGTCCTGACCCTCGCGCTGCTGCCCGGGCTGGCCCGGGCCGGCCGCCCGACCCCCGCCGACCGCCCGACCCCCGCCGACCGCCACCACCCTCACGACCCCCACCACCACGACGCCGGAGCGGCGCCCGTGGCCCACGAACGGGAAGACATAGCACGATGACCAAGCATTCCGACCGGCGCATCCTCGTGATCGAAGCCCTCTCGGGGGGTGTGCTGCTGGTGGAGGCCGCCCTCGACCTGGGGATCGGCGTCGTGGTCGCCAGCGCGGACACCGAGGACCGGGTGATGCCCGCGCACCTGCGCGACCGCATCGACGAACTGGTGACCGTCGAGACCAACGACCTGCCCGCCCTGCTCGCCGCGGTCCGCGAGCTGCACGAGCGCCTCCCGCTGTCCGCGGTCTTCCCCGGCTGCGACGTCTACGTCCCCAACGCCGCGCACCTCGCCGCCGAGCTGGGCCTGACCGGCCTGGACGTGCGGACGGTGGAGCAGGTCCGGGACAAGACCCGGATGCGCGAGGCGGTCGAGGCCGCCGGGCTGCGCAGCCCGCGCTTCCTGGAGGTGAGCTCCGACGAGCACCTCCCGAAGGCCGCCGAGCACACCGGCTTCCCGTGCGTGGTCAAGCCGGTGGACCAGTCCGGCAGCCTCCATGTCTCGGTGGTCCACGACCTGGAGCAGCTGACCGCCGCGTACCGCCGGCTCAGCACCGACGACTTCGTCGACCTCGGCCGCCCGATGATCGAGCGGGCCCTGGTCGAGGAGTACCTGGACGGGCCGGAGTACAGCGTCGAGGGCTACGTCCTCGACGGCACCACCACCGTCGTCGCGGTGACCGAGAAGCTCCTCGCGCCAGAGCCGTACTTCGCCGAGATCGGCCACCAGCTGCCCGCCGCCCTGTCGGCCGAGGCGTCGGCCGCGATCGAGGAGTACGTCCAGGGTGTCGTCCGGGCGGTCAACCTGACCGTCGGGCCGTTCCACTGCGAACTGCGGCTCACCGCCCAGGGCCCGGCCCTGGTCGAGATCGGCGCCCGAATGGGCGGCGACCGGATCGCCGAACTGGCCCAGCTCGCCACCGGCGTCAGCCTGCCCAGGGTCTGGCTGGCCGGGCTGCTCGGCCTCGACCCGCAGGAGACCGGTGCCTTCGGCGAGCCGGTCGCGGCGGTCGCCGGCATCCACTTCTTCACCGCCCCCGGCGAGACCCGCTTCGACCGGGCCACCGGCCTGGACACCGCGGCCGCCCTGCCGGGCGTGCGCGAGGTCCGGCTCGACCTCGCCCCGGGCGACCCGATCCACCCGCACCTGGACGACTTCCGCTGCCGGCTCGGCCAGGCGGTCTTCACCGCCGACTCCCCGGCCGCCGCCACCGCGCTGCGCGGCGCGGTCGACGCCGCCGTCCGGATCAACCCGCAAGCGGAGGAGGAACGGTGAGCGAGCTCCTCGACTACCTGGCGGTCGGCGCCGGCCCGGCCAACCTCAGCCTGGCCGCCCAGGCCGAAGCCCACCCGGGCACCACCGGACTGCACCTGGACCGCCGCGAACGGCCCGCCTGGCACCCGGGGCTGCTGCTCCCCGACGCCACCCTGCAGAACTCGCCGTTCAAGGACCTGGTCACCCCGGTCGACCCGACCAGCCGGTTCTCCTTCCTGGCCTTCCTCGCCGCCAAGGGCCGGTTCTACCAGTTCCTGACCGCCCGCTTCCCGGCCGTCCACCGCGCCGAGTTCAACCAGTACCTCGGCTGGGTGGCCGACCAGCTCGGCGACACCGTCCGCTACGACCACGACGTGACGGAGGTCCGGTTCCGCGGCGACCACTTCGAGACCGAGACCTCCCGGGGCAGCTTCCGCTCCCGGCACCTCGTCCTCGGCGCGGGCCCCCAGCCGTACCTGCCGCCGGTGCTGGAGGGCGCCACCGGGCCGGCCGTGTTCCACTCCAGCGAGTTCGTCCAACACGCCGAGGCCCTGGCCGGCCGCCGGGTCGCCGTGGTCGGCGGCGGGCAGAGCGGCGCCGAGATCGTCCGCCACCTGCTGGTCGGCCAGACCCGCCCGGAACGGCTCACCTGGGTCAGCCGGCGGCCCGGCTTCCTGCCGCTGGACGAGTCGGCCTTCACCAACGACCTGTACCTGCCGGAGGCCGCCCAGGAGTTCTTCGGACGGCCCAAGGAACAGCGCGCCGCCCTGCTGGCCGAGCAGAAGTACGCCAGCGACGGCGTCAACGAGGGTCTGCTGGCCGAGCTGTACCGGATCGTCTACCTGACCAGCCACGTCGAGGGGCGCCCGGAGCTGATCCGGCTGCTGCCCGGGCACGAGGTCGCCGGGCTCGCCGAGCAGGCCGACGGGCTGCGGCTGGAGCTCAAGTCCGCCGAGGGCGGGACCGCGGTGGACTGCGACGCCGTCGTGCTGGCGACCGGCTACGTCCAGCGACTGCCCCAGTGCCTGGGCGCCCTGGCCGGACGGCTGCGGCTGGAGGACGGGCTCCCGGTCGTCCGGGCGGACTACTCGGTGGAGTGGGACGGGCCGGACGACCACCGGATCTACCTGCAGAACGGTGCCCGGCACGCGTTCGGCATCACCGATCCCAACCTCGGCCTGCTCGCCTGGCGCAGCCGGGTGATCCTCGACAGCATCCGTACGAACGGGGGTTCCTGACGATGCATCAGCTGAATGAGAAGGTCGGCGCGGGCGCCGCGGCCGAGGGGCGGTCCGTCGAGGTCGGCTACCTCGCGCCCGACGTCGACGAGACCGGCACCTCCAGCCTGGAGGCCGACCTGGACGCGGCCGAGGTCCTCGCGGCCGTCGGCCGGCTGCCCGTCAACCTGGCGGTGTTCACCGTGCCCCCGCACTCGGCCACCATGGCCGACTGCCACGCCTCCCAGGAGCTGTGGCTGGTCCAGCGCGGCCACGGGGTGATCACCTGCGGCGGCCGCGAGCACCCGGCCCGCCCGGGCGGGCTGTACGCGCTCCCGGGCGGCGAGGAGCACCGGCTGCACACCGCCGACGAGGAGATGACGGTGCTCTCCATCTGGTGGCGGGGAGCCGACGCATGAGCGCGCGCGGGACGTACGACCTCGCGGTGATCGGCACCGGCATCGTCGGCGCCACCGCCGTAGGCCTGGCCACGCTGCGCCACCCCGGCGCCTCGGTGGTCGCGGTCTGCGCGGGCGCCGTGCACGACGGCTCGACCGTCCGCTCGCTCGCGGTGGACATCCCGGCCGGGCGGACCGAGGAGCAGCGGGCGCTGGCCCGCCGGAGCCTCGAACTCCGGGCCGAACTGGCCGCACTCGCACCGGCGTTGAACGCCCGGACGCGGCGTGCGTACTGGGTGCTGCCGGCCGGTGGCGCGGCCGGGGTCGACGGCCAGCTGGTCGGCGACGCGCTGGCGCCCTGCCGCTCCGAGCAGGAGGCGCGGCTGCGGGCCGTGTTCGGCGGACCGGTCGGCGGGGCGGGCACCGAGCTGCGCCGCTCCGCCGAGGCGACGTTCACCGAACCGGCCGAAGCCGTCGAGCAGTTGCTCCGGCCGCTCACCGGTGGGGACCCCGCCGACGGCCCGCGGCGCGACCTGGCCGAGGGCTTCGCGGTGCGCGCCGTCGAGCCCTGCGCGGACGGCTACCGGCTGATCGCCGAGGACGGCGGCGAACTGACCGCCCGCCGGGTGCTGGCCGCCCCCGGCGCCGCCGCCCTGACCGGCCCCTTCGCCGCGACGGCGAAGCGGTTCGGCGCCCGGACCAAGAAGATCGTCGCCTACCGGCTGCGCGGCGGAGAGCCCGGCGGGCACCGCCCGCTGCTGGTGCTGGACGAGCCGGACGCCTTTCTGCTGCCCGTCGGGGACGGCCGGGACTGGTGCTACAGCATCACCAGCAGCGACTGGGACTGCCCGCCCGAGCGCACCCGGCTGGCGCCGAACCCGGCCGACCGGGCCCTGGCCGAGGCCATCCTGGCCGAGCAACTCCCCGGCTTCCGGCCCGAGTTCACCGGCTGCCGGACCGGTGCCGACCTCTACCTGCCGGACTTCGCCCCGCTGATCACCCCGCTGGACGGCCTGGACGGCGTCGTCCTGGCGACCGGTGGCGCGGGCTCCGGCTTCCGGCTCGCCCCGGCCATGGCCGAGGGCGCGCTCGCCCTGCTGGGCCTCGACTGACCTCCCGACAGCCCCTGAGGACCACGATGCGAACCAACGCCACCCCCCGTCACTACCTGCTCGTCCCCCCGGAGCCCACCCCCAACGGGCACCTGCACCTGGGCCACATCGCCGGCCCCTTCCTGCGGGTCGACGCGCTCGCCCGCTTCCTGCGGATGCGCGGCGACCGTCCGGCGATCATGACCGGCACCGACGCCTACGAGCCCTGGGTCGCCATGAAGGCCCGGGTCGACGGCGTCGACCCGGGGGAGATCGTCGCCCACTACCACGAGGTCATGCAGGCCGACCTCGCCGCGCTGCGGATCGGCATGGACGAGTTCGTCAACCCCGCCGAGGAGCCCTGGCACGGCCTGTTCCAGCGCGAGATCGACGAGAGCGTCGCCCGGCTGGACGCCCGCGGCGCGGTGAGCACGCTGATCGAGAAGGTCCCGTACGAGCCGACCGCCGGCCGCTTCGTGGTCGGCCCGCTGCTGCTCGGCCGCTGCCCGGACTGCGGCACCGAGGTGGCCAGCTACTTCTGCGAGGGCTGCGGCGCGCACTTCCGCCCGGAGGAGGTGGTCGAGCCGCGCCCGCGGCTGGCCACGGACGCCGACTGGCAGTGGCGGCAGATCGCCACCCGCTTCCTGCGCACCGCCGGACTGGCCGAGCTGGAGCCCGAGTTCGACCGGCTGGACCTCGCCGAGCGGTACCGCTCGACCGTCCGGTCGCTGCTCGGCCGGGGCGGCGCCAGTATCCGGCTGAGCGTTCCCGAGACCTGGGGGATGACGCTGGCCGGCGGCGAGGACGGCGTCCCGTCCAGCCTGTTCTCGTACACCGGCGGATTCATGTTCGCCCGGCTGCTCGGCGAGATCCACCGGCAGCGGATCGGCGCCGAGGCCAACTCCTTCTCGCCCGACTCCGACGTGGTCACGGTGACCAGCCTCGGCTGCGACAACGTGGTGTCCGCGCTGATCTGCATCAACGCCGTCGCCCTGGTGCACGGGGACACCCGGCCGTACGACCGGGTGCTGATCAACGAGTTCTACCAGCTGGCCGGGGAGAAGTTCTCCACCAGCCGCCGGCACGCGATCACCGCCTCGGGCGTCGCGAAGGTCCGCGGGCTCACCCCGGACGCCGTCCGCTACCACCTCGCCCTGGTCAACCCGGAGACCTCGCAGACCAGTTTCGAGCCCAAGGAGTTCCTGGACACCGCCAACCACCGGCTGGCCGGCGTCCTGGAGGACCGGATCGCCGCCGCCTGGGAGCGGCTGCCGGCCGCACCGGCGGCGCTCCCCGCGTCGGAGCTGGCCGTGCTCGACGAGCACCTGGACCGGCTGGAGCGCGCCCTGGACGGCCCGACCGTGCGGATGGCCGAGGCCGGCGCGGTGCTGGACTCCTGGATCGACCGGATCGACGCCCTCCCCGGCGCCGACCGCACCCCCGACCAGGCCTACTGGTGGCTCAAGGGGCTGGCCCTGCTGGGCTTCCCGATCATGCCGGACTTCGCCGCCGAGCTCTGGCGACGGCTCGGCGGCACCGGCGACCCGGGCTTCGCCGCCTTCCCGGAGCGCCCGGCCCCGGCCACCGTCGCGCACCGGCGGTGGTTCACCCCGGTCACCGCGGCCGACTTCGCCGCCTGCCTGCCGGAAACCCTGAGCTGATCCCCACCACCCCTTCGGAGCCCCCGCGTGCCTGAACACCCGCACTACCTGGTCGTCAACCGGTACGACGACGAGGACGCCGAGTACCGGCGGTACTGCGCCGGCCACCCCTGCGACCTCTCGGTCGTCACCACGCCCGACGGCGTGCCCGCGCTCGGCCCGATCGAGCCCGGGCGCGTGGTCACCGTGCCCGACCTGGAGTTCGCCACCGTCCTGGCGGCCGCGCTGGAACTGCGGGAGCGGCACGGTGACTTCGACGGCGTGGTCGGCCTGTCGGAGTACGACGTGCTGACGGCCGCCCGGGTGCGCGAGGCGGTCGGCGCCCCCGGCCCCTCGGCCGACCTGGTGCGGGCGTTCAAGGACAAGGTGGTGATGAAGGAGCGGGTGGCCGCGGCCGGGCTGGCGGTGCCGCGGTTCGCCGCGCTGGCGGGCGGCGCGTCGGCCGCCGAGCTGGAGCGCGCGGTCGGCTTCCCGATGGTCCTCAAGCCGCGGGCCCGGGCCGGTTCGGCCGGCGTCCGGATCGTCCACGACTCCGCTGCCCTGACGGCGGCGCTCGCGGAGACCGACGCCGAGGAGTACGAGTGCGAGGAGTACGTCTCCTCGGAGATCTACCACGTCGACGGGGTGCTCGCGGACGGCCGCGAGCACTTCGTCAGCGTCTCCGGCTACGTCAACACCCCGCTGGAGTTCACCGAGGGCCGCCCGCTCGGCTCGGTGTTCCTGGACCCGGGCGCGCTGCGGGACGAGCTCGCCGCCTTCGCGCTCGCCTGCGTCCGGGCGCTCGGCCTGGAGACTGGCTGCTTCCACCTGGAGGTGATCCGCCGGCCGAGCGGCGAACCGGTCTTCCTGGAGGTCGGCATGCGCCCCGGCGGCGCCGAGGTCCCCTTCGTCCACCGGGAGGTGCACGGCATCGACCTGATGGCGGAGACCTTCCGCACGGTGCTCGGCCTCCCGCTGGAGTCGGCCGGCCGCGGCTTCGAGCACGCCAGCGCCGGCTGGGTCGTCATGCCCGAGCCCGCCGTCCGGCCCGCCCGGGTGCTGGACCGCACCCCGATGAAGGGCGTGGTGCCGCAGGTGTACGCCGAGGTGCTGCCCGAGCCCGGCGCCGTGTACGACGGCACCGGCGGCTACTTCCACGTCCCGGGCCGCTTCCGGCTGACCGGGCCGGACGAGCGGAGCGTGCGGGCCGCGGCCCGCCGGATCATGGCCGAGTACCGGCTCGACGTCGAACCGGCCCGGCCGTGACCACCGACCCCGTGACGACCGACCCCGCGACGACCAACCCGGTGACGACAGAGCCGGTGACGACAGAGCCGGTGACGACCAACCCCGTTCCGGCAACCCCGTTCCAGTGGAGGAACAGCACCCGATGACCCCGCAGCGACGACACGACCCCGAGCTCCGCGCCTTCGCCAGCGACAACTACGCGGGCGTCCACCCCGAGGTGTTGGCGGCGATCGCCGTCGCCAACGGCGGCCACCAGGTCAGCTACGGCGAGGACGTCTACACCGAGCACCTCCAGGAGGTGTTCCGCGGCCACTTCGGCCCGTCCGCCGAGGTGTTCCCGGTGTTCAACGGCACCGGCGCCAACGTGGTCGCGCTGCAGGCCATGATGGACCGCCGGGACGCCCTGGTCTGCGCCGAGAGCGCGCACGTCAACGTGGACGAGGGCGGTGCGCCGGAGGTGATGGCCGGCCTCAAGCTGCTCACCGTCCCGGCCTGGGACGGCAAGCTCACCCCCGAGCTGATCGACCGCCAGGCCTACGGCTTCGACAACGAGCACCGGGCCCGCCCCGCCGTCGTCTCGATAGCCCAGTCCACCGAGGTCGGCACCTGCTACACGCCCGAGGAGATCCGGGCGATCTGCGACCACGCGCACGGCCTGGGCATGAAGGTCTACCTCGACGGTGCCCGGCTGGCCAACGCCGCCGCCACCCTGGGCGTCCCGATGCGGGCCTTCACCACCGACGCCGGCGTGGACGCCTTCTCGCTCGGCGGCACCAAGAACGGCCTGCTGTTCGGCGAGGCGGTCGTGGTGCTGAACCCGGAGGCCGTCCAGGGCATGCGCTACCTGCGCAAGACCTCGATGCAGCTGGCCTCCAAGATGCGCTTCGTCTCGGTCCAGTTCGAGGCCCTCCTGGGCACCGACCTGTGGCTGCGCAGCGCCTCCCACGCCAACGCGATGACCCAGCGGCTGTTCTCGGCCGTCCGGGACCTGCCCGGCATCCGGATCGACCGCCCGGTGCAGGCCAACCAGATCTTCGCCGTGCTACCGCCGGCCGCCACCGAGGCCCTGCAGAAGCGCTTCCGCTTCTACACCTGGGACGTGCAGAGCGGCGAGGTGCGCTGGATGACCTCCTTCGACACCACCGAGGCCGACGTCGACGCCTTCGCCGCCGCGATCGCCGAGGAGCTCGCCGCGGCGCTCTGACCGCACGGCCGTCCGGCCGTCCCGCTGCCCTGCCACACCGGCCGCACCGGCCGCACCGACGCGAACGGCCCCGCCCCCGAACCCGGGAGCGGGGCCGTGCCGTCCTGCCGCCCACCCGCGCACGGGGGCGGGCCGACCGGGGGTCGACTAGCGGTAGTTCACGAACTGGATCGCGAAGTCGAGGTCCTTGCCCTTGAGCAGGGCCTGGACGGCCTGGAGGTCGTCGCGGCTCTTGGAGCTGACGCGCAGCTCGTCGCCCTGGACCTGGGCCTTGACGCCCTTCGGACCCTCGTCCCGGATGATCTTCGCGACCTTCTTGGCATCCTCCGTGGTGATGCCCTCCTTGATGTCCGCGAAGATCTTGTACTCCTTGCCGGACAGCTGCGGCTCACCGGCGTCCAGAGCCTTCAGCGACAGGCCGCGCTTGACGAACTTCGTCTGCAGCACGTCCAGGATGGCGAGCACGCGCTCCTCGCCGTTGGCCTTCATCTCGATCTTCTCGCCGGAGCGCTTGATCTCGCCGCCCACGCCCTTGAAGTCGAAGCGGGTGGCGATCTCGCGGGAGGTCTGGTTGATCGCGTTGTCGACCTCCTGCCACTCGACCTTCGAGACGATGTCGAAACTGGAGTCGGCCATGGGTGTTGGTCTCCTTGATGCTCTGGCTTCACTGACACGGCCCGCCCCACCGGGCGCCCGCCGCCCAAGCCTATCCAGCGCCACCCGGGCCCCGCCCGTGACCGCCGCGCGGCGGTCCTTGATCATCGCGTGATCTATCGAGTGGCGTAGCACCCCCCGGGATCAGGTATGGTTTACCACGTCGAACGGAGCCGAGAAGCCCCGCGAGACACCATCCTGGCTGGTTGCCCGAGCGGCCAAAGGGAGCAGACTGTAAATCTGTCGCGCAAGCTACGCAGGTTCGAACCCTGCACCAGCCACCGGATAGGAACAGCCCCCGATCTGCGGAAACGCGGATCGGGGGCTTTTTCGTGCTGTCGGGCGGAATCGAACGGCGGGCCGTCCGGCGGGGCCGACCAGCGGGTCCGTTCGGGGTGGCTGCCGGCACTTATTGCGCATTGCTTGCAATTACCTCGGCCAGGCAGCAGAGTGGGAGCCCGGGGGTGGGAGTCCTTCGACCGAGCTGATCGTCTTCCCAACCGGCGCCCGCCGGGACAACGGCTCACCCCACCCCCGCCAAGCACCCCTTCCGCCGTACGGCGGCGGCGTCAAGGCCGCGTCAAGGGCGCTGGTGACGGCGTCAGGAACGCGTAGGGGACGGGCTCGGCGCGGGCGCGCGAACCGCAGGATTCGGAGCAACTACCGACTGCGGAGGTCCGTCCGATGTCCAGCGCCATCTCCAGCCCGGCCGTCACGGCCGACGAACCGCCGGATACCGGGGCGGGCGACGAACGGCACCGGCTCAGCGCCCTCGGCGGCCTGGCGGCGCTGTCGTTGGACGCGATGGCCTCGGTGGCCTACGGCCCGGAGGCGGTCGTGCTGGTGCTGGCCTCGGCCGGTGCGTACGGGCTGGGCTTCACGGTGCCGGTCACGGTGGCGATCGCCGTCCTGCTCGCGGTGCTGGTCGCCTCCTACCGGCAGGTGATCGCGGCCTTCCCGGACGGCGGCGGCTCGTACGCGGTCGCCAAGGCCCACCTGGGGCGCCGGACGGCGCTGACCGCGGCCGCCTCGCTGGTGATCGACTACATCCTGAACGTCGCGGTCTCGGTGACCGCCGGAGTGGCGGCGCTGACCTCCGCGATCCCCGGCCTGTACCACGACCGGGTCTGGCTCTGCCTGGGCGTGCTCGCCCTGGTGACCGCCGTCAACCTGCGCGGCATCGCCGAGTCGGCCCGCCTGTTCCTGGTGCCGACCGCCGTCTTCGTGCTCTCCATCCTGGCGATCATCGTGGTCGGCCTGTTCCGGGACGCCCCGGCCAGCACCGCGGCCGCCGCCGGCCACGCCTCGGTGCTCGCCGAGAACGCCACCGCGGTCGGCGCGCTGCTGCTGCTCAAGGCCTTCGCGGCCGGCTGCTCGGCGCTGACCGGCGTGGAGGCGGTGGCCAACGCCGTCCCCTCCTTCCGGACCCCGCGGGTGAAGCGGGCCCAGCACACCGAGGTCGCGCTGGGCGCCCTGCTCGGCGTGATGCTGATCGGCCTGGCCGTGCTGATCGGCCGCTTCCACCTCCAGCCGGTCGACGGCGTCACCGTGCTCGCCCAGCTCGCGGACGCCTCGCTCGGCCACGGCGTCGGCTTCTTCGTCGTCCAGTTCGCCACCGTGGTCCTGCTCGGCCTCGCCGCCAACACCTCGTTCGGCGGCCTGCCGGTGCTGATGGACCTGCTCGCCCGGGACAACCACCTCCCGCACGTCTTCGCGCTGCGCGCCGACCGCCAGGTGTACCGGTACGGCGTGCTGTTCCTGGCCGCGGTGTCGGCCGCGCTGCTGGTCGGCTCCGGCGGCGACGTCAACGACCTGGTGCCGCTCTTCTCGATCGGCGTGTTCGTCGGCTTCACCATCTGCCAGGTCGGCATGGTCCGGCACTGGCACCTGAACCGTCCGGCCGGCTGGCGGTGGAAGGCCGCGCTGAACGGCTTCGGCGCGCTGCTGACCGGCGTCGCGACCCTCGTGGTGACCGGCACCAAGTTCACCGAGGGCGCCTGGGGCATCGTGGTGGCCCTGCCCCTGCTGGTGGTGCTGTTCGAGGCGATCCACCGCAGCTACGGGCGGATCGGCGAGCGGCTGGAGCTCGGCCGGGTGCCGGGCCCAGTGACCCGCCGGCGCAGCTTGGTGGTGGTCCCGGTGACGGCGATCACCCGGCTCACCCGGGACGGCCTGTCGGCGGCGCTCTCGCTGGGCGACGAGGTGTTCGCGGTGACCGTGGTGCACGATCCGGCGGACGCCGAGGCGCTGCGCCGGGACTGGGAGCTGTGGCAGCCCGGCGTGCCGCTGCTGGAGATCCCGGAGGACCACCGGCGGCTCGGCCAGCCGATAGCCGACTTCGTCAACCGGCTGGGCGAGGAGCACGCCTACGACCGGCTCACCGTGCTGATCCCCGAGGTCGAGCCCGCGCACTGGTGGCAGCGGGCGCTGCAGAACCGGCGCGGCGCCGTGATCGACCGCGCCCTGCGCCGGCACACCGACGCGGTGGTCTGCCGGCTGCGGATGCGGATGTGACCCGACCGCCCCGGTAGGCGCGACGGACGGGCCCCGGTACGACGCCGTGTCGTACCGGGGCCCGGCGCGTGCCCGCCCGGCGCGTGCCCACCCCGTACCGCGGCGCCCTACCCGAAGCACCCCAGGTCTCGGCCCGATCACGGTGGTCTCGGCCCGGTGAAGCGGGCGTCAAGGTCGCGTCAACGGACCGCTGTCACCCGTATGGAGGGCGTCAGGGCTCCCTAACGCGCCTTAGACGGCTGGTTTGCTTCCTCTGCCGGTCGTCCGCCGGCGCCGTACGGAAGCCATTCGGCCCGGTCGCGGCATCCCCCGAACCACGCTGGTGGAGCCCATGTCCGATCTCATCTACGTCGGTGTCACGGTCGCCGTGTTCGCCGTCATCGCCCTGATCGCGCGGGGGGTGGAGAAGCTGTGAGTGAGCGCAGTGAACGAACCATCCAGAGGCGCGTGTGGCGCGAAGCGGCTGCCGAGCGAAGCGAGGTGGACGCATGAGTGCCGAGAACATCGCTGGTCTGGTCGTGGCCGTCGCGCTCGTCGGCTACCTCGTCGTGGCGCTGATCTTCCCGGAGAAGTTCTGACATGGGATCCACTCTCGCGGGCTGGCTGCAGGCCCTCGCCCTCGTCGGCGCGCTGGCCCTGTGCTACCGCCCCCTTGGCGACTACATCGCCAAGCTCCTCACCTCCGCCAAGCACCTCAGAGTCGAGCGCGGCATCTACAAGGTGATCGGCGTCGACGGTGACGCCGACCAGCGCTGGCCGGTGTACCTGCGCTCGGTGCTGGCCTTCTCGGCCGTCTCGGTGCTCTTCCTCTACGGCCTGATCCGGCTCCAGGGCTACCTGCTGCTGAACCTGGGCGTCCAGCAGATGGAGGGCCACCAGGCCTGGAACACCGCGATCTCCTTCGTCACCAACACCAACTGGCAGTCCTACAGCGGCGAGTCCGCGATGGGCCACCTGGTGCAGATGGCGGGCCTGGCGGTGCAGAACTTCGTCTCCGCGGCCGTCGGCATCGCCGTCGTCGCCGCGCTGATCCGGGGCTTCACCCGCAACCGCACCGACCGGGTCGGCAACTTCTGGGTGGACCTCGTCCGGATCAACCTCCGTCTCCTGCTGCCGCTGGCGATCGTGTTCGCGCTGGTCCTGGCCGCCAACGGCCTGATCCAGAACTTCCACGGCTTCACCGAGGCGCACACCCTCACCGGTGAGATCCAGAAGATCCCGGGCGGCCCGGTGGCCTCCCAGGAGGTCATCAAGGAGCTGGGCACCAACGGTGGCGGCTTCTTCAACGCGAACTCCTCGCACCCGTTCGAGAACTCGACCGGGTTCACCAACTGGCTCGAGATCTTCCTCATCCTGCTGATCCCGTTCGCCCTGCCCCGGACCTTCGGCCGGATGGTCGGCGACAACCGCCAGGGCTACGCCATCGTCGCGGTGATGGGCCTCTTCTGGGTGGCCTCGACCGCCCTGATGACCCTCGCCGAGTCGCAGCACCACGGCACCGCCCTCCAGGCCGCGGGCAGTGCGATGGAAGGCAAGGAGCAGCGCTTCGGGATCGCGGCCAGTGCCCTGTTCGCCACGTCGACCACGCTGACCTCGACCGGTGCGGTGAACTCCTTCCACGACTCGTTCACGCCGTTCGGCGGCGGGATCACGATCTTCAACATGATGCTGGGCGAGATCGCGCCCGGCGGTGTGGGCTCCGGCCTGTACGGCATGCTGATCCTCGCCGTCGTGGCCGTGTTCGTCGCCGGTCTGATGGTCGGGCGCACCCCGGAGTACCTGGGCAAGAAGCTCGGCGGCCGCGAGATGAAGTTCGCCTCGCTGTACATCCTCACCACCCCGACCATCGTGCTGGTCGGCACGGGCGTGGCGATGGCGCTGCCGGGCGAGCGGGCCGGGATGCTCAACTCGGGCGCCCACGGCTTCTCCGAGGTGCTGTACGCCTTCACCTCGGCCGCCAACAACAACGGTTCGGCCTTCGCGGGCATCACCGTCAACACCGACTGGTACGACACGGCGCTCGGCCTGGCGATGGTCTTCGGCCGCTTCCTGCCGATCGTCTTCGTGCTGGCGTTGGCGGGTTCGCTCGCCCAGCAGCAGCCGGTGCCGGCCACCCCGGGCACCCTGCCCACCCACAAGCCGCTGTTCGTGGGCCTGCTGTCGGGCGTGATCCTGATCGTCGTCGGCCTCACCTACTTCCCGGCCCTGGCTCTCGGGCCGATCGCGGAAGGTCTCTCCTGATGTCCACCCCTACGCTCAACCCCGCACCGGCCGACAAGGCCGAGCCCGCCGCGCCGCACAGAGTGCAGAGCGGCCTCCTCGACCCGAAGCTGATCGTCGCCTCCCTGCCGGACGCGGTGAAGAAGCTCGACCCCCGGGTGATGGTCAAGAACCCGGTGATGTTCGTGGTCGAGGTGGGCTCGGTGGTCACCACCGTCTCCGCGATCGCCAACCCGTCGGTGTTCGCCTGGGCCATCACCGTCTGGCTCTGGTTGACCACGATCTTCGCCAACCTGGCGGAGGCCGTGGCCGAGGGCCGCGGCAAGGCCCAGGCCGACACCCTGCGCAAGACCAAGACCGAGTCCGTCGCCCGCCGCCTCACCAACTGGCCGGCCAGTGACGCCGAGGAGGAGGTCCCCGGAACCGCGCTCCAGCTCGGCGACCACGTGGTGGTCGAGGCCGGGCAGGTCATCCCCGGCGACGGCGACGTGGTCGAGGGCGTCGCGTCCGTCGACGAGTCGGCGATCACCGGCGAGTCCGCGCCCGTCATCCGCGAGTCCGGCGGCGACCGCAGCGCCGTCACCGGCGGCACCAAGGTGCTGTCCGACCGGATCGTGGTGAAGATCGCCTCGGAGCCCGGCAAGTCCTTCATCGACCGGATGATCGCCCTGGTCGAGGGCGCCGCCCGGCAGAAGACGCCGAACGAGATCGCGCTCAACATCCTGCTGGCCTCGCTGACCATCGTCTTCCTGGTCGCGGTTGTCACCCTCCAGCCGATGGCGACCTTCGCGGGCGCCCCGCAGTCGATGATCGTCCTGGTCGCCCTGATCGTGGCGCTCATCCCGACCACCATCGGCGCGCTGCTCTCCGCGATCGGCATCGCGGGCATGGACCGTCTCGTCCAGCGCAACGTGCTGGCGATGTCCGGCCGCGCCGTCGAGGCCGCCGGCGACGTCAACACCCTGCTGCTCGACAAGACCGGCACCATCACCCTGGGCAACCGCCAGGCCGCCGAGTTCCTGCCCGCCCCGGGCGTGTCCACGGACGAACTGGCCGGCGCCGCCCAGCTCTCCTCGCTCGCCGACGAGACCCCCGAGGGCCGCTCGATCGTGGTCCTGGCCAAGACCGAGTACGGCCTGCGGGCCCGCGCCCAGGGCGAGCTGAAGCACGCCACGTGGGTCCCGTTCACCGCCCAGACCCGGATGTCGGGCGTGGACCTGGACGAGGCCGACGGCGTCCACCAGGTCCGCAAGGGCGCGGCCGGCTCGGTCGCCAACTGGGTGACCGACAACGGCGGTTCGGTCGGCGACGAGGTCGCCACCCTGGTCGACGGCATCTCCGCCGCCGGTGGCACCCCGCTGGTGGTGGCCGCCAAGGTCGGTAGCAGGCCCGCCCGCGTCCTCGGGGTCATCCACCTCAAGGACGTGGTCAAGGAGGGCATGCGGGAGCGCTTCGACGAGCTGCGCCGGATGGGCATCAAGACCATCATGATCACGGGCGACAACCCGCTGACCGCCAAGGCGATCGCGGAGGAGGCCGGCGTGGACGACTTCCTCGCCGAGGCCACGCCCGAGGACAAGATGGCCCTGATCAAGAAGGAGCAGGAGGGCGGCAAGCTGGTCGCGATGACCGGCGACGGCACCAACGACGCCCCCGCGCTCGCCCAGGCCGACGTCGGCGTCGCGATGAACACCGGGACCATGGCGGCCAAGGAGGCCGGCAACATGGTCGACCTGGACTCCAACCCGACCAAGCTGATCGAGATCGTGGAGATCGGCAAGCAGCTGCTGATCACCCGCGGTGCGCTGACCACCTTCTCGATCGCCAACGACGTGGCCAAGTACTTCGCGATCATCCCCGCGATGTTCGCCGGGGTCTACCCGGGCCTGAGCCACCTCAACATCATGGGCCTGCACAGCCCGCAGTCCGCGATCACCTCGGCGATCATCTTCAACGCCCTGGTCATCGTCGGCCTGATCCCGCTCGCCCTGCGCGGCGTGAAGTACCGCCCGTCCGACGCCAGTTCGCTGCTGCGCCGCAACATCGGGGTCTACGGGTTCGGCGGCCTGGTGGTGCCGTTCGTCGGCATCAAGCTGATCGACCTGATCGTCCAGTTCATCCCCGGCCTCAGCTGACGCAGGGAAGGAGAGAAACGCCATGTCCAAGCCCCTGCCGACCACCGTCCGCACCCACTTCACCGCACTGCGCGTGCTGCTGGTGCTCACGGTGATCCTCGGAGTCGCCTACCCGCTGCTGGTCACCGGGATCAGCCAGGTCGCGTTCAGCGACAAGGCCAACGGCTCGCTGGTGAAGTCCGACGGGAAGGTGATCGGTTCCAGCCTGCTCGGCCAGAACTACAACCTCCCCAAGAAGAACCCGGACGACACCAAGGAGGAGCCGGTGCCGGACCCGAAGTGGTTCCAGCCCCGCCCCTCCGCCAACAACTACGCCGGCGACAGCTCCGGTGCCAGCAACCTCGGCCCGAACAGCGACGACCTGCTCAAGGCGGTCGACGACCGCCGCAAGGCCGTCGCCGAGTTCGACGGCGTCGACCCGGCGAGCGTCCCGGCCGACGCGCTGACCGCCTCCGGCTCCGGCCTCGACCCGCACATCTCGGTGGCCTACGCCAAGGAGCAGGTGAACCGGGTCGCCAAGGAGCGCAAGCTGCCGGTGGAGACGGTCGCCCGGCTGGTCGACAAGTACACCGAGAGCCGCTCGCTCGGCTTCCTCGGCCAGGAGGGCGTCAACGTCGTCCTGCTCAACACGGCCATCAGCGAAGCGAAGTGACCGGGCAGAAGTGACCGAGCAGAAGTGATCGGACAGTGACACCGCACGACATACCAGGATGACCGGGCCGGCCCGGGCGCGGGAGGATGCTCCCCGCGCCCGGGTCGGCCGCACCGTATCCGCAGACGCGTACCCGTCCTCCGCCGCCACCTCCTGATGGAAAGAAGCAGTGCCCATGGCCCGCGACCTCACCCCCGGCTCCGGCAGCCGCACCGGTCGGCTGAGGGTGTACCTCGGCTCCGCCCCGGGGGTCGGCAAGACGTACCGGATGCTGGACGAGGCCCGGCGCAGACAGGAGCGCGGGGCCGACGTCGTGATCGGGTACATCGAGTGCCACGGCCGCCGCCACACCGAGGCCATGATCGACGGGCTGGAGGTCCTGCCGCGCGCCCGCCGCTCCTACCGCGACGCCGAGTTCGAGGAGATGGACCTCGACGGGGTGCTCGCCCGCCGTCCGTCCGTCGTCCTGGTCGACGAACTGGCCCACACCAACATCCCCGGCGGCCGCCACGCCAAGCGCTGGCAGGACGTCGAGGAACTGCTCGCCGCCGGGATCGACGTCATCACCACCGTCAACATCCAGCACCTGGAATCGCTGAACGACGTCGTCCAGAAGATCACCGGGATCCCGCAGCGCGAGACCGTCCCGGACGAGGTGGTCCGCCGGGCCGACCAGCTCGAACTCGTCGACATGGCGCCCCAGGCGCTGCGCCGGCGGATGGCCCATGGCAACGTCTACAAGGCGGAGAAGGTGGACGCCGCGCTCTCCAACTACTTCCGGGTCGGCAATCTCACCGCCCTGCGCGAGCTCGCCCTGCTCTGGGTGGCCGGGCGGGTCGACGAGGGGCTGCGCGACTACCGGGCCAGCCACAACATCGACCGGGTCTGGGAGACCCGCGAGCGGGTGGTGGTCGCCCTCACCGGCGGCCCGGAGGGCGAGACCCTGGTCAGACGGGCCGCCCGGATCGCCGTCGCCGCGGGCGGCGAGCTGCTGGCCGTGCACGTGTCCCGCAGCGACGGCCTGGCCGGCGCCTCCTCCGGCGCACTCGCCCAGCAGCGGCAACTGGTCGAGAGCCTCGGCGGCAGCTACCACGTGGTGGTCGGCGACGACGTCCCCACCGCGCTGCTGGCCTTCGCCCGCGCCCACGACGCCACCCAGCTGGTGCTCGGCACCAGCCGTCGCGGCCGGATCAACCGCTTCCTCACCGGCCCGGGCACCGGGCAGACGACCGTGGACGCCTCCGAGGACATCGACGTCCACATGGTCACCCACGAGTTCACCGGCCGCGGCCGGCTGCCCTCGCTGGGCCGGCGCCACTCCCGGCGCCGTACCGTCGTCGGCTACCTGGCCGGCCTGGTGATCCCCTGGCTGCTCACCGCCGTGCTCTCCCAGGCGCACGACACCATCAACCTCACCACCGACGCGCTGATCTTCCAGCTCGGCGTGGTCGTCGTCGCCCTGCTCGGCGGTGCGATGTCGGCCCTGCTGGCCGCGTTCATCGCCTCGGTGCTGCTGAACTACTACTTCATCCCGCCGGTGCACAGCCTGACCATCGGCGAGACCAACAACATCGTCGCCCTGGTGGTCTTCGCCGCCATCGCGCTCGCCGTCTCCACCGTGGTGGACCACGCCGGCCGGCTCACCACCCGGGCCGCCCGGGCCACCGCCGAGGCCGAGACCCTCTCCACCCTGGCCGGCAGCGTGCTGCGCGGCGCCGACGCGCTGCCCGCCCTGCTGGAGAAGTCCCGGACGGCCTTCGGCATGCAGACCGTCGTGCTGCTCTCCCGCTCCGACGGCGAGGTGCTCGCCCACAGCGAGGCCGAGTACCCGGACGAGGACGAGGCGCAGCAGGAGACCACCGAGGTCCCGGTCGGCGCCGACGCCGTCCTGGTCCTCACCGGCCGCCGGCTGCCGGCCGCCGACCAGCGGGTGCTCACCGCCTTCGCCGCCCACGTCGGCGCCGCGCTGGAGCGCGACCGGCTGGCCGTGGTCGCCGCCGAGGTCGAACCGATCAAGGCCGCCGACCGGATGCGCACCGCACTGCTCGCCGCCGTCAGCCACGACCTGCGCACCCCGCTGGCCGCCGCCCGCGCCTCGGTCGGCTCGCTGCTCAGCCCGGACGTCGAGTTCTCGCCCGAGGACCAGACCGAACTCCTGGAAACCGCCGACGAATCGCTGGTCAAGCTCACCCGGCTGGTCGACAACCTGCTCGACATGAGCCGCCTCCAGGCTGGCGCGCTCACCCTGCACCTCACCGAGACCCACCTGGACGAGATCCTGCCGCGGGCGCTCGACAGCCTCCCCGACCCGTACGCGCCGGTCCAGCCGCTCGACCTGGACACCGCGCCGCCGGTGCTCGCCGACCCCCCGCTGCTGGAGCGGGTGCTCGCCAACGTGATCACCAACGCGCTGCGCTACAACGCCCCCGGGGCGCCCGTGCTGGTCACCGCCAGCCACCACGCCGACCAGGTCGAGATCCGGGTGATCGACCGCGGCCCCGGCATCGCCCCCGAGGACCGCGACCGGGTCTTCCTGCCCTTCCAGCGCCTCGGCGACACCGACAACACCACCGGGGTCGGCCTGGGCCTGGCCCTCTCCCGCGGCCTGGCCGAGGCCATGGGCGGCAGCCTGGAGGTGGAGGACACCCCGGGCGGCGGCACGACCATGCTGCTCACCCTGCCCGCCGCCGCTGAGCCCGCTGTCAACGAGCCCGCCACCGAGCACCGCGCCACCGAGCACCGCGCCACCGGGGAGGAGCCACCGCACCATGAGTGAGCACACCATCGAGAACTGCGAGATCCTCGTCGTCGACGACGAACCGGCCCTGCTGCGCACCCTGCGGATCAACCTCAGCGCCCGCAAGTACGCCGTCCGCACGGCCGCCAGCGGCAGCGAGGCGCTCGACCGGGCCGCCCACTCCGCCCCGGACGCCGTCCTGCTCGACCTCGGCCTGCCCGACCTCGACGGCATGGACGTGCTGCGCGGACTGCGCACCCACAGCGCGGCGCCGATCATCGTGCTCTCCGGCCGCGCCGACGCCGCCGACAAGATCGGCGCCCTGGACGCGGGCGCCGACGACTACCTCACCAAGCCCTTCCTGATGGACGAACTGCTGGCCCGGCTGCGGGCGGTGCTGCGCCGGCCGCTGGGCCCGGTGCCGCTGGGCCGGCCGGTGATCGGCGACCACACCGTCGACCTCGCGGCCACCACGGTGGTCGGGCCGGGCGGCCCGGTGCGACTGACCCCGACCGAGTGGCGGATCCTCGGCCTGCTGCTCGCCAACCCCGGCCGGCTGGTGCCCGGGCGGCAGATCCTGCGCGAGGTGTGGGGGCCGGCCCAGGAGGCGCGCGGCAACTACCTGCGGGTCTACCTGGCCGGACTGCGGCGGAAGTTGGAGCGCGACCCGGCCCGGCCGCGGCACCTGATCACCGAGCCGGGGATCGGCTACCGGTACGTGCCGTAACGCCGGTACGTGCCGTAGGTACCGGTAAGTGCCGGGGGCCGGTCCCGACCGGGACGGCGTCAACGAGCCGTCAAGAGACGGTCGGTGGGCGACAGGGGAGCGTCAAGGCCGGTCGGGGACGGTGTTCCGTGGTCGTAGTGTCAGTGCCGGAACGAGCGGTTCCGGCTCCTTGTGGGGGAGGCCGGGATCGCTCCAGCCGCCGGCCAAGGGCGGCCAGTAGTGGGGGAGGGGCGCGCGACCCAGGTCGCGCGCCCTTGGCTTTCCCGCCTCCCCGCGCGCTCAGCAGTCCATGCCGCCGGACTGCCGGGGCAGTGCCAGCGCCACGGTGTCCGCGAACTCCCGGACGGCGCTGGTCCGGCTGACCACCCGGCCGCTGTGCACCACCAGCCGGCTGTGCCCGCCCGCGAGCGCCCCGGCCAGGGAGTCCCCGCGCACCGCCAGCAGCTCCGCCGGGAACCCGGCGTCCACCCGCACCGGCGGCAGCCCGAGCGCCGCCCTGGCCTGGTTCGCCACCGCGTCGTACGCCGCGTCCGGGTCCAGCTCCCCGCTCGCCGCGAGCAGGTAGGCCGCCTCCAGCGGATCGGCCCGGCCGACCGGGTTGGACGGGTCCCGCAGGGCGCCGCTGCCCGCCGCCAACGGCACCCGGGCCGCGGCCAACTCCCGTACCAGGCCCGGCCGGAGGCCGGCGGGGCGGCCTTCGAGGCCGGTGCAGCCGCCGTTCTGCGGCAGCCAGACCACCCGGACCCCGCTGGTCGCCAGCACGGTGACCCCGCCGCGGGCCAGCGCCCCGCACGGCCCGAGCGCCACCCGTGGCCGCAGCGGCGCCAGGGCGCCTGCCAGCCGGGCGAGTTGGGTCGCGTCGGCGGCGGTGGTGTGCAGGTCCACCGGGCAGTCCGCCTCCCGGGCGGCCTCCAGCAGCAGCTGGACGTACCCGGCCGGGTCCGGGTCCAGCTCCGGGCAGCCGCCGGCCGCCGTGGCGCCCAGCTTGAGGGCCTCGCGCAGCTGGGCCCGCCCGTCCGCGCCGGCCCGGCCGGTGAGCAGTCGGGGCATCGCCACCGCCTGGAGCTCGGCCAGGCCGCGCAGCGCCTGGCGGGCGGTGAGCACCGCCTCCAGCTGGCGCAGCCCGTGCACGTCGCCGATCCGGACGTGGGTGCGCTGGGCGGTGGCGCCGTAGCCGAGCGAGGTGAGCGCGGCCTCGGTGATCCGACGGGTGAGGTCGGCGGGGGTGTCCGGGGGCGGGGCGGGCAGGGCGGCGGAGAAGGCGAAGTCGTAGTGGGCGTGCGCCTCGGCGGGGGCCGGGAGCAGCAGGTAGCCCTTGAGGTCGATCCGGGCGCCGGTGGTGACCGTGGGGGCGCCGGGCAGGGCGGGCAGCGGACCGAGGCTGCCGACGGTGCCGACCGCCTGGATCCGGTCGCCGCTGACCCGCACGTCCACCACCCGTCCGTCGGCCAGCCGGGCCCCGGTGAGCAGGAGGACCGGGCCGTGCCCGAGCGGGTTGGCCGCCGGGCCGGGGCCTGAGGGTGGCCCGTCGGCGGCTGCGCTGTCCATCGCCGGCTCCTTCTCGCGCTGGCCAGTGGGCCCGTGGGGGGATCGGCCGGGGCCCCGGCCAATGAGCGTCGAGCCTATGGCGCACGGTGGCGGGGCGCCGGGAGGCGGGCAATAGTCGTATCGGCTCGGGGCGCACGGCTCGTGGGTCGGGGCGCACGGCTCGTGGGCCGATCGAACGCCCGGCCTTGGATCGTCCGTCCGTGCACCGCGCCGACCTGCGGTCTTCGCCCCGGGATACGGATTTCACCTCTGGGCGCGGAACGTGTAATCTCTTCCTCGTTCGCCCCTATAGCTCAGTCGGTAGAGCGTCTCCATGGTAAGGAGAAGGTCTGCGGTTCGATTCCGCATGGGGGCTCTGGTGAAAGGCAGTTCGGTTTCGGCCGGGTCGCCGATCACTGTGGCGGTGTAGCTCAGTTGGTAGAGCAAGCGGCTCATAATCGCTGTGTCACCGGTTCAAGTCCGGTCACCGCTACCCCGCGTAGTCGGTCGGGAGATCGCACTCCCGGTCGGCTACTCTTGTTGTGTTCTTATTCGTTGTCCAAGGAAGGCACTCCCGTGGCTGCCACCGATGTCCGCCCGAAGATCACGCTGGCCTGCGTGGAGTGCAAGGAGCGGAACTACATCACCAAGAAGAACCGGCGTAACGACCCGGACCGTCTTGAGATGAAGAAGCACTGCCCCCGCTGCAACTCGCACACCGCGCACCGCGAGACCCGCTGACCCTGCTGCAGGGCGCCGGGCCTGTGTGAACCAGGTCTTCGACTCCGGGCCGTATCCCTCAACAGGGGATGCGGCCCGGAGTCTTTTTCGTACCCGTCCGCGTACCCACCCGCGTTTCCATCCGTGTTCCGAGGAGCTGCCGTGGCACTCGACCCCTCTTTCATCGGGCGTAGCTACCCGCCCACCGCGCCGTACGAGGTCGGCCGGGAGAAGATCCGCGAGTTCGCGGTCGCGATCGGGGACGCCAACCCGGCGTACACCGACGCGGAGGCCGCGAAGGCGCTGGGCCACCAGGACGTGATCGCCCCGCCGACCTTCCCGTTCGCGATCGCCTTCCGGGCGGCCGGCCAGGTCGTCGAGGACCCGGAACTGGGGCTGGACTACAGCCGGGTGGTGCACGGTGACCAGAAGTTCCAGTACACCCGCCCGGTGCGGGCCGGCGACCGGCTGACGGTCGCGGTGACCATCGACAACATCAAGTCGCTGGCGGGCAACGACGTACTCACCGTGCGCGGCGAGGTGGCGGACGAGACCGGCGAGCACGTGGTGACGGCGATCATGACGCTGGTGGCCCGCGCCGCCGGCGAGGCGGGGGAGTGAGCACGATGGCGATCGACTACGACGAGGTCGAGGTCGGCACCGAGCTGCCGGCGCAGTCCTTCCCGGTGACCCGCGCCACGCTGGTCCAGTACGCGGGCGCCTCCGGCGACTTCAACCCGATCCACTGGAACGAGAAGTTCGCGCGGGAGGTCGGCCTGCCGGACGTCATCGCGCACGGCATGTTCACCATGGCCGAGGCGATCCGGGTGGTCACCGACTGGGTCGGCGACCCGGCCGCGGTGGTCGAGTACGGCGTCCGCTTCACCCGGCCGGTGCCGGTGCCGAACGACGGGGTCGGCGCGGTGATCGAGGTCTCGGCCAAGGTCGCCAAGAAGCTGGAGGACCGCAAGGTCCAGATCGACCTGCTGGCCACCTCGGGCGGGCAGAAGGTGCTGGGGATGTCCCGGGCGATCGTCCGCCTCGGCTGAGGCTGAGGCCTTCGTCACTCCGACCTCGCTCACTCCGACGCCACCGCGGCGTCGCTCCGACCGCCCCGGGCCCGTTCGACGGGTGCCGGGGCGGTCGGGTCTCCTGGTCGGTTTCTCCGAGTCGGTTCCTCCGAGTCGGTTTCTCCGGGTGGCCGCCCCCTTGCAGAGATAGTGATTGGTCACTAACTTAGAACCCGTGGCGAAGACGAGCATGCGGATGAGTGCGGAGGAGCGGCGCGAGAGCGTCGTCCGGGCCGCGATGATCGAGTTCGCCAGGAACGGCTACCGCGGGACGTCCACCGAGTCGATCGCCCGCCGGGTGGGCGTCTCGCAGCCGTACCTGTTCCGGCTGTTCCCGGGCAAGCAGGCGATCTTCACGGCCGCCGCCGAGCGCTGCATCGAGGAGACCTGGAGGGTCTTCGACGAGGCGTCGGCCGGGCTGACCGGCGAGGAGGCCGCCGCGAAGATGTCCGAGGCGTACATGGGCCTGGTCGAGGACGGCGAGCAGCTGATGATGCAGATGCAGCTGTACGTCTCGGTGTTCGCCTCCCGGATGGCCGGCGAGGACGAGATCGGCGAGACGGCCCGGCGGCTGTGGGGGGAGCTGTTCGAGCGGGTGCGGGAGCGGGTCGGCGGCGACGTGCAGGGGACCACCGAGTTCTTCGCGTACGGGATGCTGATCAACACCCTGGTGGCGCTGGGCTTCCCCCGGGAGCACCGGATCTGGGACGGCTTCGGCGAGCGCGAGGAGGCCGGGTAGCGGGTCGCACGGCGGAGTCCGTGCGGCCTTTTCTCAGCCCTCGAAAGTTAGTGATCAATAACTATCCGAGAAATCCTGGGGGACGTCATGACGGAGCACACAGCAGGAAGCACCACCAGAACCGAGGTGGCCGCCGCGGAGCGGCCGGGCCTCGGCCGCACCGGCGTCTGGACCCTGGTGATCACCGCCCTCGCGGGCTTCATGGCCGCGCTGGACAACCTGGTCGTCACCACCGCGCTGCCCTCCATCCGCGAGGAGCTCGGCGGCGGGCTGTCCGACCTGGAGTGGACGGTCAGCGCCTACACCCTCTCCTTCGCCGTGCTGCTGATGTTCGGCGCGGCGCTCGGCGACCGCTTCGGCCGCCGCCGGATGTTCGTGATCGGGCTCACGCTCTTCACCGTCGGCTCGGCCGCGGCCGCGCTCTCGCCCGGCATCGGCGAGCTGATCGCCGCCCGCGCCCTCCAGGGCGTCGGAGCCGCGGTGTCGATGCCGCTCACCCTCACCCTGCTGACCGCGGCCATCCCGGCGGCCAAGCGCGGGATGGCCTTCGGCATCTGGGCCGGCGTCAACGGCCTCGCCATCGCCACCGGACCGCTGGTCGGCGGCACCCTGACCGAGAACTTCTCCTGGCAGTGGATCTTCTGGGTGAACGTCCCGGTCGGCGTGGTCCTGGTGCCGCTGGCCGCCCTCAAGCTGCGCGAGAGCCGGGGCGCCAACCCGGCCCTGGACGCGGTCGGCACGGTGCTGGTGAGCCTCGGCCTGTTCGGCGTCGTGCTCGGCCTGATCCGCGGCAACCCGGACGGCTGGACCAGTCCGCTGGTGCTGGGCGCGCTGGCCGGTGGCGTGCTGCTGCTGGTCGCCTTCGTCCGGTACGAGCAGCGCGGCGCGAAGCACCCGATGCTCCCGATGCGGCTGTTCCGCAACCGGACCTTCACCGCCGTCAACGCCTCCGGCCTGCTGATGTCGCTCGGGATGTTCGGCTCGATCTTCCTGATCAGCCAGCACCTGCAGACCGTGGGCGGCTACACCCCGGAGGAGGCCGGCGTCCGGATGCTGCCGTGGACCGGGGTGGGGCTGATCGTCGCGCCGCTCGCCGGCATCCTGGCGGACCGGCTCGGCGGCCGCCCGATCGTGGTGCTCGGGCTGGTGCTGCAGGGCGTCGGCCTGGCGCTGTACGCGGCGATCAACGCCGGACTCGGGCACTACGCGTACGGCCCGGTGGTGCCCGCCGTGGTGATGTGCGGGGTCGGCATGTCGATGTACTTCGCGCCGACCGCCGCCATGGTGATGGACAGCGTCCGGCCGGAGGAGCAGGGCATCGCCTCCGGCGCCAACAACGCGCTGCGCGAGGTCGGCGGCGCGCTCGGGGTGGCCGTGCTGGCGGCGGTCTTCTCGGAGCAGGGCGGGGACGGCTCGGCCGGGACCTTCGTCCACGCGATGGGGCCCGCGCTGTACGTCGGGGCCGCGGTGGTGCTGGCGGCCGGGGCCTGCGCGCTGCTGCTGCCGGGCCGGGCGGCGCGGGCCGGGGCGGTGGTCGACGGCGCGGTGGTTGCCGAGCAGCCCGCCGCCGAGCAGCCCGCCACGATCGAGCGGGTGGGGGACGCCGAGGACGTCGGGAGCGTCGAGGAGGCCGTCCCGGCCGAGGCCGCGCAGGCCTGAACGGTGGGGTGCGGGCCACGGGGGCGGCCGAGCGGCCGCCCCCGTCCCCGTACGCTGGTGGGCGTGCTGGTAGAAAACGACGCCCCCCTCGCCCCGCTCACCACGCTCCGGCTCGGCGGCCCGGCCCGTCGGCTGGTCACCGCCCACACCGACGACGAGGTGATCGCCGCCGTCCGCGAGGCCGACGCGGCCGGTGAGCCGCTGCTGGTCCTCGGCGGCGGCTCCAACCTGGTGATCGGCGACGCCGGCTTCCCCGGCACGGTGCTGCGGATCGCCACCACCGGCTTCGCCCTGGACGGCACCGTGCTGGAGCTGGCGGCCGGCGAGGTGTGGTCGGAGGCGGTCACCCGCGCGGTGCGCGAGCACGGCCTGGCCGGCATCGAGTTCCTGGCCGGCATCCCGGGCTCGGCCGGTGCCACCCCGGTGCAGAACGTCGGCGCGTACGGCCAGGAGGTGGCCCAGACCGTCACCGAGGTGGTCGCGTACGACCGCACGGCGGGCGAGGTGGTCACCCTCTCGAACGCCGAGTGCGAGTTCTCCTACCGGCACAGCCGCTTCAAGGCCCGGCCGGACCGCTACGTGGTGCTCCGGGTGCGGTTCGCCCTGGCGGACCACGCGGGCCTCTCCACCCCGGTCAAGTACGCCGAGGTGGCCCGGCACTTCGGTGTCGAGCAGGGCGAGCGGGTGCCGCTGGGCGAGGCGTACGACGCGGTGCTGGGGCTGCGCTCGGGCAAGGGCATGGTGCTGGACCCGGCGGACCACGACACCTGGTCGGCCGGCTCCTTCTTCACCAACCCGGTGCTCACGGCGGCGCAGTACGAGTCCTTCCGGACCCGCCCGGGCGCCGAGGACGCCCCCGCCTACCCGGCCCCGGAGGGCTGCACCAAGACCTCGGCCGCCTGGCTGATCGACCGGGCGGGCTTCCGCAAGGGCTACGGCGACGGCCCGGCCACGCTCTCCACCAAGCACACCCTGGCGCTCACCAACCGCGGCGCGGCCACCGCCGAGGACCTGCTGGCCCTGGCCCGGGAGATCCGGGACGGGGTCCGCGAGGTCTTCGGGGTGGAGCTGGTGAACGAGCCCGTGATGGTGGGCGTCAAGCTCTAGGGCGTGTCTGACAATTCCCGCCGGGCGCGCGACGCTCCCCCAGCCTTCGGCCGGGAGGTACCCCCAGGGCACAAGCGCACCTCGCCGCGTTGTCGTCAGTCGCCGATGCTCCGCATGGACTCCCTCCTCCGCCTTGCGATGCACGCACCCCAACGCCGCGCGCTGATCCGACGCGAATTGTCAGACACGCCCTAACCCGCCGGGTGCCCGTCGACCAGCCAGCCGTCGATGTCCGCCAGCAGCTCCTTGCGGACGGCCTCCGGGGCGCACGAGCCGCGCACCGACTGCCGTGCCAGTTCGGCGAGTTCGGCGTCGGTGAAGCCCAGGGCGTCGCGGGCCAGGTCGTACTGGGCGGCCAGCCGGCTGCCGAACAGCAGCGGGTCGTCCGCGCCGAGCGCCAGCGGCACCCCGGCGTCGAACAGCCGGCGCAGCGGTACCTCTTCCGGGTGTTCGTAGACGCCGAGCGAGACGTTGGAGGACGGGCAGACCTCGCAGGTGATCCCGCGGTCCGCGAGCCGGGCCATCAGCCGCGGGTCCTCGGCGGCCCGGACGCCGTGGCCGATCCGGCCGGCGCCCAGGTCGTCCAGGCAGTCCCGGACGGACTCCGGCCCGGCCAGCTCGCCGCCGTGCGGGGCGGCCAGCAGCCCGCCCTTGCGGGCGATCTCGAAGGCCCGGTCGAAGTCCCGGGCCAGGCCGCGGCGCTCGTCGTTGGAGAGGCCGAAGCCGACCACCCCGTGGTCGGCGTAGCGGACGGCGAGCCGGGCCAGCGTCCGGGCGTCCATCGGGGACTTCATCCGGTTCGCCGCGACAAGCACCCGGATGCCCACCCCGGTGGCCGCGGCGGCCTGCTCGACCGCGTCCAGGATCAGCTCCAGGGCGGGGATCAGCCCGCCCAGCCGGGGCGCGTAGGAGGTCGGGTCGACCTGGATCTCCAGCCAGCGGGAGCCGTCCCGCCGTTCGTCCTCGGCGGTCTCCAGGACCAGCCGGCGGATGTCCGACTCGTCCCGGAGCACCGAGCGGGCGGTGTCGTAGAGGCGCTGGAAGCGGAACCAGCCGCGCTCGTCGGTGGCGCGGAGCTTGGGCGGCTCGCCGGAGCTGAGCGCCTCCGGCAGGCGGACGCCGTGCTTGTCGGCCAGCTCCAGCAGGGTGGCGGGCCGCATCGAGCCGGTGAAGTGCAGGTGCAGGTGGGCCTTCGGGAGGCCCCTGACGTCTCGCGGGATCAACAGGCGTTCCATCTGCCGATACTGCCGTATGCGACCCCCGAACGGGAACCGCCCTCTTCCCGTCCCCCGAAGGGGTGAAAGAGGGCGGTGCGCCGGGTGAATCCCGAACGTCCGGTTGACGACGGACGTCAGTCGCGGGCCTCGCCGAGCAGCTTCTGGATCCGGCTGATGCCCTCGACCAGGTCCTCGTCGCCGAGCGCGTAGGAGAACCGCAGGTAACCGGGGGTGCCGAAGGCCTCGCCCGGGACGGCGGCGACCTCGACCTCGTCCAGGATCAGGCTCGCCAGCTCGGCGGAGGTCTGCGGGCGCTGACCTCGGATCTCCTTGCCCAGCAGGCCCTTGACCGACGGGTAGGCGTAGAAGGCACCCTCGGGCTCGGGGCAGATGACGCCGTCGATCTCGTTGAGCATCCGCACGATGGTCCTGCGGCGGCGGTCGAAGGCGGTGCGCATCTCGTGCACGGCGGACAGGTCGCCGGCGACGGCGGCGATCGCGGCGCGCTGGGCGACGTTGGAGACGTTGGAGGTGGCGTGCGACTGCAGGTTGGTCGCGGCCTTGATCACGTCCTTGGGGCCGATCACCCAGCCCACCCGCCAGCCGGTCATCGCGTAGGTCTTGGCCACGCCGTTGACCACGATGCACTTGTCGGCCAGCTCGGGCAGCAGGGCCGGCAGCGAGGTGAAGGTCGCGTCGCCGTAGACCAGGTGCTCGTAGATCTCGTCGGTGAGCACCCACAGGCCGTGCTCCAGCGCCCAGCGGCCGATCGCCTCGGCCTCGTCGCGGGTGTACACCGCGCCGGTCGGGTTCGACGGCGAGACGAACAGCAGCACCTTGGTGTTCTCGGTGCGGGCGGCCTCCAGCTGCTCGACCGAGACCTTGTAGCCGGTGGTCTCGTCGGCGACGACCTCCACCGGGACGCCGCCGGCCAGCTGGATCGACTCCGGGTAGGTGGTCCAGTACGGGGCCGGGACGATGACCTCGTCGCCCGGGTCCAGGATCGCGGCGAAGGCCTCGTAGATGGCCTGCTTGCCGCCGTTGGTGACCAGCACCTGGGAGGCGTCCACCTGGTAGCCGGAGTCGCGCAGCGTCTTGGCGGCGATCGCGGCCTTGAGCTCGGGCAGCCCACCCGCCGGGGTGTAGCGGTGGTTCTTCGGGTCGCGGCAGGCCTCGACGGCCGCCTCGACGATGTAGTCCGGGGTGGGGAAGTCGGGCTCACCGGCACCGAAGCCGATCACCGGGCGGCCGGCGGCCTTGAGGGCCTTGGCCTTGGCGTCCACGGCGAGGGTCGCGGACTCGGCGATCGCACCGATCCGGGCGGAGACCCGGCGGTCGGCGGGGCGGATGGACTGGTCGGGCTGCGGGGTGGAAGCGCTCATGCCTGCATCGTCGCAGAACCGGGACGGACCGGGCGTGGCGGTTCCAGCATCCGTACGGCTCCGTCCGCATCGCGACCCCCGGCGATCCGCCGGTGTCCGCCCCGCCGGGCCGGACATCCGCCGGGCGGACGGCGGTCCCGGAAGAAGAGGTTCGACCAAACACCCCTCGACCACGTACACTCGCTGCTCGACGGCCCACCGAAAAAGACCGGAGCTTTCACCGCCTGTACAGACAGCGGGGGGGAGATGCGGTAGGTTGGTCGCCACCAGGGGCCGCGAGGTTCCGTAGGGCAATAGCTCAATTGGTAGAGCACCGGTCTCCAAAACCGGCGGTTGGGGGTTCGAGTCCCTCTTGCCCTGCTGCTTGATCCGTATTCAGCCCGTTCGCTCCACAGAGCGAGCGGGCTTGATGCGGAAAGGGCACCGATCAGCACCGCTTAAGCCGACCGCTCGTGCCTGAAACGGGTACGCAGGTGATGTTCGGCCGGACCCGGATTCAGGTGAGGACGAGTGACGGAGACCACGGGCTCCACCGCAACGCCTGAGAGCGGCAACCCCGAGGGGACCGACGGCGCTGCCGAGACCGCTGCTGTCGAGGGCGACAAGACCTCCGGCAAGCAGAAGAAGTCCGGCAAGCGGGCCAAGAAGGGCCTCTTCGCGCGGATGGGCCTGTTCTACCGCCAGATCATCGCGGAGCTCCGCAAGGTCGTCTGGCCCACCCGGAGCGAACTCACCAACTACACCGCGGTCGTGGTGACCTTCGTCGTGGTCGTGATGGGCTTCGTCTACGGTCTCGACTACGGCTTCGCCAAGCTGAGCCTCTTGGTCTTCGGCTGATCGAGCCCCCACCTCCGAACCACCTCCCGACCCGGGCCGAATCATCGGTCCGGGTCGAGCTGTCGGCGGCGGACGTACGCGCGCGTACCGTGGACTCGGTACTGTTGAAGTCTCCGAGACCTCTCCTGGCGCCCGCGCGAGCGGCTGCGCGCCGGTCCGGTTCCGGAGCGCGCCACCTTCACCATCTCCAGGAAAGAAGCAGCCACCGTGTCTGAGTCCCCCCTGTACGACGCCGACGAGACCGTCCGCGAGGCGGATGTCGCCGCCGAGCTGGACGCGGCCGAGCTGGCTGTCGACGCAGAGTCCGCCGAGCAGGTCGTCGACGCCGTGGACAGCGACGAGGACGAGGTCGAGGCGTACGACGAGGCCGAGGCCGGCGAGCCCGCCGAGGAGGCCGCGCTGCACGTGGAGGTCGACGAGGAGCTCGCCGCCGAGGAGTCCGCCGACGAGGAGCCGGCCGAGGCCGAGGCCGTCGAGGACGAGCCCGCCGAGGCCGAGGCCGAGGCCGAGGTCGACCCGGTCGCCAAGTTCCGTGAGGACCTGCGCTTCATGCCGGGCGAGTGGTACGTGATCCACACCTACGCGGGCTACGAGAACCGGGTGAAGCAGAACCTGGAGCAGCGCGCCGTCTCGCTGAACGTCGAGGAGTACATCTTCCAGGCCGAGGTGCCGCAGGAGGAGGTCGTCCAGATCAAGAACGGCGACCGCAAGACCATCCGGCAGAACAAGCTCCCCGGCTACGTCCTGGTCCGCATGGACCTCACCCCGGAGTCCTGGGGCGTCGTGCGCAACACCCCCGGTGTCACCGGCTTCGTGGGCAACGCCTACGACCCGTACCCGCTGACCCTGGACGAGGTCGTCAAGATGCTCGCCCCGGACGTCGAGCGCCAGGCGGCCAAGGAGGCCGGCAAGCCCTCCCCGGTCAAGCCGAGCGAGATCCAGGTCCTGGACTTCGAGGTCGGCGACTCGGTCACCGTCACCGACGGCCCGTTCGCGACCCTCCAGGCGACCATCAACGAGATCAACCCCGACTCGAAGAAGGTCAAGGGCCTGGTCGAGATCTTCGGCCGGGAGACCCCGGTCGAGCTCTCCTTCGACCAGATCCAGAAGAACTAGTCACACGGTCTTCGGATCCGGGGCGGCGGCCGACGGCCTCCGCCCCGAATCCGTTTTGGTCCAGCGGCGCAGACGCGTTAGCCTGGCCTGATGTGTGTGCTGGCGACCGGGTGTCGCCCCGGTCCGCACGCACCAGCAATCACCTCTCGGAAGGACCCGGAGAGACATGCCTCCCAAGAAGAAGAAGGTCACGGGGCTTATCAAGCTCCAGATCAACGCCGGCGCGGCCAACCCGGCGCCGCCGGTCGGCCCCGCGCTGGGCCAGCACGGCGTCAACATCATGGAGTTCTGCAAGGCCTACAACGCTGCGACCGAGTCGCAGCGCGGCATGATCGTGCCGGTGGAGATCACGGTCTACGAGGACCGTTCCTTCACCTTCATCACGAAGACGCCGCCGGCCGCGCGCCTCATCCTGAAGGCCGCCGGTATCGACAAGGGCTCCAGCGAGCCGCACAAGACCAAGGTCGCCAAGCTCACCAGCGCCCAGGTCCGCGACATCGCCACCACCAAGATGCCCGACCTGAACGCCAACGACCTGGACGCGGCGGAGAAGATCATCGCCGGCACCGCCCGGTCGATGGGCATCACCGTCGAGGGCTGATCAAGCCCATCGTCCCGTCAGGGGCAAACCGGCTCAGCCGTCCCTGTGGTAGGGCCTGCGCAGGCCCGTCGAATACCACAACTCCAATCACCATTCAGGAGCAGCAGTGAAGCGCAGCAAGGCTCTGAAGGCCGCGGACGCCAAGGTCGACCGCGAGCGCCTTTACGCCCCCCTCGAGGCCGTCCGCCTCGCCAAGGCGACCAGCACCACCAAGTTCGACGGCACCGTCGAGGTCGCCATGCGTCTGGGCGTCGACCCGCGCAAGGCCGACCAGATGGTCCGCAGCACCGTGATCCTCCCGCACGGCACCGGTAAGACCGCTCGGGTCCTGGTCTTCGCGACCGGCGAGCGTGCCGAGGCCGCGCGTGCTGCGGGTGCCGACATCGTCGGTTCCGACGAGCTCATCGACGAGGTCGCCAAGGGCCGCCTCGACTTCGACGCCGTCGTCGCCACCCCGGACCTCATGGGCAAGGTCGGCCGCCTGGGCCGCGTGCTCGGTCCCCGTGGCCTGATGCCGAACCCGAAGACCGGCACCGTGACCCCGGACACCGCCAAGGCTGTGAACGAGATCAAGGGCGGCAAGATCGAGTTCCGCGTCGACAAGCACTCGAACCTGCACTTCATCATCGGTAAGGCCTCCTTCACCGACGAGCAGCTGGTCGAGAACTACGCCGCCGCGCTGGACGAGGTGCTCCGCGCCAAGCCGTCCGCCGCCAAGGGCCGCTACATCAAGAAGACCGCGTTCTCGACCACCATGGGCCCCGGCATCCAGGTGGACCCGAACCGCACCCGCAACCTCCTCGTCGAGGAGGACCCGGCCGCGGTCTGAGCCCCAGTGCTCTAGAGCTGTCCGTACGACGGGCCCGTACCCCCTTCACCGGGGGTGCGGGCCCGTCGTCGTTCCCCGGGGCGGCCCGGCGGGGGCGGCGGCGGAAACGGTTGCGGGATCGGAACACGGGGGAATGGGAACGGCTGATCGAGTCGTCGTACGCTCTGCCGGTCAGATCATGTGGAGAGCCTGTGACCGCCGGAGTGTGCCGTGCCGCCCGCCCTTCGCCCCGCCGCGCTCGCGGCGGCCCTGCTGCTGCTCGGCACCACCACCGCCTGCAGCCTGCTGGCCGCCCCGGGGACCCGCGTCCCCGGTGAGCCGGCGCCCATCCCGCCCAAGCAGGTGGTGCTCGCGGCCGCCCAGGCCCTGGACGACGCCGGCGGCGCCCGGATCGACCTGGTGCGGGAGGGCCCGGACGGTCGGCGCAGCGCGAGCGGCACCTTGGTCTGGGGCGACCGGGACGAGGCCGCGCTGACCGTCACCGACGAGCTGGGCACCGGGCGGCTGTCCCTCCGGGACGGCGCGCTCGACCTCACGTACCAGGGCGGCGCGGCCAAGCACGCCGAGCGCGCCACCGCGGAGTCGGTCGACCCGGCGGCCGGCGGCGGCTCCGGCGGCTACGCGGGCGGCTGGATGACCGCGCTGGTCACCAACCCGGGCAGCCGGGCGTACGCGATCGCCCAGACCGACCGGCTCGGCTCGCTCGGCGCCGAGCAACTCGCCGGGACGACCGTCGTGCACTACCAGGGCTCCGCCCCGGTGGCCGGCTACTTCGGCGCGGACCGGGAGTTGGACCCGCAGCAGCTCGCCGCGGTGGTCGGCTGGTACCGGCAGCGCGGGGTCGGCGAGATCGGGTACGACGTCTGGGTCGGGCCCGGCCCGCGGCTGATGAAGCTCCGTGAGACGGCCCGGGGGAGCGCCGGGACGACCGTGACCACGACGGACGTCACCGCCCCCGCGGCGGGGGAGACGACCCCGGCCGCGGCCGGCTGACGGGAGGGGATATCCGGTGCGGATCGGCCCCGGCCATCCGTTAGAGTCCGGCTGAGAAGAAGCCGATGATCGGCTCTTCCGAGGAACTCACGGGGGGTACACCCATGCGCGCTGTCCGTCTCGCGGCCACCGTCGCGACCGCCGCCGTCCTGCTGGCCGGCGCCACCGCCTGCGGCAGCAAGGGCGGCGACACCAAGAGCGCCGCCGACAGCAAGGGCGCCACCGACGGCAAGGACGCGGCCGCGGCCGCGGCCGGACTCGCCGCCGACCCGAAGGCCGCGCTCGCCGCCTCCGCCCTGGTGATGCAGAAGGCCGGCAACGGCAAGGTCGCCTTGACCTCCCCGGACCCCTCCAGCCCGAGCGGCAGCGGCAGCGCCGACTGGAAGGACCCGGGCAAGGTCTCCGTGGACGTGTCCAGCGACATGGACGGCAAGAAGCTCAGGATCCGGGCGATCGGGGCCGACACCTACATCGGCGGTGACGACACCACGGCCACCGCGCTCCAGGGGAAGCACTGGGTCAAGGTGCCCGCCTCGGAGGAGATGGGCAGCGCCTTCGTGGTGATGGGTCAGATGGTCAACCCGGTCTCCCAGCTCACCATCGCGGCCGCGAGCGGCAAGCTCAGCAAGGTCGGCCAGGAGGCCGTGGACGGCGTCCAGACCACCCACCTGCGGGCCGTCGAGGACACCGCCACCCTGGTGGCCGGGATGACCTCGCTCACCGCGGAGCAGCGCCAGGCCGTCCAGAAGACGCTGGAGGAGGACGGCAAGACCCTCACCATCGACTTCTGGCTGAACGACAAGCAGGAGCTGGTGAAGTACCAGGAGTACGGCGACACCAACGGCGCGTCCAAGGCCGTCACCGTCAAGTACTCCGACCTCGGCAAGGGCGACAAGATCGAGGCCCCCGCCGCCGGCGACCTGGGCTCCCAGGCCGACCTGCTCAAGCTGTTCGGCTGATCCGGCCGGACTCCCGCACCGAACTCCCGCACCGACCACCGGCTACCCCCCGGGCGCCTCGTGCGCCCGGGGGGCGCAGCTGACGCCGACCGCCGGTTCCGGCCCCCGGCCCGGCCGATCAGGTGGACGGGGCGGGGGTCGCCACCGGCCGGGCCCGGTCCGGGTGGCAAGGTGGGCCCGGTGAGAGAGGAACGGACGATGGCGCGACGGCAGCGGCTGGCGGCGGTGGCCGTGGTCGCCGTGCTCGCGAGCGGCCTGACCGGCTGCGGCGGCGGGGACGCGCCCGCCACGCCCTCGGCCGGCGCCAGCGCGAGCACCACCTCCGCCACCGCCGCCACCCCGACCTGGCCGGCCAAGCCGACCGACCGGTCCCCGCACGGCGTGCTGCTCTCCGCCCAGCTGACCATGCAGACCGCCCGCCGGGCCAAGGTCAGCTACCGGCTGGGCGCGGACGCCGGCTCCGGCTCGCTGTTCTGGGCCCCCAAGACGGCGGCCCAGCTCAAGCGCTCCACCCCGGGCGACGCCGAGCAGCTGATCGTCGTGGACACCGTCGGCTACCAGGGCGGCGACGCCGCCACCGCGGCCAGGAACGGCGGCAAGCACTGGGAGCGCTTCGCCGTCCCGCCCGACCCGGACGGGCACAAGGCGGTCCCGTACGCGGGGCTGCTGGACCTGCTGAACCCGGTCGAGGCGCTGGCCGCGGCCACCGCGGACGGGGCGGAGCCGGCCTTCGTCGGCGAGGAGAAGTTCGAGGACTCCACCGTCGAGCACTACCGGGTGACCACCACCGCCGAGAAGTACGCGGCGGCTCAGACCCAGCTGCCGCAGGCCCGTCGGGACGGCCTGCGGGCCGCACTGGCCCCCGGCGGCTCGCTGGAGCTCACCCTGGACCTCTGGCTGAACGACAAGGACCAGCTGGTCCGGCTGCAGCGCACCGGGAACGGGGACAGCGGCCGGGCGGACGACTCGGTGATCTACTCCGACCCGGCCGGCCCGCTGCTCTCGGCCCAGGCCCCGGCCGAGACGGACACCGTGGACACCGGCGTCCGGACGGTCTCCCCGCTGGCCCGCTGAGCCGGACGGGCCCCTCGGGGCCCGCTCGGGCCCCGTCCCGGTTCACCCGTCCGAGGGCGATTTGCGTCGTCCGGACGAGTCCGGTTACTGTTGCCGAAGCCAAAGACCGCTGGTTGTCGCCGCGCCCCCGTCAGGGAGCCGGTGGCCGAAGGATCTGCGCTTCGTCGCAGGCAGCCCGCGCAGGTGTGTCTGGAGCTTCGACTTCCGGGTCCCGCGTTCGCGCTGGTGTCCGTTGAGGTCGCTACGAGCCCCGTGCGCCTGCGCACCGGGGCTCATTGCATTTCTGCAGGAGCTTTCCTTCCGTCCGGCCGGTTCGAGGTGTGAATGGTCGACTTTCGCGGTCGGCCGGACTTCGACATCACGGAAGGAGGCGTAAGCCTATGGCCAGGCCCGACAAGGCTGCCGCCGTCGCCGAGATCACGGACAAGTTCCGCGGCTCCTCCGCGGCGCTGCTGACCGAGTACCGCGGTCTCTCGGTGAAGCAGGTCAAGACCCTGCGTCGCTCGCTCGGCGACAACGCCGAGTACGCCGTGGTGAAGAACACGCTGACCAAGATCGCGGCCAACGAGGCCGGGATCTCCGAGCTCGACGACCTGTTCAACGGTCCGACGGCTGTTGCCTTCGTCACCGGTGACCCGGTGGAGTCGGCGAAGGCTCTGCGTGACTTCGCCAAGGAGAACCCCGCTCTCATCATCAAGGGCGGTGTCCTTGACGGTAAGGCGCTGTCCGCCGATGAGATCAAGAAGCTCGCGGACCTCGAGTCCCGCGAGGTGCTGCTCGCCAAGCTGGCGGGTGCCCTGAAGGCCAAGCAGTCCCAGGCTGCCGCGCTCTTCCAGGCCCTGCCGTCGAAGCTCGTCCGCACTGTGGACGCGCTGCGCGACAAGGTCGAGCAGGGCGGTGCCGGTACGCCGGCTCCCGCCGCCGAGGACGCGGCCGCCGAGTAATTCGGCAGGCTCACGCCTCGCTGCGGGCCCGTACGCCCGCCATCCCGTACATCCGGCACCACCTGCCGATTTAGTGGAAGGACGCCAATCATGGCGAAGCTGTCCCAGGACGAGCTGCTCGCGCAGTTCGAGGAGCTCACCCTCATCGAGCTCGCTGCCTTCGTGAAGGCCTTCGAGGAGAAGTTCGACGTCACCGCTGCCGCCCCGGTCGCCGTTGCCGCCGTTGGTGGCGCCGCCGGTGGCGCCGAGGCCGCTGTCGAGGAGCAGGACGAGTTCGACGTCATCCTCGACGCCGCCGGTGACAAGAAGATCCAGGTCATCAAGGAGGTGCGCACCCTGACCTCCCTCGGCCTGAAGGAGGCCAAGGACCTCGTTGACACCGCTGGTGCCAAGGTCCTGGAGAAGGTTGCCAAGGACGTTGCCGAGAAGGCCAAGGCCGCCCTCGAGGGTGCCGGCGCCAAGGTCACCGTCAAGTGACTTTCCCCCAGCCGTAGCCGGCTGGGAGGTGCCCCCACGCCCCCTCTGAGGGGGCCTGAGGCCGGGCCGATCACCCTTGCGGGTGGTCGGCCCGGCCTTTTTGCGTTCCCGGGCCCGCCCGTCCTCCCCGCCCGCCCTCCCCGTCCTCCCCGCCCGCCCGCCCGCCGCCCCGGGCCGGACGACCACCGGTGTGGCCGATCGCGCACTCGGTAGTGTCGGCGGCGAGGAGTATGGTGATCACCGTCATCGGCGGTGGCCCCCACCACGGCTTCTGTAACGCCGGAGGGGTTCGGGCCGATGAACGGGTCGAGGTCCGCCCCGCCGGCGGGCCCTTGACGAACCCGGCGAGGCGCGCGATTCTCAAGGCGCGAGTCCGCCCGGTTGGTTCGCCGCTGGATGCATAACCAGCGGCTCGGGCGGGAAATGACTCCACGTGAGTTAGAGCAGTACCCGGTGGGCGCCCGCGCCCCCGGCTACCGGGAGGAGTCTCCGATTCGGTTTCCGAATCAGAGCTGGACAGCAGTGTCGCCTTTGGCTACACTGTCCCTTTGCGCTGCCTGTTAGCTGCTCCGTGACTCGTCGCCCGGAGTTTGCGTTGCCCTGAAGGGGTCTGGCACCGCCTCCGCAAAGCGGCTCTGACCTGGGGTTTCGACCCCGGCGGAGGCCGGCTGCGAGGGAGGCGGAATCCAGGCTCAAGCAGGCCCGGCTGGTACGCGCGTAGTGAGCTCCGAGCCCTCGGAAGGACCCCCCTCTTGGCCGCGCCGCGCAACGCCTCGAACAATTCCGCCGCATCCACCGCCCCGCTCCGCGTCTCGTTCGCGAAGATCAAGGAGCCCCTCGAGGTCCCGAACCTCCTGGCCCTGCAGACCGAGAGCTTTGACTGGCTGCTCGGCAACGCGGCCTGGAAGTCCCGGGTCGAGCAGGCGCTGGAGTCTGGTCAGGATGTCCCCACCAAGTCCGGTCTGGAGGAGATCTTCGAGGAGATCTCGCCGATCGAGGACTTCAGCGGGTCGATGTCCCTGACCTTCCGCGACCACCGTTTCGAGCCGCCGAAGAACTCCATTGACGAGTGCAAGGACCGCGACTTCACGTACGCGGCCCCGCTCTTCGTCACGGCCGAGTTCACCAACAACGAGACCGGTGAGATCAAGTCTCAGACGGTCTTCATGGGCGACTTCCCGCTCATGACCCACAAGGGCACGTTCGTGATCAACGGCACCGAGCGTGTCGTCGTGTCGCAGCTCGTCCGCTCCCCGGGCGTGTACTTCGACTCCACCCTGGACAAGGTGTCCGACAAGGACATCTACTCCTGCAAGGTCATCCCCTCGCGTGGTGCCTGGCTCGAGATGGAGATCGACAAGCGCGACATGGTCGGCGTCCGCATCGACCGCAAGCGCAAGCAGTCCGTCACCGTGCTGCTCAAGGCTCTCGGCTGGACCAACGAGATGATTCTCGAGGAGTTCGGCGAGTACGAGTCGATGCGCAACACCCTGGAGAAGGACCACACCCAGGGCCAGGACGACGCGCTGCTGGACATCTACCGCAAGCTGCGTCCGGGCGAGCCGCCGACGCGCGAGGCCGCGCAGACGCTGCTGGAGAACCTGTACTTCAACCCGAAGCGCTACGACCTGGCCAAGGTCGGTCGCTACAAGCTGAACCGGAAGCTGGGCAACGCTGAGTCGCTGGACTCCGGCGTGCTCACCGAGCCCGACATCATCGGTGCGATCAAGTACCTGGTGAAGCTGCACGCGGGTGAGACCGAGTGGCGTGACGAGACCGGCCGCGACATCGTGGTCGAGGTCGACGACATCGACCACTTCGGCAACCGCCGCCTGCGCAACGTCGGCGAGCTCATCCAGAACCAGGTCCGTACGGGTCTCGCCCGTATGGAGCGCGTCGTGCGCGAGCGCATGACCACCCAGGACGTCGAGGCGATCACGCCGCAGACCCTGATCAACATCCGGCCGGTCGTCGCCTCCATCAAGGAGTTCTTCGGCACCAGCCAGCTGTCGCAGTTCATGGACCAGACGAACCCGCTGTCGGGCCTGACCCACAAGCGTCGTCTGTCCGCCCTCGGCCCCGGCGGTCTCTCCCGTGAGCGCGCCGGCTTCGAGGTCCGTGACGTGCACCCCTCGCACTACGGCCGCATGTGTCCGATCGAGACCCCGGAAGGCCCGAACATCGGTCTGATCGGGTCGCTGGCCTCGTACGGCCGGGTCAACGCCTTCGGCTTCATCGAGACCCCGTACCGCAAGGTCGTCGACGGTGTCGTCACCGAGAAGGTGGACTACCTCACCGCCGACGAGGAGGACCGCTACGTCATCGCCCAGGCGAACGCCCCGCTGACCGCGGACCTGCACTTCGCCGAGCCCCGCGTCCTGGTCCGCCGCCGTGGCGGCGAGATCGACTACATCCCGGGCTCCGAGATCGACTACATGGACGTCTCGCCGCGCCAGATGGTGTCGGTCGCGACCGCCATGATCCCGTTCCTCGAGCACGACGACGCCAACCGCGCGCTCATGGGCTCGAACATGATGCGCCAGGCGGTGCCGCTGCTGAAGAGCGAGGCCCCGCTGGTCGGTACCGGCATGGAGTACCGCTGCGCCGTCGACGCCGCCGACGTCATCACCGCCGAGAAGTCCGGCGTGGTGCAGGAGGTCTCGGCCGACTACGTCACCGTGGCGAACGACGACGGCACGTACACCACGTACCGCGCCGCCAAGTTCACCCGCTCCAACCAGGGCACCGCCTTCAACCAGAAGGTGCTCGTGGACGAGGGCGCCCGGGTCGAGGTCAACCAGGTGCTGGCCGACGGCCCGTGCACCGACGAGGGCGAGATGGCCCTCGGCAAGAACCTGCTCGTGGCGTTCATGTCGTGGGAGGGTCACAACTACGAGGACGCGATCATCCTGTCGCAGCGCCTCGTGCAGGACGACGTCCTCTCCTCGATCCACATCGAGGAGCACGAGGTCGACGCCCGTGACACGAAGCTCGGCCCCGAGGAGATCACCCGGGACATCCCGAACGTCTCCGAGGAGGTCCTCGCGGACCTGGACGAGCGCGGCATCATCCGGATCGGCGCCGACGTCGTCACCGGTGACATCCTCGTCGGCAAGGTCACCCCGAAGGGTGAGACCGAGCTGACCCCCGAGGAGCGCCTGCTCCGCGCGATCTTCGGCGAGAAGGCCCGTGAGGTCCGCGACACCTCGCTCAAGGTCCCGCACGGTGAGTCCGGCAAGGTCATCGGCGTCCGCGTCTTCGACCGCGAAGAGGGCGACGAGCTGCCCCCGGGCGTCAACCAGCTGGTCCGCGTCTACGTGGCCCAGAAGCGCAAGATCACCAACGGTGACAAGCTCGCCGGCCGTCACGGCAACAAGGGTGTCATCTCCAAGATCCTTCCGGTCGAGGACATGCCCTTCCTCGAGGACGGCACCCCGGTCGACATCATCCTCAACCCGCTGGGTGTCCCGTCCCGAATGAACCCGGGACAGGTCCTGGAGATCCACCTCGGGTGGCTCGCCAAGCAGGGCTGGGACGTCTCCGGCCTCGCCGACGAGTGGGCCCAGCGCCTCCAGGCGATCGGCGCCGACCAGGTCGCCGGTGGCACCAACCTCGCCACCCCGGTCTTCGACGGCGCCCGCGAGGACGAGATCACCGGTCTGCTGGACAACACCACCCTCACCCGTGACGGTGAGCGCCTGGTGAACTCCACCGGCAAGGCCCGCCTGTTCGACGGCCGCTCCGGCGAGCCGTTCCCGATGCCGGTCTCGGTCGGCTACATGTACATCCTCAAGCTGCACCACCTGGTCGACGACAAGCTGCACGCCCGGTCGACCGGTCCGTACTCGATGATCACCCAGCAGCCGCTCGGTGGTAAGGCGCAGTTCGGTGGTCAGCGCTTCGGTGAGATGGAGGTGTGGGCCCTCGAGGCGTACGGCGCCGCGTACGCCCTGCAGGAGCTGCTCACCATCAAGTCCGACGACGTGCTCGGCCGCGTGAAGGTCTACGAGGCCATCGTCAAGGGCGAGAACATCCCCGAGCCCGGCATTCCCGAGTCCTTCAAGGTTCTCATCAAGGAAATGCAGTCGCTCTGCCTCAACGTGGAGGTGCTGTCCTCGGACGGCCAGTCCATCGAGATGCGGGACTCCGACGAGGACGTCTTCCGCGCCGCCGAAGAGCTCGGCATCGACCTGTCCCGGCGCGAGCCGAGCAGCGTCGAAGAGGTCTGACGGAGGTCGGGCCGGCTGCCCCGAGCAGCCGGCCCGCCCCCAGGCCCCCCTCAGACCACAGACAAACTCTCGAATCACGAAAGAGGGCTTGACGACCAGTGCTTGACGTCAACTTCTTCGACGAGCTCCGCATCGGCCTGGCCACCGCCGACGACATCCGCCAGTGGTCGCACGGCGAGGTCAAGAAGCCGGAGACCATCAACTACCGCACCCTTAAGCCCGAAAAGGACGGCCTCTTCTGCGAGAAGATCTTCGGCCCGACCCGGGACTGGGAGTGCTACTGCGGTAAGTACAAGCGCGTCCGCTTCAAGGGCATCATCTGTGAGCGCTGCGGCGTCGAGGTGACCCGCGCCAAGGTGCGCCGCGAGCGGATGGGCCACATCGAGCTGGCCGCCCCGGTCACCCACATCTGGTACTTCAAGGGCGTGCCGTCCCGCCTCGGCTACCTGCTCGACCTGGCGCCGAAGGACCTCGAGAAGGTCATCTACTTCGCCGCCTACATGATCACCTGGGTCGACGACGAGCGCCGCCAGCGCGACCTGCCGTCCCTGGAGGCGCACGTCTCGGTCGAGCGTCAGCAGATCGAGAACCGCCGCGACTCCGACCTCGAAGCCCGCGCCAAGAAGGCCGAGTCCGACCTGGCCGAGCTGGAGGCCGAGGGCGCCAAGGCCGACGTGCGCCGCAAGGTGCGCGAGGGCGCCGAGCGCGAGATGAAGCAGCTGCGCGACCGCGCGCAGCGCGAGCTCGACCGCCTCGACGAGGTGTGGGCCCGCTTCAAGAACCTCAAGGTCCAGGACCTGGAGGGCGACGAGCTGCTCTACCGCGAGCTGCGCGACCGCTTCGGCACCTACTTCTCCGGCTCGATGGGCGCCGCGGCCCTCAAGGACCGCCTGGAGACCTTCGACCTGGCGGAGGAGGCCGAGCGCCTCCGCGAGATCATCCGCACCGGCAAGGGCCAGAAGAAGACCCGTGCGCTCAAGCGCCTCAAGGTCGTCTCCGCGTTCCTGCAGACCAGCAACAAGCCCAACGGCATGGTGCTGGACTGCGTCCCGGTCATCCCGCCGGACCTGCGTCCGATGGTGCAGCTGGACGGTGGCCGCTTCGCGACCTCCGACCTGAACGACCTGTACCGCCGCGTGATCAACCGCAACAACCGCCTGAAGCGCCTGCTCGACCTCGGTGCCCCCGAGATCATCGTGAACAACGAGAAGCGCATGCTCCAGGAGGCCGTCGACGCGCTGTTCGACAACGGCCGCCGCGGCCGTCCGGTCACCGGCCCGGGCAACCGCCCGCTCAAGTCCCTGAGCGACATGCTCAAGGGCAAGCAGGGTCGTTTCCGTCAGAACCTGCTCGGCAAGCGAGTCGACTACTCGGCCCGTTCGGTCATCGTCGTCGGCCCGCAGCTCAAGCTGCACCAGTGCGGTCTGCCGAAGGCCATGGCGCTGGAGCTCTTCAAGCCGTTTGTGATGAAGCGCCTGGTCGACCTGAACCACGCGCAGAACATCAAGTCGGCCAAGCGCATGGTCGAGCGTGCCCGTCCGGTCGTGTGGGACGTGCTCGAAGAGGTCATCGCCGAGCACCCCGTGCTGCTGAACCGTGCGCCCACCCTGCACCGCCTCGGCATCCAGGCCTTCGAGCCGCAGCTGGTCGAGGGCAAGGCCATCCAGATCCACCCGCTCGTCTGCACCGCGTTCAACGCGGACTTCGACGGTGACCAGATGGCCGTCCACCTGCCGCTCTCCGCGGAGGCGCAGGCCGAGGCCCGCATCCTGATGCTGTCCTCGAACAACATCCTCAAGCCGGCCGACGGTCGCCCCGTCACCATGCCGACCCAGGACATGGTGCTCGGCCTGTTCTTCCTGACCTCGGACCGCGACAACGTGAAGGGCGCCGGCCGCACCTTCTCGTCGACCGCCGAGGCGATCATGGCCTTCGACGCCCGCGAGCTGGACGTCCAGGCCCCGATCGAGCTGCGCCTGGCCGCCGGCACCGTCCCGCCCCGTGGCTGGACCCCGCCGGTGGACGAGGAGGGCCAGTCGACCTGGTTCGAGGGCGAGCCCTTCCGCCTGAGCACCACCCTGGGCCGCGCGCTCTTCAACGAGCTGCTGCCCGAGGACTACCCGTTCGTCGACTACGAGGTGGGCAAGAAGCAGCTCTCCGCGATCGTCAACGACCTGGCCGAGCGCTACCCCAAGGTCGTCGTCGCGGCGACCCTGGACAACCTCAAGGCGGCCGGTTTCCACTGGTCGACCCGCTCGGGCGTCACCGTCTCGATCTCGGACGTCATCGTCCCGCCGAGCAAGCCCCAGATCCTCGAGGGCTTCGAGGCCAAGGCCGAGAAGGTCCAGAAGCAGTACGAGCGCGGTCTGATCACCAACGACGAGCGCAAGCAGGAGCTCGTCGGCATCTGGACCCAGGCGACCAACGAGGTCGCCGAGGCCATGGCCGCGAACTTCCCGAAGACGAACCCCATCTTCATGATGGTCGACTCGGGTGCTCGTGGAAACATGATGCAGATGCGTCAGATCGCCGGTATGCGTGGTCTGGTGTCCAACGCCAAGAACGAGACCATCCCGCGACCCATCAAGGCGTCGTTCCGTGAGGGTCTCACCGTGCTGGAGTACTTCATCTCCACCCACGGTGCCCGTAAGGGTCTGGCCGACACCGCCCTCCGTACCGCCGACTCCGGCTACCTCACCCGTCGTCTGGTCGACGTCTCCCAGGACGTCATCATTCGCGAGGAGGACTGCGGCACCGAGCGCGGTCTCAAGCTGTCGATCGGCAACGTGGGCGCCGACGGCGTGCTGCGCAAGGCCGACGACGTCGAGACCAGCGTGTACGCCCGCATGCTCGCCGAGGACATCACCGTCGACGGCAAGCTGCTCGCCACCGCCAACACCGACCTCGGTGACGTGCTGATGGACGAGCTGATCCGCCACGGCGTGTCCGAGGTCAAGGTCCGCTCGATCCTGACCTGTGAGTCGGCCGTCGGCACCTGTGCCTTCTGCTACGGCCGTTCGCTGGCCACCGGCAAGCTGGTCGACATCGGTGAGGCGGTCGGCATCATCGCCGCCCAGTCCATCGGTGAGCCCGGCACCCAGCTGACCATGCGTACCTTCCACACCGGTGGTGTGGCCGGTGACGACATCACCCAGGGTCTGCCGCGTGTCGTCGAGCTCTTCGAGGCCCGCACCCCCAAGGGTGTGGCCCCGATCTCCGAGGCCACCGGCCGCGCGCGGATCGAGGACACCGAGAAGACCCGCAAGATCGTCATCACGCCGGACGACGGCACCGACGAGATCGCCTACCCGGTCTCGAAGCGTGTGAAGCTGCTCGTCAGCGAGGGCGAGGCGGTCGAGGTCGGCCAGAAGCTGACCATGGGTGCCACCAACCCGCACGACGTCCTGCGCATCATGGGCCAGCGCGCCGTCCAGATCCACCTGGTCGCCGAGGTCCAGAAGGTCTACAACTCGCAGGGTGTGTCGATCCACGACAAGCACATCGAGATCATCATCCGGCAGATGCTCCGCCGCGTGACGATCATCGAGTCGGGCGACGCCGAGCTGCTCCCGGGCGAGCTCGTCGAGCGCGGCCGCTTCGAGACCGAGAACCGTCGTGTGGTCTCCGAGGGCGGTCACCCCGCCTCCGGCCGTCCGCAGCTGATGGGTATCACCAAGGCCTCGCTGGCCACCGAGTCCTGGCTGTCGGCCGCCTCCTTCCAGGAGACGACCCGGGTCCTCACCGACGCGGCGATCCACGCCAAGTCGGACCCGCTGCTGGGCCTCAAGGAGAACGTCATCCTCGGTAAGCTCATCCCGGCCGGTACGGGTCTGCCCCGCTACCGCAACATCCGGGTCGAGCCGACCGAGGAGGCCAAGGCCGCGATGTACTCGGCCGTCGGCTACGACGACTACGACCTGTCGCCCTTCGGCGCCGGCTCCGGCCAGGCGGTTCCGCTGGACGACTACGACTACGGCCCGTACACCGGCTGAGTCACGCGTCACTGATCGCAGGGCGGTCACCCCTCACGGGGTGGCCGCCCTGCGGCGTTTCGCGGCCGGTGTCTCCGGGCCTACCGGGCCGGGGTGGCCGCGGCCGCGCGCCAGTCCTCCAGCCGGCGGATCCGGGTGTGGGTGTCCGGATGGCTGGACAGCAGCCGCTGGCCCAGGCCCGGACGGACGGCGCGGCCCCCGTTCTCCCGCGCGGCCGCCGCCAGGGCCTCCTCCTCGTCCCGCAGGAAGCCGTGGAAGACCTCGATCATGGCGTCGGCGAAGCCGAGTTCGGCGGCCTGGACGTCCGCCCTCAGCTCGGAGCGGCGGCCGACCGCGGCCAGCAGGTACGGCGTGACCAGGACCAGCAGCAGCGGCGGGAAGGAGACGGCCACGGCCACCACCAGGACCACCGCGACCAGCCCGACCACGAGGGCGCCGAGCAGCGAGAACACCGAGGCGATCCGGAACGCGACGACCGCCGCGATCCGGAACACCACCCAGGCGATCCGGGCCGGCATCGAGTACCAGTAGCCGAGCAGGGTCGCCCAGGCGTGGCCGCCGCGGTGGTGACCGAGCTCGTGGGCGAGCACGGCGGCCAGCTGGGCGTCGGGGAGGGTCTCCAGCGCGTACCGGGTGACGCCGACGATGTGGCCGGCGGCCGCGGTGGCGTTGACGGCCTTGTGGTCCTCGATCCACAGGTCGTACGTCTCCGGGTTCACCCCCGCCTTGGCGGTCACCTGGTGCCAGATCGGCTCCAGCCTGGTCAGCTCGGAGTGCAGGGCCGGACGCATCCGGAACAGGTAGCGGGCGAGCACCTTCTCGGTCGGGCGGTGGAAGACCAGCGCGCCGGAGGCGAGCCAGAGGCCGATCAGCACCAGGTTGAGCGGCTCGGGGAGGAACACCGAGACCAGCGTGACGACCAGCAGACTGCACAGGAAGTGCGGCAGCTGGAGCAGCAGTTGGCCGATTGCGGTGGCGTCGGCGCCGCGCTGGCGGGCGGCCAGGTGGATCCGGCCGGTGTGCGGGTCGATGTCGACGGTGGGGTCGAGGACCGGCGGCCGGGGCGGGGCGGGGGGCGGGGCGAAGCCCTGGGCGGGGATGTGCGGGGGCTGCTGGGGGTGCCGGGGCTGGGACGGGGGCTGCTGGGGCTGGGGCTGGGGCTGGGGCGGAGGAGCGTACTGGGGCGGGACGGTGGTGGGGTACTGCGGCGGGGCGGGCGGCTGCGGGGCGGGCGCGGGGTACGGGGGCGGCGGCGGGGGAGTGGCGGCCGGGTACGCGGGCGGCGCTGTCGTCGGGTACTGCGGGGCGGCCGTCGGGTACTGCGGCGGGATGGTCGGGTGCTGTGGTGGGGCGGCTGTCGGGTACTGCGGCGGGACGGCCGTCGGGTACTGCGGCGGGGCGGCCGTCGGGTACTGCGGCGGGACGGCCGTCGGGTACTGCGGCGGGGCGCCGGGGTACTGCGGCGGTGTGGCGTCCGGGTAGGTCGGTTCGGTCATGGCGGGGTCCTCGGGGACGGGACGCGCGCACGGCGGCGTCCGTACGGTGACGGGCAAGGGCAGGACGGTGCTGAGCGGTGCTGGACGGTGCGGGACGGTGCTGGACGGTGCTGGACCGTGCCGGAGGGCGGTCAGCCCAGCAGCAGGGCGGTGACCAGCGGGAACAGGCCGGCGCCGAAGGCGAGGATGCCGACCCGGACCCAGGAGTGCTTCCGCGCGGCGATCAGGCTGTTCTCCGCGAGCGCGGCGCGGACGGCCTCGGCGGCCAACCGCTCGGTGTCGGCCAGGGCTTCGGTGAGCAGCCCCTGTTCGGCGGCCAGCCGGATGTCCCCGAAGTAGCCGAGCGGGCGGCCCGGGCGCCAGGTGCTGCGCCGGAAGCGGGGCAGCACCGCGAGCAGCAGCGAGACCAGGGAGACGGCGATGCCCAGGCCGCCCAGGGCCAGCAGCGCCTTCGCCGCGCCGGAGAGCTGCTGCGGCGCCCAGCCGGTGCTGGTGAGCAGGCCGCCGAGCACCCCGACGATCACACCGAGGGCGGCCACCAGGACGGCCGCCTTGCTGTCCGCGCGGGCGATCTCGGTGCGCAGCTCGGCGAGCAGGGCGGCACCGGGCAGTGGTGGAGACGCGGTGTTGGTGGGCGGGGTGGGCACGGTGGGTCTCCTCGGGTCACTGGGAGAGCGGAGGGTAGGGGCCCTTGCCGAGCCGGGGCGCACCCGGCCCCGGCGCATCAGACCCCGGCGCACCCGGGCCGGCGGGCCGCTGCCGCAGGATGGCTTCGAGCGCGGCCTTCGCCTCCTGGCGCGGGCCCTCCAGCTCGAACTCCTCCAGGCCGTTCTGGTCGAAGAGCCGCTGGATCACCTGGAGCTGGCCCTGGACCAGCTCCTGCTGTTCCTCCCGGAGGTAGCCGAGCGCCCGGGGCAGGTCCTCGGGGTGGGCGGCCACCTGGAGGGCCCAGGCGGTCACCCCGCCCTGCTCCAGGTGGTACTGGTAGAACTTCGCCTTCGCGGCGAGGATCTCGTTCGCCTCCTGGACCTGCCGGAGGGCGTGCGGGTGGGCCTGGGTGTCGAAGTGGTAGCCGCGCAGCCGCTCCTTCTGCTCGCGGGCGGCCTGGTCGATGTCCAACTGGACGGTGCAGCGCACCCGCAGGCCCTCGGCCTCGGCGACCGGGTGCCCGTCCAGCTCCTCCTGGACGGCGGCCTCGGCCTCGCCGCTCCGGTCGGTGGAGAGGTGCCGGGTGACGGCCCGCATCCGCTGCCGGATCCGCGGGACCAGTAGTGCCGGGACGTCGCGGATCCGGCTGGCCACCACCAGCTCCGCGGCCGACACCTGCCAGTCGATCTCCACCACGGCCTCGAAGGCGCCGACGTCGTCCCGGCCGGGCAGCCGCTCCTCGGCCCGCAGGTGGTGCAGGCCGAGGTCGACCTCGTACGCGGCCTGGTAGTTGCGGCCCACCAGGTCGCTGAACCCCGGGCGGTGCGGCGGGAGGTAGACCTGGTGCTCACCGGACGGGGTGGTCAGGACGAGGGCGGAGTCGGCCCGGGCGGCGGGGCGCTTGGGCAGGCCGAGCGCGCGGCCCAGCGGGTGGACCGTCAGGACCGGGTCTGTCAGGTCTCCGGTGGGGAGGTCGGGGCGGTGTCGTGCCGACATGCGCGGGTGCTCCAGGATCGGGACGGATCGGACGGTGCTGTTTCAGCTGCCGGGCAGCGCCGTGGTCGCCGGGCCGCCGGCGCGTACGGTGCGGACCAGGTGGTCGAGCCGCTGGCGGTCGCGCTCGGTGACGGCCAGGTCGTCGAAGAGTTCGGTGAGCCGGGCGGTGGTCGCGGGCTGGTCGGCGGCGCCGATCAGCCAGCCGCGCAGCACGCCCAGGGCGGCATCGCGGTAGTGCGGGTCCTCCAGGGCCGTGCGCCACAGGACGACCAGGAGCGCCCGGACCGGGGCGGGCTCCTCGGGCGCGGGCAGCACGGTGACGCTGTGCACGCTCCCCGGGTCGGGGCGCGGGCTCCGGGCGTACCAGTCGAGCAGCAGCGGCCGGCCCACGACGGTGTCCTCGGTGCGCTGCGCGGCGGTCAGGAAGGCGGCCAGGGCCAGCTGCCGCAGGGCGGCCGGGCCGGAGAGCCAGCGGACCAGGGTGCGCAGGGTCAGCTCGGCCTCGGCGGAGAGCAGCATCAGCTCGGCCGCTTCGAGCAGTCCGAGTGCCTGGTGGCGGTCGGGCTGCTCGGACGGGTGCGCACCGGGCCGGAACCCGGCGGCCAGCTGGTCGAGCTCGCCGGGGGTCAGCCGTTCGGCGGCCAGGGCGAAGGCCTCCAGGGCCTGGGCGGGCAGCAGCGGGCCGAGCAGGGCGTAGCAGCGGATGGCGGTCCAGCGGCGGCGGGCGTTGTCGTCCCCGGCCCAGCCGCGCAGGATGCGCGGGACGGCGCCGGTGCCCGCGTGGTAGGCGAGGGCGAGGCTGTTGGCGGCCTGGAGGCAGAGCCGGAAGTCCTTGGCGCCGGACCAGGGGCCGAGCAGCCCGCTCATGGTGGCGGAGAGGTCGACGGAGGCCAGCAGGGCGGTGGTGGAGGCCACCCGGGTGCGGACCAGGGCGCGGGAGTCGGTGGCCAGGGCGTTCAGCCAGCCGGTGATCGCGGGGCGGGCGGAGGGGTGGCCCGTCCAGACCTCGCGCAGCAGGGTGGGCGAGGTGCGGGGGTCCAGGAAGGAGGCCATCCGCTGGGGGACCGGGCCCCAGGGGGTCTGCTCGGTCTCCTCGGTGAGTTCGGCCCGGGCGAAAGCCATGCGGTCCTCGATCGAGCTGCCGAACGGCGGGATGCCGTCCGGCTCCCCGGCGGTCCGGATGGTCTCCAGGCGGCGGAACAGCGAGTCGGCGCACTCGGCGGCGAGGGTGTAGGGGGCGTGGTCGAAGACGGCCAGGGAGATCAGGAAGGCCTTGTCGTGGAGGGTGAGCTTGTTCTCCCCGAACCAGCGGCCGACCTTCTCCTGGACGGCGCCCTGACCGAAGTCGGCGAGGTCGGCGGGCCTGCCGGTCTGCGGCGAGTAGTCGGCCAACCTGACGGCGAACTCGGCGATCTCCCGGATCGGCGGGTACTTGGCCAGGAACCCCTCGACGGGCTCCAGGGCGAGTAGTTCCTCGACGGGGACGCCGTCGTTCCGCAGTGCCCGCAGATGGGCGCCGAGGACGAGCCCCGGGTCGGGCGGTAGCCAGCCGACGGTGGGGAGTTCACGGATCGTGTGGGCGTGGGTGGTGGTGATGACCAGGTAGCCGTCCTGCTTGGCGAGGGTCTCGCGCAGGCGGTCGAGGTCGGAGCGGAGCAGCGGGCGGGTGCGGGAGGCCGTGTAGTCGGTGAGTACGTACCCCTCGGCCCGTTCGACGCCGTTGAGCAGTGCGGTGGGCGTGACATCCGGGTCCAGGTTGCGGATCCGCTCGCTGCCCAGCTGCCGCAGCAGCATCAGCGCGGCGGAGCGACGGCCGGTGTCCGCCCGGCCGGTGAGGATCAGCACCCGGTGCTCGCGGAGGTGTGCGAGGGCCTGGTCGAAGGCCGGTCCGGGTTGGAAGACCTCGGCCAGGGCGGTGAGTTCAGCGGTCGGGACCAGCCCGGAGGCGTGCAGGGCGGCCCCGCCGAGCTGGTAGATCGTGGTCTTGTGGCCGGTGACGACGTCGCCGTGGACCTGGCCGCCGGAGACGGTGTGCTGGTCGCCGCCGATCAGGCTGCCGCCGAAGCCGGGATTGCCGCCGGCGAAGAGGTAGGTGCGGCCGGCGAAGGAGTCCGGGACGTGCTCCAGGAGTTCCTGGACGGCCTCCACGGCGTTCTGCGGGTCCTCGGGCGGGGTTTCCTGGAGGCCGTCCTCCTGCTCCGCGGCCTCCGCCTCGGGGGCGGCGGTCATCGGTCGCCGCCGATGGTGTTGCCGGTGTTGACGTCGCCGTGGACCTGGCCGCCGGAGACGGTGTGCTGGTCGCCGCCGATCAGGCTGCCGCCGAAGGTCGGGGTGCCGCCGAGGAACTGGAAGCTGGCGGCGCCCTGGGGAGCGGCGGCCGGGGCCGGGGCCTGGGCGGCCGCCGGCACCGGGGCCTGGGGCTGGGCCTGGGTCTGGGCGGCGGACGGGGCGCCCACCGGTCCGGGGTCCGGGGTGCCGGGGGCGGGTTCGCCGTGCAGCCAGGCCGGGAACTCGCCCTCCTTGCCCTGGACGGTGACCCGGTGGAACGCCTCCGGCGCCAGGCCGCCGTGGCCGTGCCGGACGATGCCCTGGTAGAGCGCGTCGGACACGGCGAGGACGCAGGGCCCGTCGCGGTGCCGGAGCGCCTCCCGGAGCGGGGCCGAGTCGAGCAGTCGGAAGGCCTGGTTGAGGTCCCAGCCGACGGCGCCGCCGAGGGCTCCGCCGAGTTCCTGGACGGCGACCTCGCCGGAGGCGAGCACGATCCGCAGCCGTACCCGGGCGCTGGCGGCCGCGAGGCGGTTGTTGGCGTGCAGCAGGGTGGGGGTCTCGTTGATCAGCGCGTGCAGCAGTCCGGTCTTGGGGACGGTGGCGCTGATCAGGGCCATCACCGAGTCGCCACGGTCCTCCAGGCGCTGTTCGGCGGGTTCGACCCCGGCGCTGCGCAGCGTCTCGTGCAGGACGGCGTAGAGCATGCGGCGCATGAAGGCCTGCTCGACGTCGTCGCGCCGGCCGAACTGTTCGATGTCCAGCAGCAGGATGGTGTGGTTCACCGGATCGGTCATGGTCGCCTCTCGATTCGTCATCGGCCTCAGCCTGCCCGTGCCGGGCAGGTCGGCGTGAGCGCCGTTGCGGTACTCGCTCTGTGACGGTGTGCACAGAACATCTGCGCGGGTCAACGGAGTTGGCCGGGCCTCCGGAGCAGGTCGGGGCGCGCGATGACCAGGGAGCGGCGGCTGGTGACGACGATGCCGCGGTCCCGCAGGGACTTGAGCAGACGGGCGACGGCCTCGCGGGAGGCGCCGACGGAGCCGGCGAGTTCCTGCTGGCTGAGCGGGACGGAGACCACGATGCCCTCGGCGGTGCGGCGGCCGTGGGTGCGGGCGAGTTCCAGCAGGAGGTCGGCGAGGCGCTCGCTGACGCTGAGCGAGGCGGACTTGAGCCGGTGGTGGTCGGCGGCGCGCAGCCGGTCGGTGGAGAGCGCCAGGAGCTGCATCGAGGCGGCGGGGGTGTTCCGCAGGTAGGCGGTGAAGGCGGCGCGGTCGACGGCGGTGGCCGAGACCTGCTCCAGCGCGGTGACGGTGGCGGCCCGGGGCCGGCCGCTGAGGGCGGCGGACTCGCCGACGATGTCGCCCGGTCCGCGCAGGGCGAGCAGGGCCTCGTAGCCGTTCTCGGCGAGGGCGGTCACCTTGAGCCAGCCGTGCAGGACGAGCAGGACGTGGTCGGAGGGTTCGCCCTCGCGCAGTGCGGTGGAGCGGGCCGGGTAGTCGAGCCGGTGGCCGAGGGCGAGCAGGGCGGTGCGGTCGGCGTGGTCGAGCCGGGCCAGGAAGGGCACGCGGTCGTCCAGGCCGTGCCCGGTCGCGGGACCTGGTCCGCCGGGCGGGGTGTTGGCCATTGCCTGATCAGCCCTCGTCGGTTTCGCCTTGGCGCGGTCGGGCTCCGGAACGCCGAGCGCGGGCAAACAAGCTACCGGCGGAGCGGCCGCGGCGCTGGTGAATCCGTGAAATCCCCGGCCCTCCGGCTCCCCTCCCCCGCGCGGGGGAGGGACGGGAACCGCTCCGGGGAGGGAGGTGCCGAGGGGGCGGGCCGATGGAGGGTTCTCGGTGTCGGGACGACGGGGCTTGCGAAGGGGGCCGGACATGAAGCGGGTGCTGGGCGCGGTGGCGATCACGGCGGCGGTGGTGCTGGGGATGCAGGCGTGCCTGCCGTTCCTGGAGTCGGACGAGCACCGGACGGTGACGTACGGGGTGGCCGAGGCGGTCAAGGAGCTGGTGGTCGAGGGGGAGAACGGCGGGGTCGTGGTGACCGGCACCGGTGACTCGGTGCACGTCGTCGAGAAGCAGAGCTACCGGGGGTCCGCGCCGAGGAGCACCCACGAGGTGAAGGACGGCGTGCTGCGGCTGGGGTACTCCTGCGAGTCCTGCGGGGTCGGGTACGAGGTGCAGGTGCCGACCGGCACCAAGGTGCGGATCAAGGTGGAGAACGGCGGGGTGCGGCTGACGGGGCTGTCCGCCGAGGTGACGGCCGCGGTGGAGAACGGCGGGGTCGAGGCCACCGGGCTGACCTCTCCCACGGCGCACCTGAGCGCGGCCAACGGCGGGGTGCGGGCCGACTTCGCGGCGGCGCCGTCGGCGCTGGAGGCCCGGGTCGGCAACGGTGGGGTGCGGCTGCGGGTGCCGTCCGGGGAGGCGTACGTGGTGGACGCGCAGGCGGGGTCGGGCGGGGCGGACATCGGCGTCCCCTCGCGGCCGGGCGCGGCGCACAGCATCACGGCGCGGTCGGAGTCCGGCGGCGTGTCGGTCAGCGGTGTCTGACGGGGCGGTGCCCGGCCGGGCGGTGCTGCCCGAGCCGGCGGTGCCCGGCCGTGCCGTGCCGGTGGTTCTGCCGGTAGGGCATGATCTTCTCCGCGGGGACGGCGTCCCCGGGTACGGGGGAGGTGCGACGGTGGAGCGCGCGGCGCGTTGGCGGAGCCGGACGGCCGGGCTGAGCCCGTACGTGCTGGACACCTTCCTGGCGGCCTGTTCGGCGGCGGTGTCGGTCTGGTCGGTCTACAACGACGACACCGACTGGCCCTGGTGGGTGTACCTGCTGGCGGTGTCCACCGCGCTGTTCCTGCCCTGGCGGCGCAAGGCCTCGCTGCCGGTCCTGATCGTGGGCGCCGCGCCCTCGCTGGTGGTGTCGGTGGTGGCGCACTCGGCGAACCCGCAGGTGCCGCTGTACGCGGTGATCGGGATGTACACGGTCGCGGAGCGCTTCCCCGACCGGCAGCGCTGGCCGGTGCTGGCGGTGGTGGTGGCCGCCAATGTGCTCGGCACCCATTCGCCGAACGGCGCGCTGTTCAGCGTGCTGACCTCGGGCGGGTCCTTCGTCTTCGGCGCCCTGGTGCGCACCCAGCGGGAGCTGGCCCGGATGCAGGCCGAGCGGGCGCGGGAGGCGGGGGTGCGGGCGGCCAGCGAGGCGGCCCGGGCGGTCGCCGAGGAGCGGGCCCGGATCGCCCGGGAGATGCACGACATCCTGGCGCACGCGGTGTCGCTGATGGTCATCCAGGCCGAGGCCGGGCCGCTGGTGGTGAGCCATGACCCGGACCGGGCGATCCGCGCCTTCGACACCATCGCCGACGCGGGCCGCGACGCGATGGTGCAACTGCGGCGGGTGCTCGGCGTGTTGAAGGACCCGGAGGCGGAGCGGGCGCTGGCGCCGCAGCCCCGGCTGGCCGAACTCGCCGACGTGGCCGAGCGGGTGCGCGGGGCCGGCCTGCGGGTGGACCTCGAACTCGCGGACGGGCTGGGCGGGTTGCCGGCCGACGTGGAGGCGGCCGGGTACCGGATCGTGCAGGAGGCGCTGACCAACACGGTCAAGCACTCCGGGGCGGACCGGGTCGCGATCCGGGTGGGGCGGGCCGACGGGGTGCTGGAGGTGGTGGTCTCCGACAACGGTCGCGGGGTGCCGCTGGCCGCCGACCGTACGGTGGCCGGCTGGTCCGGCGGGCGCGGGCTGGTCGGCATCCGGGAGCGGGCCGCGGCCTGCGGCGGCCGGGCCGAGGCCGGTCCGGGGCCGGAGGGCAGGGGTTTCCTGGTGAGTGCCCGGCTGCCGCTGGGGCCGGCGGGCGTGGTGGAGAGGGTGGGCGGATGACGCCGATACGGGTGGTGGTCGCGGACGACCAGGAGTTGGTGCGGGCCGGGTTCGGGATGATCCTGGACGCCCAGCCGGACATCGAGGTGGTCGCCGAGGCCTGCGACGGCGCCGAGGCGGTCGAGGCGGTGCGCGCGCACCACCCGGACGTACTGCTGCTGGACGTCCGGATGCCGGTGATGGACGGCCTGGAGGCGGCCCGCCGGGTGTGCGAGGAGTTCCCGGCCACCAAGGTGATCATGCTGACCACCTTCGACATCGACGACTACGTCTTCGACGCGCTGTACGCGGGCGCCAGCGGCTTCCTGTTGAAGGACGTCCGCCGGGACGACCTGGCGCACGGGGTGCGGATGGTGGCCTCGGGCGAGGCGCTGCTCGCGCCCTCGGTGACCAAGCGGCTGATCGGCGAGTTCGCGGCCCGCCGCCCGGGCTCGCCGGACCGGGCGGTGCGGCCGCCGTCCAGGCTGCTGGAGCAGTTGACCCTGCGCGAGCAGGAGACGCTGCGGCTGATCGCGCGCGGGCTGTCCAACGCGGAGATCGCGGCCGAGCTGGTGGTCAGCGAGCACACCGTGAAGACCCACGTCAGCAATGTGCTGAGCAAGCTCGGGCTGCGCGACCGGGTGCACGCGGTGGTGTTCGCGTACGAGGCCGGTGCGGTGGTGGCGGGGGAGTCCTGAGGGCCTCCCCCTCGCGGGGGAGGCGGGCAGTTCACCGGTGCGGGCGATCCGTGACGAGGGTGTCGGGGGAGAGGCTCTGCGGTGTCGGAACGGACCGACGGACACCTGACGGAGGGCTCGAAATGAACGCCGATCTGCACCCGCGCCGCACTACGTACGCCGTCGTCGGCGCGACCGCCCTGATGGCCCTGTACGGCGGCATCCGTCTGGTGCCCGGCTCCCGCGAGCCGGGCCCGGGCTGGACGGCCGGGCACACCGCGATGTTCGCGGGCCTGCTGCTGTTCGTCCCGATCCTCCTGGCCCTGCGCCGGGTGCTCGCTCCGCGCCGCACGGCGGCCGGGCGGCTGGCCGCGAACGCCGCGCTGGGGACGGCGTTCGCGGGCCTGGCCTGCTCACTGGTGCAGATCGGGATCGACCTGGTGGTCGGCCTGAGGGCGGCGGACAAGCCGGATCAGTCGCGGATGTTCGAGAGGATCCAGGACGTCCCGGGGGTGTCCGCGGCGGTGTACCAGGTGGGCCCGCTGCTGTTCTACGTCGGCCTGCTGGCGATGCTGATCGCGGCCTCGGTGGGCGCGGGACGGGCGCTGCGCTGGTGGAGCCCGGTGCTGATGCTGGTCGGGACGGTGGCCACGGCGGCCGACCTGGCCTTCATCCCGGTGGCCGCCGTCTGCTACCTCGCCGCCCTCGCCCCGCTGGTCCGCCAGGGCGTCGCGCGGACCCCGGCCGTCGCCTGAGAATCAGCTCATCCGGAAGACCGGCCCGCGCGGGGTGAACGGCAGTCCGGCCCCGCGCGGGACGAGGAAGGCGTGCTCCCGGCGCAGCCGCAGCACGTCGCACTCGCCGTCGGTGATCACCAGGACCGGCGCCCCGGCCGGGAAGTCCTCGGCCCGCTCCAGCAGGTCGACGCCCGGCTGGAGGACGGTGCCGCCGCGCCCGTGCACCCGCAGCCGTCCGGCGATCTCCTCGACCGGGAGGTACCCGGCGTCGTGCGGGGCGGCGTCGCAGTGCACCACCCGGGCGGCCGGGACGTCCCGGGCGGCGGCGTAGGAGGCGATCGCGCCGAGCGCCTTGCCGAGCAGTGTCCGGTCCATCGAGCCGGAGGTGTCCAGGACCACCCCGAAGGTGCAGCGCGGCACCTCCTCCTCGGGGTGGTAGCGGCCGGCCCGGGGGATGTCCGGGGTGGCGGACTGCCGGCGGGCCGGGCGGGAGTAGCTGCGCACCGGCTCCGGGCGCGGCACGAACTCGTCGAACCAGCGGGCCAGTTGCGCGTCCCAGGGGAGCGGCGGGTGGGCGAGTGCGCGGATCTCCTCGACCAGCCCGGCCGGGAGCAGCCCGCGCTCGCGGCCGTGCAGCTCGAAGCCCTGCTGGAGGCCGCGCCGGTAGAAGTCGTCCAGGTCGACGTAGTCCCGCGGCGGTCCCAGCGGTTCGCCGAGGATGTCCGGGCGGTTCTTCCCGGCGAGGGTGGCGAGCCGGCGGATCCGGCGCTGGTCGCGGGCGATCCGGTCGTACACCTCCTCGGCCGACAGGCCCTTCAACTGCGGGTCGTGCAGCAGCCCGTCGGGCATCTCGCCGACGTTCATCTCCAGCAGCCAGCCGTTGATGACGTAGTCGGCGGCGACGTTGAACAGGAACGGGTCCCGCCCGCCGCGGCGCTCGCCGTGCCGCAGGGCGGCGTGCAGGATCTCGTGGCCGAGGATGAACCGCCACTCCTCGTCGGAGTGGTGACGCAGCGGGTTGACGTAGACCTCAGCGGCCTCGGCGTTGACGGCGGCGACGGCGATGCCGTGCGCCCGGGCGAGTTCGGCGTCGGCGACGACGGTGAGGCCGGCCGCGATGGCGCCGAGCAGCGGGTACGAGGAGACGAACCAGTTGAGCGCCCGGTTCCAGGGCCGCTCGGGCAGGCGCTCGCCGGTCTCGGCGTCGATCCGGCCGCCGGCCCGGTCCATCGCGGCGGACATGGTGCGGGTGAGGGCGGCCGCGAAGGCCGTCGGCCAGTCCTCGCGGGCCCGGCCGTGCCCGCGCCACTCGACCAGCAGCTGGTCGCACTCGGCGGTGCCGGCCGTCCCGGCGGCTCCGGGCGCGGGCAGGCCGTCGCGGCGCCAGCGCTCGGCCAGCTCCTCCTCGTCCCCGCCCGGGTACTCCTGCGGGAGGGTGACCGGGGCGCGGCCGACCGGGAAGGTGGCGAGGAAGCGGTTGACCACGGCGCAGCGGGCGGCGCGCTGGTACGGGTCGGGCTGGCTGCGGGTGCCACGGTCGCCCGGGAGGTGGCCGAAGCCCAGGTGCAGCAGGCCGTGCGCCAGCACCCAGGCCCACTCCTCGGGTTCGGCCCGGCGGCGCGGGTTGACGTGCAGGGTGCCGTCGGAGTCGACCACCGCCCAGCCGTCGGGCGGGGCGGTGGTGCACTCCACGGAGCGGCAGACGTCGGCTCGCAGGGCGGCGAGGGCCGGGTTGCCGCGCAGCAGCCGGACGCCCTCGTCGAAGGCCTCGGCGCCCGGGTCGGGCTTCTTCGCGGCCGTCTTGGCGGACCGCTTCACCGGCGGGCCTCGACCAGTCGGGGCATGTCCCGGGCGGCCTCGATCAGGAACCAGGAGGGCAGCACCGGGTTGCCGTCCGCGCCGTCCGCGATCACCGTCTGGGCGACCTCCACCGAGATCTCGGCCAGCTGCACCAGCAGCGACTTGGCCCGGAAGGCGGTCTGCCGCTGCGCCCCGGAGGCGTGCTCCTTGCTGGCGGGCAGGTCCTTGACCAGCCGACCGCGGAAGGCGTCGGCCAGGTAGTAGAGCAGGTCGCGGTCCTCCAGCCGGTGCGGCCAGCGGGCGTCGCCCTTGAGGATCGCCTCCAGGCCGTAGGAGTTGCGGACGATCTTCGCGTAGCCGCAGAAGGCGATCGCGTGCTGCGGGGTGAGCAGCCCGTACGCGACCACCTTGAGGGTCGCCTCGTCCAGGGTGGGACCGAAGGAGTTCAGCGCGTCGGAGAGCATGTGCCAGGCGCGCGGGGTGGAGAACGGCTCCTCGGTCTTGGGTGGGGCGGACCACAGGTGGTCCGGCCGGTCGGTGAGGTGGTCGAGGATCCAGGGGTGGATCCCGGCGCCGGCCGCCCAGCGCAGCCAGTCCTCGGCGCTGGCCCGAAGGTGGACGTGGGCCATGCGGTTGACCAGCGCGGAGGCCATCGGGCGGGCCAGCGCGCCGTCGGTGGCGCGGTTTCCGGCGCCGATCACGATGGAGCCGGGCGGCAGCTCGTAGGAGCCGATCCGGCGGTCCAGGATCAGCGAGTAGAAGGCCTTCTGGACGTCCGGCGAGGCCGCGTTGAGCTCGTCCAGGAACAGGCAGTACGGCTCGTCGCGGGCGATCTGCTCGGGCGGGCAGAAGCGGGAGCGGCCCTCGGGGGTGAGCTGCGGGACGCCGATCAGGTCCTCCGGGGCGAGCTGGGTGCCGACCAGGCTCACGCACTCCAGCCCGAGCGACTCGGCGAACGCCCTGACCAGGGAGGACTTGCCGATCCCGGGGGCGCCCCAGAGGAACACCGGCCGGACGGTGGCCAGGCCGAGCAACAGCTCGGGGATCTGGGCGGGCGAGACGCTGACTGCTCCCTGCACGGGGCTCCTTCACGGAAACGGTGGGTGACCGGCCCAGTGTGCGGCGGGAGTTGGCCGGGCGCACCCGGATTTTCGGTGGCCGCCGTTCCCCGCCGCCCGTACCGTCCGGGGTATGAACCAGAAGCGCCCCCTGATCGCCGTGCTCACCGGCGCGGGCATCTCGACCGACTCCGGCATCCCCGACTACCGCGGCCCGCAGGGGTTGTGGCGCAAGGACCCGTCGGCCGAGGAACTGGTCACCATCGGCCCGTACCGGGACGACTCCACGGTGCGCGAGCGGGCCTGGCGGATGCGGCTGGAGACGGCCGAGCAGGCCGCCGAGCCCAACGCCGGGCACCGCGCGCTGGTCGACCTGGAGCGCTCCGGGCTGCCGCTGCGGGTGCTCACCCAGAACATCGACGGGCTGCACCAGCGGGCCGGCCTGACCGCCCGCAAGGTGCTCGAACTGCACGGCAACGTGCGAGAGACCCAGTGCCTGAGCTGCCGGGCGGTCGGGTCGATGCCTCAGGCGCTGGCCCGGGTCGAGGCGGGGGAGCCGGACCCGGACTGCCGGGAGTGCGGCGGCATCCTCAAGCCGCGGATCGTGATGTTCGGCGAGAACCTGGACCAGGAGGTGCTCGGCCAGGCCGACGCGATCGCCAAGGCCTGCGACATCTTCGTCGCGGTGGGCACCAGCCTCCAGGTCTACCCGGTGGCCGCGCTGCCGCAGATCGCGGTGGAGGGCGGCGCCCGGCTGATCGTCATGAACGGTGAGCCGACCCCCTTCGACGAGGCCGCGGCCGAGGTGATCCGGGGGCCGATCTCCCGGGCGCTGCCCGAGCTGGTGCGGCGGCTGGTGACGGAAGGGGCGTGAGAAGAGGGGCGGCCGGAAGGGTCTCCTCACGGACCCACCGCATGCATACGATGATCTTCCCGGCTTCCCCTCACGGCTCTGGAGTGATCGAGCGATGACGACGACGGCGAAGTTCGACCCCTGGTCGGCGGAGTTCGTGGCCCACCCGTACGACGCGTACGCCGAGCTGCGCGAGCACGCGCCGGTGACGTACCACGAGCCGACGAACCAGTGGCTGGTCTCCCGCCACGAGGACGTCAGCGCCCTGCTGCGCGACCGGCGGCTCGGCCGCACCTACACCCACCGGTTCAGCCACCAGGAGTTCGGCCGCCCCGAGCCCGACCCGGCACACGAGCCCTTCCACACCCTCAACGACCACGGGCTGCTCGACCTGGAGGCCCCCGACCACACCCGGATCCGCCGGCTGGTCTCCAAGGCCTTCACCCCGCGCATGGTCGAAGGGCTGCGGCCGACCGTCCGGCGGCTGGCCGGGGAGCTCGTCGACGACCTGCTCGCGGCCGGCGGCGGCGACCTGATCTCCGCCGTCGCCGAGCCGCTGCCGGTCGCCGTGATCGCCGAGATGCTCGGCGTGCCGGAGGGCGACCGGCACCTGCTGCGCCCCTGGTCCGCCGACATCACCGGGATGTTCGAGCTCAACCCGAGCGAGGAGGCCGCCCGCCGGGCCGTCACGGCGAGCATCGAGTTCTCCGACTACCTGCGCGCCCTGATCCGCGAGCGCCGGGGCAACCCGGGCACCGACCTGATCAGCGCGCTGATCCAGGCCCAGGAGGGCGCCGACGCGCTCAGCGAGCAGGAGATGGTCTCCACCTGCGTGCTGCTGCTCAACGCCGGCCACGAGGCGACCGTCAACACCACCGGCAACGGCTGGTGGGCGCTGTTCCGCCACCCCGAGGAGCTGGCCCGGCTGCGCGGCGACGTGGACGGGCTGCTGCCCACCGCCGTCGAGGAACTGATGCGCTGGGACACCCCGCTGCAGATGTTCGAACGCTGGGTGCTGGAGGACATCGAGGTCCGCGGGGTCACCGTGCCGCGCGGCGCCGAGATCGCCCTGCTCTTCGGCTCCGCCAACCGCGACCCGGAGCGCTTCGCCGACCCCGACCGCCTCGACCTCGGCCGCACCGACAACCCGCACGTCACCTTCGGCGCCGGAATCCACTTCTGCCTGGGCGCCCCCCTTGCCAGACTGGAGCTCACCGAGTCCTACGGCACGCTGCTGCGCCGGGCCCCGGGCCTGCGGCTGGTCCGCGAGCCCGAGTGGAACCCGGGCTACGTGATCCGCGGGCTCAAGGAGCTGTTGGTCGAGGTGTGACGGGAAGCGGGGGAGAAGGCCGTGGGCAAGGCGACGGGGGCACTGCTGGGGCTGGCGATCGGCGACGCGATGGGCCGGCTGACCGAGTTCCAGGACGTCGAGCGGATCGCCGCCGACCATCCGGACTGGCGGCGGCTCCCGCTGCCGGAGCAGGCGCTGGTCACCGACGACACCCAGATGACGCTCGCCCTCGCCCGCGGCCTGCGCACCGCCCTGGCGCGCGGGCCCCTCACCCCGCTGCACCTGGAGCGCCCGGTCCGCGCGGAGTTCGTCGACTGGTGGCGCTCCCCGGAGAACAACCGCGCCCCCGGCATGACCTGCCTGCGCGCCTGCGAGGGGCTCAGCCGCGACGAGTACCGCTGGCAGCAGGCCAGCGACGTGGGCTCCAAGGGCTGCGGCGCCAACATGCGGGTCGCCCCGATCGGGCTGATCCGCGACCTGGACGCCCGGCAGCTCTCCGGCGCCGCCCAGCTCCAGTCCGCGCTCACCCACGGCCACCCGACCGCGCTCGCCGCCAGTGACCTCACCGCGTACGCCGTCCGCAAGCTCGCCGAGGGCGTCCCGCCCGCCGGCCTGCCCGCCGTGCTGCGGGCGTACGCGCTGGCGAGCCGCGAGCGCTACGACGAGTTCTGGCTCGGCGACCTCGCCGACCGCTGGTACGGCGCCTCCCCGCAGGCCGTCCTCGCCCGCGGCTGGGAGGACTGCCTCAAGGTCCTCGACCAGGTGCAGGCCGCCCTCGCCGCCCCCGACGTGGAGGCCGACCCCTGCCTGGCCACCGGCGAGGGCTGGGTCGCCGAGGAGGCCTTCGGCACCGGCCTGCTCTGCTTCCTGCTGCTGCCCGACGACCCGGTGGCCGCCGTCCGCCGGGCCGCGTACAGCTCCGGCGACTCCGACTCGCTCGCCTGCCTGACCGGCGCCTTCGCCGGCGCGCACCACGGCGAGGCGGCCTGGCCCGCGGAGTGGGTGGAGCGGATCGAGCACCGGGACGAACTGCTGGAGTTCGGCGCGCTCTGGGACTGAGCGGGAACCGGCCGACGGGGCGCCGCGTCGAAGGGCCATGACGAACAGCAGCAGCGGAACCCGTCGTCGCCCGCCCCGCCGCCCCGCGGCACTGCTCCTCGCCGCCGCGCTCGCCGCACCGCTGGTCAGCGGCTGCGGCAGTACCGGCACCGCCGCCACCGGGGAGCAGCGGGCCTCCGCACCGGCCACCCGGCCCGCCGTCGACCAGGCCTCGGTGGCCGCCACCGCCAAGGCCACCGACGCCTTCGGCCTGGACCTCCTGCACGCCCTCACCGCATCGCCCGGCGGGGCCGGGCGCAACACGGTGGTCTCGCCCGTCGGGCTGGCCACCGTGCTCGGGATGCTGATGCCGGGCGCGCGCGGCGCGACCGCGCAGGAGCTGGCCAAGGCCCTGCACACCGAGCTCGACCCGAAGCAGTACGCGCTCGCCGTCGGCGCGTTGGACCAGCGGACGAAGAACGGCGACCAGCTCACTCTGCACCAGGCCGACGAGGTCTGGACCCAGCAGGGCTTCCCGGTGAACCCGGACTACCTGGCGACCCTCGCCACCGCCTTCGACGCCGGAGTGCACACCACCGACTTCAAGAAGGACCCGGAGGGCAGTCGAAAGGCGGTCGACTCGGCCGTGGAGAAGGCCACCGAGGGGCGGATCAAGGACCTCTTCGCGCCGGGCGCGATCAACGCCGACACCCGCGTGGTCCTCACCGACGCGCTCTACCTCAAGGCGAAGTGGGCCGCCGAGTTCAAGCCCGGGCAGACCGCAGACCGCCCCTTCCGCAAGCTGGACGGCACCGCCGCGAACGTCTCCACGATGAGTCAGACCGGCGAGTTCAGGTACGCGGAAGGCTCCGGCGGGATCGTCGGCGAGCCCTGGCAGGCCGTCGAACTCCCTTACGCGGGAGGCAACCTGGCGATGGATCTGATCGTCCCCGCGCAGGGCGGCTTCGCCGCCTTCACCAAGGGGCTGGACCAGCCCCAGCTGGACCGGATCCTCGGCGCCCTCAGCGCGCAGCCCGTCGACCTCCAGCTGCCGCGCTTCCACTTCGACACGTCCAACGAGCTCACCCCCGCGCTGCGTTCGCTCGGCGTCCACTCCGCCTTCGACAACGCCGACCTCACCGGGATCGCCGAGCAGCCGCCGCTCGCCGTCAGCACGGTGGTGCAGAAGGCCACCGTGCAGGTCGACGAGGAGGGCACGGTCGCAGCGGCCGGCAGCGGCGCCGTGGCCGGCGTCGCGGCGGCGCCCGCCCCGCGCCAGGCCGCCGAACTGCACATCGACCGGCCGTTCCTGTTCCTGGTCCGGGACACGTCGAACGGGCGGCCGCTGTTCCTGGGACAGGTCACCGACCCGCAGGCGAAGTAGCCGCCTACCAGGCCGGGTAGCGCCCGCCGAGCGCCGGGTGGCCCGGGTCACGGCTGCCGAACAGCACCAGCAGGTCGTCCGCGACCGTCAGCAGCTCGGCCCGCCCCTCGACGGCCCCGGCCCAGTCGGCGGGCAGCGCCGAGGCGCCGTACGCGGCCCCGACCAGGTTGCCGCAGACCGCGCCGGTGGAGTCGCTGTCCCCGGAGTGGTTCACCGACAGCAGCAGCGCGGTGCGCACCGGATCGGGGTCGAGGGTGGCCGCCAGCAGCGAGTACACCGCGATGGCCAGGCACTCCTCGGCGATCCAGCCGAGCCCGACCCGCTCCACCGTGTCCGCCGAGGGCTCGGCCTCCTGGGCCAGCCGGACCGCCCGGGCCAGCGCCTGCACGGTCTCCTTGGACCTCGGCAGCTCGCGGATCTGCTCGACCGTCTCCCCGACCGCAGCCCACGGCTCCGTCCCGGCCGCCAGCCGCTCGACCAGCGCCGCGAAGGCGCCCGCGGCGAGGTAGCCGGTCGGGTGCCCGTGGGTGAGCTGGGCGCACTGCACGGCCAGCCCGAAGGACTGCTCGACCCCGAGCCGGGCCAGCCCGAACGGCGCCGCGCGCATCACCGAACCGCAGCCCTTGGAGCCGGGGTTGATCGGCCCCGGGCTCCCGATCGGGGCCGGTGCCTCGAACACCGGGTGCTCGGACACCCCGCTCAGGCAGGCGTTGCCCGGTGCCCGCCGCGCGTACAGGAACGGCCGGCCGAGCAGCCAGCCGTCGTACGGGCGCGGCTGCGGTTCGGTGTCCGGGGCGCCCTGGTACTGGGTCCGCAGCCAGCGCCGGTAGGCGCCGTGCACGGCCTCCGGGACGGAGCCGCCGCCGCCGGACCAGCCGCGGACGAAGCCGCGGATCAGCCCCTCCGCGGTGAACAGCGTCATCTGGGTGTCGTCGGTGACCTCCACCGACCCGGCGCTCCCGGACGGCAGCGCCGTCACGCCCTGCGGGCCGAACCGCTCCTGGATCTGCTGGAGTTGCTGGAACTCCACCGGCCAGCCCAGCGCGTCGCCGATCGCGCCGCCGAGCAGCGCTCCGCGCACCCGGTCCCGGTATCCGGACTCCGCCGCCGACTCCGTCACGTCGAATCCCCCTTCGTTCGTGGCGGGTCGTTTCTATCAGGCGGGCCGTCAGGTGTGGATCTCGCCCCGCCCGTGCAGGGCGGCCCGGTCGGCCGCGGCCCGCCCGGCCGCCCAGCCCTCGCCGTCGCTGACCCGGACCCGCTGGGAGACCAGCTTCGGGAACAGCCGGCCGACCTCCTCGTCCACCGCCGCCGAGCGGGCGGCCAGCGCGGGCAGCAGCCGCTCGTCGGGCAGCAGCTGCTCCTCGGTGCCGTCCTCGCGCAGGTGGCGGCCGGCCGCGGCGGCGTCGGTGGCCCGCTCGGTGGCGGCGGTCAGCCGCTCGCGGATCCGGGCCGCGTACGCGACCAGGAAGGACTGCCGGAACGCCTTGCTGCGCGAGTCCTTGCCGGACCCGGCCTTGTTGAGCGCGTGGGTGGCCTGCACCAGCAGGGAGGTGTAGAGCAGTTCGACGCCGTCCAGGTCCCCGTCGAAGCCGATCACGGTGCAGAAGCCGAACTCCTTGGCCCACACCACCCGGCACCGGTTGGCCGCCGCGACCGCGTCCAGCAGCATCGTCTTGGGTCCCTCGTACGGGTTGTCCACGCCGATCCGCAGCGCCGCCGGGGTGTTCCGGTCGGCCCCGGCGGCGGCCAGCAGCGCGTCGTCGATGCTGTGCTGGGCCATCAGCTGCTGGGCCTTGGCGGTCAGCGCCTCGGCCTCCTCCGGGAACTCGGTGGACTCGGCCTTGGCCAGCAGGGCCCGGATCCGGGCCAGCATCCGCGGCTCGCCGGCCACCGGCCCGGCAGGGCGTCGGGCCGGCCCGGCCTGCCCCGGCTGCCCGGGGGCGGGGCCGACCGGGGCGATCGGGGGCAGCCGGCCCCAGCTACGCAGCAGCTCCAGCAGGGCGGTGGCGAGCGCGAAGCGGTCCAGCCGGTGGCGGTGGGCGAAGGCGCCGAGGTACTGCTCGTCGGCGGGCCACCAGACCTCGGCCTCCAGCTCGCGCAGCTGCTCCTGCCAGCGCCGGTCCAGGGCGGCGGCGGGGTGGCGGCGGGCCTCCGCGGCGATCAGGTCCACCGCGAGCGCCAGGTGGACGGGCTTGAGCCCGCGCCGCACCACCCGCACCAGGTCCGCCGGGCGCCAGCCCGCGGACCAGCAGCGGCCCACCGCGGAGTCCGCGTACCCGAGCACCGCCCGGCTGACCGCCGGCCACTGCCCGGCCGAGGCGGCCAGCAGCGAGGCCCCGGTGTCCAGGGCGAGGTCCAGCCCCTCGTCGGGGACGGTGAGCACCGAGCGCACCGCCTGCTCCAGCAGCGGCCCGGCGTTCCCGTCGCCCTGCTGCGCGCGCTTGCCCACGGTGTGTCCCTGCTCTCCTCGACGGCCCGGCCCCTCCGGCCCATGATGCCGGAGCGGCCGAGCCGACCGGGCTACCGCTCGATGGCCTTGGCCATGATCTCCGGCACACGCTCCAGCAGCCGGGGGGCCGCCAGCCGGATGCCCAGGGTGGCGACCAGGGCGCCGTAGGCCGGGCCGAGCAGCAGCAGCGGCCAGCTCGGCCCGTCCGAGAGCAGCGCCCAGAGGAGGTAGCCGCCGACCGGCAGGGAGAGCACCGTGACACCGAGCATCGAGCCGAACTGGTTGAGCAGGATCAGCCCGCCCTGCCCGGGGGCGGCGTTGCGCATCGGGTTGCTGTCGGCCGGCATGGTGTACGGCGCGAGCACGCTGAACACCGAGCCGAGCGCGATGCCGCCGCCGAGCACCGCCAGCGCGAGGCCGAGGGCGGACGGCAGTTCGCCCCACTCGCCGGTGACGGCGGCCAGCACCAGCCCGAGCACCACGGTGACCGGCACGGCGTACGACAGCACCGCGTACGCCCGGCCGCGCAGTTCGTCCCGGGCGTCGGCCGGGGTGCGCAGCGTGGCGGCGACCATCCAGAACGCCGAGCCGTCCATGCCGAACAGGTTGAGCATCTGGAGCCCGAGGAAGGTCCCGGTCATCGCCAGCAGGTAGACGCTCGACCAGCCCTGCACCACCGACAGCAGGCAGATCACCAGCGTCATCCCGACGCTGGTGAACAGCGCGGCCTTGGCCCGCGGCTCGCGCCATGCGTACCGCAGGTGGCGCTGCATCACCGCGCCGGTGCGGCCCTCGGGCAGGAAGCGCCAGCCCCGGGCGCTCTGCACCCCGCGGGCCACCTCCAGGGTGGAGGAGTCGGCGGTGACCATCAGCTCCTGGAGGCTGTTCCGCCACCAGCGCAGCAGCAGGAGGAGCAGCGCGCCGGCCGCGGCGAGCTGGAGCAGCGCCGCCCCGTACTCGCCCGCGCCGACGCTGCGGGGGGCGTCCGCGGCGCTGACCGGCGGGATCCAGCGCAGCACCGCGGCGATCGGCCTGAGCGGGCTGAGGTCGATGTCCCGGTCGTGCTGCCGGCCGAAGATGCTCTGCGAGCCGACGTTGGCGCCCTGGACGAGCAGGGCGAAGGCCAGTCCGCCGAAGATCGCGAAGTCCTTGCCGCGCCGGCTGGAGAGCATCCGGGCGTTCCCGGCCGCGACCGCCCGGGACAGCGTGACCAGGCAGAGCAGGGCGAGCGGCACGGCGACCACCGCGGTGGCGGCCGAGGCGCCGCCGGTGGCGCCGGACAGCACCGCGCCGGTCACCAGCACCAGGCTGATCAGCGGGCCGGGCCCGAGCAGCGAGGCCAGCAGCGAGCCGCGCAGCAGCGGGCCGGGCCGCAGCGGCAGCATGGTGAGCCGGGTCGGGTCGGCGCTCTCGTCGCTGGAGAACAGGAACAGCGGCAGCGCGGCCCAGCCCAGGGTGAGCACCCCGACCAGCATCACCCCGGTGTTGCCGGAGCCCTCGTAGCGCCCGTTGAGCATCGCCATGCCGAAGGCGATCAGGCCCGCGAAGGCCAGGCCGAGGACGCCGCCGACGACGTACACGGCCGCCCGGCCCCGGCTGCGGCGCAGCCCGTTGCGCAGCAGCCGCAGCTTGAGCGCGACCAGGCCGCGGACCACCGTCCGGTCGTCCGGCACGGCGGTGACGGGCGCGGTGACGGCGCTCACCGGGCGTCCTCGGTGCGGCCGCCACCGAGCCAGCCGAGGGCCTGGCCGTCGTCCTCGCGGACGCCGATCAGCTCCAGGAAGGCCGCGTGCAGGCTGCGTCCGCCGCGGACGGAGTCCAGCGGGCCCTGGGCGATCACCCGGCCCGCGTTGACCACGGCGACCCAGTCGCAGAGCTGCTCGACCAGCTCCATCACGTGGCTGGAGAAGACCACGGTGGAGCCGGCCGCCGCGTACCGCTTGAGCACGCCGCGGATGGTCTGGGCGGAGACCGGGTCGACGCCCTCGAAGGGCTCGTCCAGGAACAGCACGTCGGGGTTGTGCAGCAGCGCGGCGGCCAGCCCGATCTTCTTGCGCATGCCGGTGGAGTAGTCGGCGACCAGCTTGTCGGCGTCCCGGCCGAGGTCCAGGACGGCCAGCAGCTCCTCGGCGCGGCGGTCCACCTCGGCGCCGGGCAGGCCGCGCAGCCGGCCGGTGTACTGGAGCAGTTCGCGCCCGCTGAGCCGCTCGAACATCCGCAGGCCCTCGGGCAGGATGCCGATCCGGGCCTTGACCGAGACCGGGTCGGCCCAGACGTCGGTGCCGTGCACCAGCACGGTGCCCTGGTCGGGCCGGAGCAGGCCGGTGACCATGGACAGCGTGGTGGTCTTGCCGGCGCCGTTCGGCCCGACCAGGCCGATGAACGACCCGGCGGGGAGTTCCAGGCTGAGCCCGGCGACGGCGGCCTGGGTGCCGAAGTGCTTCCACAGCCCCTGGACGCTGACGGCGGACGGGGTGCCCGGTCCGGGCCGGTCGGCGGTGGTCGGTTCGGAGGGCGACGGTTCTGACGCCTGCATGGCGGCCTTCTGTCTCTGGTCGTGGGGGTGGACGTGCGGTGGTGCGGCGCTCCGGAGCCCAGCCTGGCACCGGCCCGACGGGCTGTCGCCTGCTTTGAGCATCCCCTGAGCCTGTCCGCCGAACGGGTGAGGCGCGCCGCTCGGCGGCGGTCTCCGGGAGCTGCCGGTCGGATTCGGCAACTACTCAGTTCCCCGGTTCGTCCTGCACTATGAGGACCAGTGAGCGCGCGGGGGTGCCGCGGCGCCCGGGAGGTGGCGGATGTCCGTTCAACCGTGGGGCGAGTCCCGCCCCGCCGACCGGTACGGCCGGCGGGCGGCCGGCTGGCAGGCCGCGCCGACCCAGCAGTCGGCGATGCGGGCCGGCCACGCCGACCGGGACCGGACGGTGGACGTGTTGAAGGCCGGGTTCGCGGAGGGCCGGCTGTCCGCCGAGGAGTACGGGCAGCGCCACGAGGCGGCCGCCCGGGCGGTGACCTACGGCGAGCTGGCCGCGCTGGTGGCCGACCTGCCGTCCGGGCCGATGGCGGCGCCGTTGCAGGCCGCGCAGCCCGTCCCGGCGGCCTTCCTGCTGCCGCCGCCGGTGCCGCAGGCCCGGCCCACCAGCGCGCTGGCGGTGATCTCGCTGGTGTGCGGCCTGACCGGCTTCCTGGCGCTGCCGGTGGTGCCCGCGCTGGTCACCGGCCACCTCGCCCGCCGGCAGATCCGCGAGCGCAACATGGACGGGGACTGGGCGGCGGTGCTCGGGCTGGTGCTCGGCTACCTGGGCGGCGCCTTCTGGCTGCTGGTGATCATGCTGGGCATCCTCTGACGGCCCCGGACGCCCCGTTGGCGGGTGCCCGCCGACTGTGGTAGAGCGGATGGAGGGCGGCCCGACACCGGCCGGTCGCGTACGGGACACCGGGGCGACACCGGGCCGAAGGCCGCGACCTGCGGCGTTGCATTTGTTTTGACCGAGCCCCATGCGCTAGGTACGCTCTGACCTTGTGCCTGGGGTGTCCCCGGGTCCTTGTGCGTGCATGCACACCGGTCGCCGCGCCGAGCCGGAGCGCCTCAAAGCGCGCCGCGCGTAGAGCGCCGTCGCTGTACATCAGCTCATGGGATTCCGTGTCGGAATAGCCCAACACACCCGACCGCGTGGGTCGACCACGGGGCCGTGTGCGAGGGAGACACCGCAGGTTAGTTCCACCAAGCCTTGGCACACAGAAAACGGAGAAACGGTGCCTACGATCCAGCAGCTGGTCCGAAAGGGCCGGCAGGACAAGGTCGAGAAGAACAAGACTCCCGCGCTGAAGGGCTCCCCGCAGCGTCGTGGGGTCTGCACGCGTGTGTACACGACCACCCCGAAGAAGCCGAACTCGGCTCTCCGCAAGGTCGCCCGTGTGCGCCTCACCAGCGGGATCGAGGTCACCGCTTACATCCCGGGCGAGGGCCACAACCTGCAGGAGCACTCCATCGTGCTGGTGCGCGGTGGTCGTGTGAAGGACCTTCCTGGTGTCCGCTACAAGATCATCCGCGGTTCGCTCGACACCCAGGGTGTCAAGAACCGCAAGCAGGCCCGCAGCCGCTACGGCGCCAAGAAGGAGAAGTAAGAATGCCTCGTAAGGGCCCCGCCCCGAAGCGCCCGGTCATCATCGACCCGGTCTACGGCTCCCCTGTCGTCACCCAGCTGGTCAACAAGATCCTGCTGCACGGCAAGCGCTCCACCGCCGAGCGGATCGTCTACGGCGCCCTCGAGGGCGTCCGTGAGAAGACCGGCTCGGACCCGGTCGTCACGCTCAAGCGTGCGCTGGAGAACGTCAAGCCGGCCCTCGAGGTCAAGTCCCGCCGTGTCGGTGGCGCGACCTACCAGGTTCCGGTCGAGGTCCGTCCGGGCCGCGCCAGCACCCTGGCGCTGCGCTGGATGGTCGGTTACTCCCGCGCCCGTCGCGAGAAGACCATGACCGAGCGCCTGATGAACGAGATCCTCGACGCCAGCAACGGCCTGGGCGCTTCCGTGAAGCGTCGCGAGGACACCCACAAGATGGCCGAGTCCAACAAGGCCTTCGCGCACTACCGCTGGTAGTCCGTACCCCGTCACTAGACAGAGAGAGAACGAGCCACCATGGCTGCAACCTCCCTTGACCTCGCCAAGGTCCGCAACATCGGGATCATGGCGCACATCGACGCGGGCAAGACCACCACCACCGAGCGGATCCTGTTCTACACCGGCGTGTCGTACAAGATCGGTGAGGTCCACGATGGCGCTGCCACCATGGACTGGATGGAGCAGGAGCAGGAGCGCGGCATCACGATCACGTCGGCCGCGACGACCTGTCACTGGACCGTCGACGATGCCGACCACACCATCAACATCATCGACACCCCGGGTCACGTCGACTTCACCGTCGAGGTGGAGCGTTCGCTGCGCGTCCTCGACGGTGCCGTCACGGTGTTCGACGGTGTCGCCGGTGTCGAGCCCCAGTCCGAGACCGTGTGGCGGCAGGCTGACCGCTACGGCGTTCCGCGCATCTGCTTCGTCAACAAGCTGGACCGCACGGGCGCGAACTTCTTCTTCTGCGTCGACACCATCGTGGAGCGCCTCGGCGCCACCCCGCTGGTGATGCAGCTGCCGATCGGTGCCGAGGCGGACTTCCAGGGCGTCGTCGACCTGGTCCGCATGAAGGCGCTGGTCTGGTCGGCCGAGGCCGCCAAGGGCGAGATGTACGACATCGTCGACATCCCGGCCGAGCTGCAGGAGCAGGCCGACGAGTACCGCGAGCAGCTGATCGACACCGTGTCGAACTTCAGCGACGCGGTCATGGAGCTCGCCCTGGAGGGCGAGGAGATCCCGGTCGAGCTGCTGCAGGACGCGATCCGCAAGGGCACCCTGAACTCGGACTTCACCCCGATCTTCTGCGGTACCGCCTTCAAGAACAAGGGCGTTCAGCCCCTGCTCGACGCGGTCGTCAAGTACCTGCCGTCGCCGCTGGACATCGAGTCCATCGAGGGCACCAAGCCGAACGACCCGGACACCAAGATCTCCCGCAAGGCCTCGGACGAGGAGCCCCTCGCCGCCCTTGCGTTCAAGATCATGTCCGACCCGCACCTCGGCAAGCTCACCTTCGTCCGGATCTACTCCGGTCGCCTGGAGTCCGGTACCTCGGTGCTGAACGCCGTCAAGGGCAAGAAGGAGCGCATCGGCAAGATCTACCGCATGCACGCGAACAAGCGTGAGGAGATCGAGTCGGTGGGCGCCGGCGACATCGTCGCCGTCATGGGCCTCAAGCAGACCACCACCGGTGAGACGCTGGCCGACGAGAAGAACCCGGTCATCCTGGAGTCCATGGACTTCCCGGCCCCGGTCATCCGCGTCGCCATCGAGCCCAAGTCCAAGGGTGACCAGGAGAAGCTGGGTGTCGCCATCCAGCGTCTCGCCGAGGAGGACCCGTCCTTCCAGGTCAACACGGACGAGGAGACCGGCCAGACCATCATCGCGGGTATGGGCGAGCTGCACCTCGAGGTGCTCGTCGACCGTATGCGCCGTGAGTTCAAGGTCGAGGCCAACGTCGGCAAGCCGCAGGTCGCGTACCGCGAGACGATCCGTCAGGCCGTCGAGCGCATCGACTACACCCACAAGAAGCAGACCGGTGGTTCCGGTCAGTTCGCCAAGGTGCAGATCGCGATCGAGCCGCTCGAGCAGGCCGAGGGCTACGAGTTCGTCAACCTGGTCACCGGTGGTCGCGTTCCGCGCGAGTACATCCCGTCGGTCGACGCCGGTTGCCAGGAGGCCATGGAGTTCGGTGTGCTCGCCGGCTACCCGCTCCAGGGTGTCCGCGTGAAGCTGCTGGACGGTGCGGCGCACGACGTCGACTCCTCCGAGCTCGCGTTCAAGATCGCCGGTTCGATGGCCTTCAAGGAAGGCGCCAAGAAGGCCAAGCCGGTCCTTCTTGAGCCGATGATGGCCGTCGAGGTCACCACGCCCGAGGACTACATGGGCGACGTGATCGGCGACATCAACTCTCGCCGTGGCCAGATCCGGTCCATGGACGAGCGTCACGGTGCCCGCGTCGTCACGGCGCTGGTGCCCCTCTCCGAGATGTTCGGCTACGTCGGTGACCTGCGCAGCAAGACCTCTGGTCGCGCGAGCTACTCGATGCAGTTCGACTCGTACGCCGAGGTCCCCAAGGCCGTGGCTGAGGAGATCATCGCCAAGTCCAAGGGCGAGTGACCTCCCGATTTTCGGGATGATTCACACCCCTTAGGCTGTTAGGAGGCGACCCGGGAGGATCCGTCCGGATCCTCCCGGGACCTCCGGCCCCCCACACCCACGGGGCGGCGCGAGGTGCCCAGGGCACCCGGGCCGGGCCCGAATCAAAGACCAACTGACGTCAGCACGGCGTACAGGAACTGTCCTCAGGAGGACTCAGTGGCCAAGGCGAAGTTCGAGCGGACGAAGCCCCACGTCAACATCGGCACCATCGGTCACATCGACCACGGCAAGACCACGCTGACCGCGGCCATCACCAAGGTGCTGCACGACGCGTACCCGGACCTGAACCCCTTCACGCCGTTCGACCAGATCGACAAGGCCCCGGAGGAGCGTCAGCGCGGTATCACCATCTCGATCGCGCACGTCGAGTACCAGACCGAGGACCGGCACTACGCGCACGTCGACTGCCCGGGTCACGCTGACTACATCAAGAACATGATCACCGGTGCCGCCCAGATGGACGGCGCCATCCTGGTGGTCGCCGCCACCGACGGCCCGATGCCGCAGACCAAGGAGCACGTCCTCCTGGCCCGCCAGGTCGGCGTTCCGTACATCGTCGTCGCCCTGAACAAGGCCGACATGGTGGACGACGAGGAGATCCTGGAGCTCGTCGAGCTCGAGGTCCGCGAGCTGCTCTCCGAGTACGAGTTCCCGGGCGACGACCTGCCGGTCGTCCGCGTCTCCGCGCTCAAGGCCCTCGAGGGCGACGCCGAGTGGGGCGAGAAGCTCCTCGGCCTGATGAAGGCCGTCGACGAGAACATCCCCACCCCGGCCCGCGCCGTGGACCAGCCGTTCCTGATGCCGATCGAGGACGTCTTCACGATCACCGGTCGTGGCACCGTCGTCACCGGTCGCATCGAGCGCGGCATCCTCAAGGTCAACGAGACCGTCGACATCATCGGCATCAAGACCGAGAAGACCACCACCACGGTCACCGGCATCGAGATGTTCCGCAAGCTGCTCGACGAGGGCCAGGCCGGTGAGAACGTCGGTCTGCTGCTCCGTGGCATCAAGCGCGAGGACGTCGAGCGCGGCCAGGTCATCATCAAGCCGGGTTCGGTCACCCCGCACACCGACTTCGAGGCCCAGTCCTACATCCTGTCGAAGGACGAGGGTGGCCGTCACACCCCGTTCTTCAACAACTACCGCCCGCAGTTCTACTTCCGTACCACGGACGTGACCGGCGTCGTGACCCTCCCCGAGGGCACCGAGATGGTCATGCCGGGCGACAACACCGCCATGACCGTCGCGCTGATCCAGCCGATCGCCATGGAGGAGGGCCTCAAGTTCGCCATCCGTGAGGGTGGCCGCACCGTCGGCGCCGGCCAGGTCACCAAGATCCTCAAGTAATCGAGGCTCTGACCTGCCTGCCCCGTCAGGCTCGTCCGAAGGGCCCCACGCACCGCACGGTGCGTGGGGCCCTTCGGCGTCTGACCCGGCGCTCACCTGGGCGCACTTCCTCTCACGGGCAGCTCATGGCCGACTGTTATGGTCGGCTCACCATCCAGCCCCGCCGTCGCGGAAAGTGGGATCCAACGCATGTCTACGGCACCGCTGTTGTCGGTCGTGATGCCGATCTACAACGAGCAGGAGGCGCTCCCGCTCACCGTCGAGCGACTGCGTCCGATCCTGGACGGGCTGGGGGTCGACTACGAGGTCGTCGGCGTGGACGACGGCAGCCGGGACGCCACCCCCGTGCTGATGCAGAAGATCCGGCAGGACTGGCCGGAGTTCCGCATCGTCCGCTTCGCCCGCAACTCCGGGCACCAGGCCGCGCTCACCGCGGGCATCCACCGGGCGCTCGGCGACTACGTGGTCAGCATCGACGCGGACCTCCAGGACCCGCCGGAGAAGATCCCGGAGATGCTCGAGCTGGCCCGCGAGCAGGGCCTCGACGTGGTCTACGGCGTGCGCGGGGACCGCGGCACCGACACCGCCTTCAAGCGCCGCAGCGCGGGCGCGTACTACTGGCTGATGCGCCGGCTGGTCGGCAAGCGGATGCCCAACCAGGCCGGCGACTTCCGGCTGCTCAGCCGGGCCGCCGTGGACGCCCTCAAGCACCTGCCCGAGCACCAGCCGGTCTACCGGCTGCTGGTGCCGTGGCTCGGCTTCCCCAGCGGCGAGGTCGTCTACGTCCGCGAGGAGCGGGTGGCCGGCGGCACCCACTACCCGCTGTCCAAGATGGTGCGGCTCGCGCTGGACAGCATCACCAACTTCTCCGCCGCCCCGCTGCGGCTGGCCACCTACCTCGGCCTGGTCAGCTTCGTGGTCTGCATCGCGCTGGGGATCCACGCCACCGTCGCGTACGCGCTCGGCTCGACGGTGCCCGGCTGGTCCTCGCTGTTCATCGGGATGCTCTTCCTCGGCGGGGTGCAGCTGATCTGCGTCGGGCTGCTGGGGGAGTACGTGGGCCGGATCTACTCGGCGGTGCAGAACCGCCCGACCTACTTCATCGGCTACGACTCGGCCGAGGACGCCGAGCGCGAGGCACGCGAGGCGCACGAGGCGAACGAGGCGCGCGGCTCACGCGACTCACGCGACTCACGCGAGGCGCGCGGCTCGGGCGACGAGCGGGGCCGGGGCCGGTGACGCCGACCGAGGAGCCCGCCGGGCCCACCCCCGGGGCCCGCCGCCAGCTGCCGTCCTTCCTGGTCATCGGCGTCCTCAGCACCGTCTTCTACCTGGGGCTGTTCGTCCTCGCGCGGTCGTTCGCCGACCCGCAGGCGGCCAACCTGATCGCCCTGGCGGTCAGCGCGGTGGCCAACACCGCGGCCAACCGGCGCTTCACCTTCGGGGTGGTCGGCTCGCGGGGGATGGTCCGCCACCAGCTGCAGGGCGCGGTCGCCTTCCTGATCGGGCTCGGCCTCAGCTCCGGGGTGCTCGCCCTGCTCCACGGGGTGGTGCCGGACGCCTCCCGGCCGGTGGAGGTCGGCGGGCTGGTCGTCGCCAACGGGCTGGCCACGGTCGCCCGGTTCGTCCTGTTGAAGGTCTGGGTCTTCCGCGGCGGGCAGTCGGACCGCTCCGGGGCCTGACCAGCGGATCCGCTCCACCGCCGATCCTCCGGCGGTCCGGGGCCGACGGGCCGTGTGCGCACCCGCTGGTTCGCAGGCGGCCGACAGGGCCCCTGGGAGGTCTGGACCAATGTGGCCCTCGCTATGCTGGGCGACTGCAGCCTGCCCGCAGACGGTGGCGGAAGTCCGGACCCGGTAGGGGGGAGACGGGCGGCAGGGACATGACCGGAAGGGCACGGCACCGTGTCGACCATACAGAGCTCACCCGACAGCGAGACCGGGCACAGAACCGTGCCGCCGGGACCGCCGTCCTCGCCCGCCGACGGCAGACGGCCGCGGCGCAACCCGCTCGTCCTGGCAGGCGGGCTCGCCCTGTCCTGGCTGGTGCCGGCCGGCCTGGTCGCGCTGCACCTGGGCGTCGTGCTGCTGCCGCTGCTGCTGCTCGCGGTCGCCGCCGTGATCCGGGTCGGCGGTGTGCTGCTCGACCGGCTGTTCGTCGCCGGGCTGATCCTGGCCGGCTCGGTGCTGACCTTCGGCCTGGCCTTCTCGCTCTGGCCCTGGGGCCTGTCGCCGACGGCCACCACCGGTGTGCTGTTCAGCGTGCTGACCACGGCCGCCTGGGCCGCCAGGCGCGCCCCCCGGCTGCCGCTGCGCTTCCGCTGGTCGGACCTGCTGGTGGTGGGCACCTTCGCCGGGATGTGGCACTACCTGTTCCACCCGGTCGCCGGCGCGTCGGCCGCGGAGCGGGTCGCCTTCTTCGCCACGGCGGAGGACCGGCTCTCGCACTTCTCCTTCTTCTCCAGCATCCAGGGTGTCGGGGGCTTCGCCTTCCTCCACCAGGATGCCGCCAGGTCCTACCTGATCCCGCCGTCCGAGGTGACCTACCCGCAGGGCTCGCACTTCCTGCTGGCCTGGATCGACGGGCTGGTCCACTCCGCCGCCGACCCCGGCGACATGGTCCACACCATGAACCGGTACTTCCTGTGCCTGCTGGTGGCGTACGCGCTGTTCTGCACCGCGCTGGTCTGGGCGGCCCGCTGGATCGGCGGCCCGCGGCTGCGCGGCTGGCGGGCGGCGGCGGTCTGCGCGACCGTCGGCGCGATCATGTTCGCCACCAACTACCTGGACCTGCTGGTCCACGGCTTCGACTCGACCTTCATCGGCCTGCTGCTGATCGCGCTCGCGCTCGCGGTGCTGATCCGGCCGGCGATGGGCCGCACCGAGTTCGTGCTGGTCGCCTCCGCCGGGCTGATCTCCGTCACCTACACGTACAACATCTACGGCGCGTTCGTCGCCGTGCCGCTGCTGGGCGCGCTGGTGGTGCACCGGCGCAGGTTCGCCGGGCGCTGGTGGTGGGTCCTCGGCGCGCTGGCGTGCGCGCTGGGCGTGGCCGCGCTGCCGAGCGTCCTCTCGGTGATGGGCGACCTGGACGTCGCCAGCGCCTCGAACATGAGCGGCCCGAGCGTCAGCGCCGACCGCTCGATCCTCATCGGCGGCGGGCTGCTCGGGCTGCTGGCGGCGGCCATGCCGCGCAACCGCCGCACCGCCACCGGCCAGGCGCACCTGGCGGTGCTGCTCGGCACGGGCGGCCTGCTCAGCGCCTTCGCCGTCTACCAGCTGCAGACCATCGACAAGTACTCGTACTACTTCCACAAGATGACGGCCGTGGGCGTCGTGGTCGCCCTGCTGTCGATCGGCGCGGTCGGGGCGGTCCTCCAGACGCCGCACCGGGGCACCGGCAACGCGCTGAGCCGGCGCCTGGGCGAGCTGGCGCTCTCCGGGCTGACCGTCGCCGCCGCGCTGAGCCTCTTCGCCAACGTGCAGTGGGGCTTCCTGGCCACCAAGGAGGCCCCGTCCGCGTGGTCCAACAACCCGCTGGTGGTCTGGAGCCGCGGCGAGGCCGAGACCGACATGGGCCCCAAGGGCATGGACGGGCTGAGGGTCCTGCGCGGCGACAAGCCGGTGATCGCGCTGGTCTCCAACGACGACGTCAAGAACCTCAAGGCCACCTGGCTCGCCTCGCTGATGAACCGGCGCGGCGGTGACATGAAGGCGCTGTACGACATCCACTGGGTGGGCATCGGCGGTCCGCAGGTGAAGGAGGAGGACTACCAGCGCTCCCTCGGCCGGTTGAAGGGCGCCATCGAGAAGCTCCCCGCCCCGCACCCGACGCCGACCATCCTGACCGCCGACCGAACGGTCGGGGAGCGGATCAAGCGGGACCTCGCCAAGAACGGCGTGATGGTCGACGTCGTGAGCGATCAGGGGATCCTCTGGACCCAGCCGTGGGGGCGTACATTCCCCGGGACCGTCTGAGATGACGTCCGAGGGAACGCCCGTGCGCACCGAGCAGTCACGGCCACCCGCTACTATTCACAGCAATCGCACGGCTTGGCCGGCCTCGTGCGGAGGTGTGCGGCACGGCCGGCCGGTGAATTCGGTGGTCATGTGATGAAGAACCCGATCGCCAAGCTGCTTGGGGCGCTTCCCCCGGGGGCGCGGCTCGTGGTCGGTGGCACGGTCGTGCTGGGAGCGTCGGCGTACGTCTACATGGCGCTCGTGGGCTACAGCCTGAGCGCCGTGGGCAAGGCCAATGTCACCATGCTCTGGACCATCGTGATGTCCGTGGGCTGGGGACTCTTCCAGCCGGTCGAACTCGAACTGACCCGGCTGGTGGCCGCCCGCAAGGTGGCCGGGCACGGGGCGTTGCCCGCGGTGCGCCGGATGCTGCTGCTCGCGATGGCGCTGCTGGCCGCGGTGTGCGCGCTGCTGGCCGCGGCCGCCGGCCCGGTCGCCGACCTGCTGTTCAGCGGCGACAAGGCACTGGTGGTCGCCCTGGCCGGTGGCCTGGCCGGTCTCGCGGTGAGCTCGGTGGCCCGCGGCGCCCTGGCCGGCCTCGGGCTGTTCGGCCCGTACGGCACCCAGCTGGCGGTCGACGGCGGACTGCGGATCGGCCTGGCCGCCGTGGCCGCGGCGGTCGGCCTGCACTCGGCGCTCGCCTTCGGCCTGATCCTCTTCGTCTCCCCGCTGGCCGCCTCGCTGATCGGCCTGCGGGGCACCCTCGCGGACCGCACCCCCGGCCCGGAGGTGCCCTGGAAGCAGCTGACCAGCGGCCTCGGCCTGCTGATCGCCTCGGTGATGCTCAGCCAGCTGGTGGTCAACGCGACCGTGGTCTGCGTGCGCCTGCTCTCGCCGAAGCACTCCGAGGCCTCCGACGCACTGGTCTTCGCGATCGGCCAGGCCGTGGTGATGGCCCGGGCGCCGCTGTTCGCCTACAGCGCCCTGCAGGCCTCGATGGTCTCCGCGCTCTCCGGCGCCGCCGCGGCCGGCGACCACGCCGAGTTCCGCAAGGTGCTGACCCGCACCACCGCGATCGTCGCCGCGATGTGCATCGGCGGTGGCCTGCCGGTGATCGTGCTCGGCTCGAAGCTCAACCCGCTGCTGTTCAACGCCAAGGACGTGCTCGGCCCGCTGGACTTCGTCTGGCTGGTGTTCGGAACGCTCTGCTACGTGCTCGCGACGGTCTTCGGCCAGGCGCTGATGTCGAGCGCCCAGCACCGTCGTCAGCTGGTGGGCTGGACCGCCGGTTCCGTAGCATTGGTGGCTGTCGCGCTCGCACCGGGCGACGTGGGTCTCCGGGCGGAGCTCGCGTACCTGGCGGGCTCACTGGTCAGTGCCGTTCTGATGTTGTGGTCGCTGTACCGCGCCTTCCCCTCCCGCCCCGCCGCCGTGTCGGCAGACCGGTCCGCGGCAGAGCCGCTGCGGACCTCCTGAGGTGGGCCCAGACACCATGACCAGCACCGATAGACAGACCCGAGGCACGGGCCGCCGTGCCGTTCGCCAAGCATGGAGCACCTGTGTCCGAGTATGACAACGTCTGGCTGGTGATCCCGGCCTACAACGAAGGCCAGGTGATCGCCGACGTCGTGGAGGGGGCACGCAAGACCTTCCCGAACATCGTGGTGATCGACGACGGCTGCACCGACGACACGGCCGAGCACGTCATGACGACCGGCGCCCACCTGGTGCGGCACCCGGTCAACCTGGGGCAGGGCGCCGCGCTCCAGACCGGTCTCAAGTACGCGCTCGCCCAGGAGGGCGCCGAGTACTTCGCGACCTTCGACGCGGACGGCCAGCACCAGACCGGCGACGTCGAGAAGATGGTGGCGCTGCTGCGCGAGGGCGAGGCCGACATCGTCCTCGGCTCCCGCTTCATCGAGCAGACCGGCCAGGTGCCGTGGATCAAGCGGGTGGTGCTCCGCACCGCCGCCGCGGTCAGCCCGACCGCCCGCAAGCTCAAGCTCACGGACGCCCACAACGGGCTGCGGGTGATGAACCGCGAGGCCGCCAGCCGGATCAAGATCACCATGAACGGCATGGCGCACGCGTCGGAGATCGTCTCCTTCCTCGCCGGCTCGGACCTGCGGGTCGCCGAGGTTCCGGTGGACATCCTGTACACCGACTACTCGCGCGCCAAGGGCCAGTCCCTGATCAACGGCGTGAACATCCTCTTTGACATCTCGCTGCGGGAGCGTAACGGCCGATGAACCACCTCTGGATCCAGCTCATCCTGGTCGTGGCCGCGGTGGCCATGGCGCTCGTCTTCGTCTGGCGTTGGGACAAGGCGAACACCCGGGCGTGGAAGCGCATCGCCTTCACGCTCTTCGTGATCGTCAACGTGGTCGCGATCCTGTGGCCGACCGGCGTGACCAAGCTGGCCACCGCCCTGGGCGTCGGCCGCGGCACCGACCTGGTGCTCTACCTGATGGTCATCGCCATGGGCTTCCTGACCCTCAACACCTACCTGCGCTTCCGCTCGCTGGAGAAGAAGATCACCGACCTGGCCCGGACCGTGGCCATCACCGAGGGCGTCCGGCACAACAACGACCGGCTCAACGCCCCGGTCGGCTCCGAGCGCTGATCCCGGGCGTTCGGACGGCGCGACGAACACCAGTGGCGGAGGGCCGGCCCCGTTGGGGGCCGGCCCTCCGCCACTGCCGACCCCGGCCGACGCGGTCGTTCGAAAAAGCTGGTTGACTTGACCCGCCCGGCGGCCGCGGCCGGGCGGCACCGAAGCGTGATCCAGGACCAGGAGGTGCGGCGCCGCCATGAGCGTCGATTTCGTCATCCCGTACTACGGAGACCCGGAGTACCTGTTCGCCACCATCGACAGCATCAGGGCGCAGCACCAGCAGGACTGGCGGCTGACCGTGGTGGACGACCAGTACCCGGGCAACCGGGCGCTGGAGTACATCGAGGGCCTGAACGACGAGCGGATCCGCTACGTCCGCAACGAGGAGCGGCTGGGCCCCAACGGCAACACCTACAAGGCGTCGACCCTGGCCGAGCGCGAGTTCGTCTCGATGATGGGCGCCGACGACCTGCTGGAGCCGAACTACCTGGACGTCGTCCTGGAGCGGATGAAGGCCGACCCGAAGGCGATCGCGGTCCAGCCGGGCGTCAAGGTGATGGACAGCGACGGGAACCTGGTGCCGGCGCTCGGCATCGGTGACAAGGTCAAGCGCCGGATCGCCGCCCCGGCCCGCAAGGCCGGCCTGATCAGCGGCGAGGACGCGGTGAAGAGCCTGCTGTCCGGGAACTGGCTGTACACCCCGTCGCTGCTGTACCGGCAGTCCGCGCTGTCGAAGATCCCGTACCGCCCGGACATCGACGCCGTGCACGACCTGGCGTTCATGGTCGACATGCTGATGGAGGGCGGCAACCTGCTGGTCGACGAGCGCGAGGTGTTCCGCTACCGCCGCCACCAGGCCAGCGACTCCTCGAACCGGGTCAAGGACGGCAAGCGCTTCGACGAGGAGCTGCAGTACTACGGGCTGATCGCCAAGGAGCTGCGCGCCAAGGGCTGGAACGCCGCGGCCCGCTCGGCCGACCTGCACCTCTCCTCCCGGCTGCACGCCCTGATGGTCGCCGCCGGGCGCCTCGGCGCGGGTGACTTCGCCCACGCCGGCGCCATGGTCGGCCGGGCCGTCCGCAGCAGCTGACCCGTTGCGCGACGGAGCGGGGCTGAACGTCGGGCCGTCGGTTCCGCGTTGTCCGGAAGGTAGGGCAGCGGGCCGGCGGCCGTTCCGCGGATGCGGGTCGGCCGGGCGACGGCGACTCGTACGCACCTGGTCCATCGGATGATCACGATGACTCCACACCGGGCCGCGTGGCAGACTTCCCGTGCGATCCAACGACTGGGGGTGCGTGTGGGCGACTCGCGGGCACCTGTGAAAAAGACATGACAAGTGCTGGTTCCAACAACGAGGGAAGTGTCCCGGTGCAGCCGCTGATCGATTCTGCCCATGCGACCGACGGGCGGACATTGAAGGAGGGCGGTGACGGGAACGGGACCGCCGGGCCGGCGGCTCCGCCGGCCGCGCTCGTGCGGCTCCGGGCCCTCGCCGCCCACCGCTGGTTCTGGCCGGTGGCCGTACTGGTCGGCTACCTCGCGCAGACGGCGTTCCGGCTGTCGCTCTCGATCCACAACTACTACCCGTCGGTGCACGCGGACGAGGACGGCTACCTCGCGATCGCGCGGGTGCTGGCCGGCAAGCCCGCCTCCGAGATGCCCACCGGCGTGATCATCCCCGGCGGCTACTCGCTGCTGATCTCGCCGGCCCTGCGGATAGCCGACAACCCGAACACCGCGTACCACCTGATCATGGTGATCAACGCGGTGCTCAACGCGCTGGTCTTCCCGCTGGCCTTCGCGGCGGCCCGCCGCCTCGGGCTGTCCCGGCCGCAGGCCTTCCTGGCCGGCTCCGCCGTCGCGCTGGTGCCGCCGGTGATCTTCTACTCCCAGTTCGTGATGACGGACACCGTCCTCCCGGTGCTCCTGCTGATCTGGCTGATCTCGATGCACGGCTGGCTCTCGCCCGGATCGGCCCGCCGCCGCGCGCTGTACGCGGCCGCGATGAGCCTGGCCGCCGGCTACTCGATGGCCACCCACGACCGCGGCGGCGTGGTCGTGGCGCTGACCGCGCTGGCGCTGCTGGTGGTGCTCGCCCTCGGCTGGGCGCCGCGGCTCACCTCGCTGGCCGGGCTCGGCGCGCTCGCGGTGGCCTACCTGGGCGCCAAGCTGCTGGACGGCTTCGTCACGGCCCAGTTCAAGGACGTGCCGGGGGCGGGCGTCGGCAACAAGGTCTTCGAGAACCTCGAGGATCGCAAGTACACCGGCACGATCATCGTCCGCACCCTCGGCGAGCTCTGGTACTTCTTCACGTCGTCCTACGGCCTCGGCGCGGTCGCGTTCGTGCTGTGCCTGGTGGCGGTGTTCCACCGCCGGTCCCCGGTGGCCGAGCGGGTGGCGTCCTTCTGCATGGTCGCCCTGCTGTGCGGCACCGCGCTGGCCTCCGCCGCGGGCCTGGCGGACAACGAGCGCGTCGACAACTGGGTGTACGCCCGGTACTGCGCCGTGCTGGTGCCGGTGTTCATGGTGGTCGGCCTGGCCGTGCTGTTCCGGGCCGGGAAGCGCCGGCTGCTGCAGCTGGCCGCGCTCGGCACGGTGGTCGTCGGGATCACCGGGTTCGCCGTCACCGAGTACGCCGGCCGCAAGCTCGGCGTCTGGATCATCCCGTGGACGGTGCCGGACGCCCAGTTCCTCGCCTCGACCTACGACGGCCTGCACATGGGCCGTACGACCTTCGGTGCGCTCGCCGTGCTCGCGGCCTGCCTGCTGCTGCGGGTGGCCGGCGGTCGCCGGATCGTCGCGGCCGTGGTGGCCTGCCTGGCGGTCTTCGCCGCCTACGCGACGGTCACCGTCACCAACAACATCGCCGAGTCGCACTCCAAGTTCCGCAAGTACGAGGCCGTCGGCCTGGCCAAGGAGGCCGGCCTGGGCAAGGGCGACAACGTGGTGCTGGACTGGGACCTCGAGTGGGGCAGCCGGATGTCGCTGGCCTTCGAGGTCTACTGGGGCCGGGTCTGGACCAGCAACGTGAAGAACGGCAACACCCCGCCGGAGTCGGCCAACGCGATTCTGCTGACCGTCTCCAAGGACCCGGGCACCAAGCCGGAGTCCAGCTGGCAGAAGCCGCTCCCGGGCTGGCACGTCGCGAAGTACAACATGGACCGCGGCTGGGTGCTCTGGCGCAAGGGCTGAGCTGCGGTTCCACCCCATCGGGGCCGGTGAGGTACGCCTCACCGGCCCCGATTGGCATCCGGGCTGCTCCATGTGGCAGTATGTCCAAGTTGCTCGGTTGAGTGCCGATGCTGCGCGCCTCCCGCCGGGAGGACCGGAAGCGAGTCCCATGTACTCGTCGTTCCCGTGATGGCCGTCAAGCGTGAGTTCTACGCCACGGCAGCTGCGGGGCGAAAGTACGGGAATCTTCCGGGAAGCGTGTGCGGGGCCTCGACCCGGCTACCCCTCACCCCGAAAGTTTGAAACCGACGAAGTACTTCGCCGGTTTTTTACAAGCGCGAGAGCGACACGCCCGAGCGCGGGGGTCGGAGGAGGGTCGTGCAGTGACTAAGGACAAAGGACTACTGAGTAGCCATGGCGGGACAGAAGATCCGCATCCGGCTCAAGGCCTACGACCACGAGGTCATCGACTCCTCGGCGAAGAAGATCGTCGAGACGGTGATCCGTACTGGTGCGCAGGTCGCAGGCCCGGTGCCGCTGCCCACTGAGAAGAACGTGTACTGCGTCATCCGCTCGCCGCACAAGTACAAGGACTCGCGCGAGCACTTCGAGATGCGTACTCACAAGCGTCTGATCGACATCCTCGACCCCACGCCGAAGACGGTTGACTCGCTCATGCGTCTCGACCTGCCGGCTGGCGTCGACATCGAGATCAAGCTCTGAGAGGCGCACCGAAGATGGCTAAGCAGATTAAGGGCATCCTGGGCGAGAAGCTCGGCATGACCCAGGTCTGGGACGAGAACAACCGGGTCGTCCCGGTGACCGTCGTCAAGGCTGGGCCCAATGTCGTGACCCAGGTCCACACCGCCGACAGCCCGGCCGGCTACAGCGCCGTGCAGCTCGGCTTCGGCGAGATCGACCCCCGCAAGGTGAACAAGCCCCTCGCGGGCCACTTCGCCAAGGCCGGTGTCACCCCGCGCCGCCACCTGGTCGAGATCCGTACCTCGGACGCGTCCGAGTACACCCTGGGCCAGGAGATCACCGCGGAGCTGTTCGAGGCGGGTGTCAAGGTCGACGTGACCGGCACCTCCAAGGGCAAGGGCTTCGCCGGTGTCATGAAGCGTCACAACTTCAAGGGTCTCGGCGCCGGTCACGGCACCCAGCGCAAGCACCGTTCGCCCGGTTCCATCGGTGGCTGCGCCACCCCGGGCCGTGTGTTCAAGGGCCTGCGCATGGCTGGTCGGATGGGCCACGAGCGTGTGACCACCCAGAACCTGACCGTGCACGCGGTCGACGCGGAGAAGGGTCTGCTGCTCATCAAGGGCGCCGTCCCGGGCCCGAACGGCGGCCTCGTCCTCGTCCGCACCGCGGCGAAGGGGCTGTGAGGAAATGAGCACCATTGACATCCTGTCGCCGGCTGGCGACAAGACCGGCAGCCTCGAGCTTCCGGCCGAGATCTTCGACGCGAAGGTCAGCGTTCCGCTGATGCACCAGGTCGTCGTGGCGCAGCTCGCTGCGGCCCGTCAGGGCACCCACAAGACCAAGACTCGTGGCGAGGTCCGCGGTGGCGGCAAGAAGCCGTACCGCCAGAAGGGCACCGGCCGCGCCCGTCAGGGCTCGACCCGTGCGCCGCAGTTCGCCGGCGGTGGCGTCGTGCACGGTCCCGTGCCGCGCGACTACTCGCAGCGGACCCCGAAGAAGATGATCGCCGCCGCCCTGCGCGGTGCGCTCACCGACCGGGCCCGCCACAACCGCATCCACGTCATCACCGACGTGACCGCGACCGAGGCGCCGTCGACCAAGGCCGCCAAGGGCCTGTTCGGCAAGATCACCGACCGCAAGAACGTCCTCCTGGTCGTCGAGCGCTCGGACGAGCTGGGCCTCAAGTCCGCTCGCAACCTGCCGAACGTGCACATCCTGGACGCCGGTCAGCTGAACACCTACGACGTGCTCGTCTCCGACGATGTGGTCTTCACCCAGGCCGCCTTCGAGCGTTTCGTGGCCGGTCCGGCCGCGTCCGCCAAGGCCGTTGCCGCTGAGGGCGAGCTCGAAGGGAGCGCCGCCTGATGAGCGACGTTACGAGCAAGACGTTCACGGACCCCCGTGACGTCCTGGTGAAGCCGGTCATCTCGGAGAAGAGCTACTCGCTCCTCGACGAGAACAAGTACACGTTCATCGTGTCGCCGGGCGCCAACAAGACCCAGATCAAGCAGGCCGTCGAGGCGGTCTTCTCGGTCAAGGTCGAGGCTGTCAACACGATCAACCGTCAGGGCAAGCGCAAGCGCTCCAAGACGGGCTTTGGCAAGCGCAAGGACACCAAGCGCGCCATCGTGACGCTGGCCGAGGGCAACCGCATCGACATCTTCGGTGGTCCGGTCTCCTGAAACAGGAGATCGTGATCGTCGATTAGGACGAGGACGAGAGAGCCAAATGGGCATCCGCAAGTACAAGCCGACTACGCCGGGCCGTCGTGGCTCCAGCGTGGCCGACTTCGTAGAAATCACGCGGTCCACCCCGGAGAAGTCGCTGGTTCGCCCGCTGCACAGCAAGGGCGGCCGCAACAACGCCGGTCGTGTCACCGCTCGCCACCAGGGTGGCGGTCACAAGCGCGCCTACCGCGTGATCGACTTCCGTCGTCACGACAAGGACGGCGTGCCGGCCAAGGTCGCGCACATCGAGTACGACCCGAACCGCACCGCGCGCATCGCGCTCCTGCACTACGCGGACGGCGAGAAGCGCTACATCATCGCGCCGCGCGGCATCACGCAGGGCGACCGGATCGAGAACGGCGCTGGCGCCGACATCAAGCCGGGCAACAACCTGCCGCTGCGCAACATCCCGGTCGGTACCACCATCCACGCGGTGGAGCTGCGTCCCGGTGGCGGTGCCAAGCTGGCCCGCTCCGCCGGTTCCGGCATCCAGCTGCTGGCGCGTGAGGGCAAGATGGCGCACCTGCGCATGCCCTCCGGTGAGATCCGCCTGGTGGACGCGCGCTGCCGCGCCACCGTCGGCGAGGTCGGCAACGCCGAGCAGTCGAACATCAACTGGGGCAAGGCCGGCCGTATGCGCTGGAAGGGCGTCCGCCCGACCGTGCGTGGTGTGGCCATGAACCCGATCGACCACCCGCACGGTGGTGGTGAGGGTAAGACCTCCGGTGGTCGCCACCCGGTCTCGCCGTGGGGTAAGCCCGAGGGCCGCACCCGTCGCCCGAACAAGGCGTCGGACAAGCTCATCGTGCGCCGCCGCAAGACCAACAAGAAGCGCTAGGAGCAGGTCAGATGCCGCGCAGTCTTAAGAAGGGCCCCTTCATCGACGGCCACCTCATCAAGAAGGTGGACGCTCAGAACGAGGCGGGTACTCAGAACGTCATCAAGACCTGGTCCCGTCGTTCCGTGATCTCCCCGAGCATGCTCGGCCACACGATCGCGGTTCACGATGGCCGTAAGCACGTCCCGGTGTTCGTCACCGAGTCGATGGTCGGCCACAAGCTCGGCGAGTTCGCTCCGACCCGCACCTTCCGTGGCCACGTGAAGGAAGACCGGAAGTCGAAGCGTCGCTAGAGAGCCCATCAGTGGCCTCTGGCCACGGGCTGAGCTTGCGCGCCAAAAAGACTCAATGACTTACTCCATTAAGGGGACAACCATGGAAGCCAGGGCACAGGCGCGGTACATCCGCGTGACGCCCATGAAGGCCCGCCGCGTGGTGGACCTCATCCGTGGCATGAATGCCACGGAGGCCCAGGCCGTCCTGCGTTTCGCTCCGCAGGCAGCCACCGTGCCGGTCGGCAAGGTGCTCGACAGCGCCATTGCCAACGCCGCGCACAACTACAACCACTCCAACGTGGACGACCTCTACATCTCCGAGGCGTACGTTGACGAGGGCCCGACCCTGAAGCGGTTCCGTCCGCGTGCCCAGGGCCGCGCCTACCGGATCCGCAAGCGGACCAGCCACATCACCGTGGTCGTCAGCAGCAAGGAAGGGACCCGGTAATGGGCCAGAAGGTTAACCCGCACGGGTTCCGCCTCGGCATCAGCACGGACTTCAAGTCCCGCTGGTACGCCGACAAGCTGTACAAGGACTACGTCAAGGAAGACGTTGCCATTCGTCGCATGATGACGAAGGGCATGGAGCGCGCCGGCATCTCGAAGGTTGAGATCGAGCGCACCCGCGACCGCGTCCGCGTCGACATCCACACCGCCCGCCCCGGCATCGTCATCGGTCGCCGTGGCACCGAGGCCGACCGCATCCGCGGCGACCTCGAGAAGCTGACCGGCAAGCAGGTCCAGCTGAACATCCTCGAGGTCAAGAACCCCGAGCTGGACGCCCAGCTCGTGGCTCAGGGCGTCGCGGAGCAGCTGTCCTCCCGCGTCTCCTTCCGTCGTGCCATGCGCAAGTCGATGCAGGGCACCATGAAGTCCGGCGCCAAGGGCATCAAGGTCCAGTGCTCCGGTCGTCTCGGCGGCGCCGAGATGAGCCGTTCGGAGTTCTACCGCGAGGGTCGCGTGCCGCTGCACACCCTGCGTGCGAACGTCGACTACGGCTTCTTCGAGGCCAAGACCACCTTCGGCCGCATCGGCGTGAAGGTCTGGATCTACAAGGGCGACGTCAAGAACATCGCCGAGGTCCGCGCTGAGAACGCCGCTGCCCGCTCGGGCAACCGCCCGGCCCGTCCCGAGGGTGGTCGTCCCGCCCGCGGTGGCGAGCGCCGTGGTGGCGAGCGCGGTGGCCGTGGCCGTCGTCCCGCCGCTGCCGAGGCCCCCGCGGCCGCGGCCGTCGAGGCTCCGGCTGCTGAGAACACCGGAACGGAGGCCTGACCCCAATGCTGATCCCCCGTCGGGTCAAGCACCGCAAGCAGCACCACCCCAAGCGTCGCGGCGCTGCCAAGGGTGGCACCGAGCTGGCGTTCGGCCAGTTCGGCATCCAGGCCGTGACCCCGGCCTACGTGACGAACCGTCAGATCGAGTCCGCTCGTATCGCGATCACCCGTCACATCCGTCGTGGCGGCAAGGTCTGGATCAACATCTACCCGGACCGCCCGCTCACCAAGAAGCCGGCCGAGACCCGCATGGGTTCCGGTAAGGGTTCGCCGGAGTGGTGGATCGCGAACGTGCACCCGGGTCGGGTCATGTTCGAGCTGTCGTACCCGAACGAGAAGGTTGCTCGCGAGGCGCTCACCCGCGCCGCGCACAAGCTGCCGATGAAGTGCCGGATCGTCCGGCGCGAGGACGGTGAGAGCTGATGTCGGCCGCTACCAAGGCTGCTGAGCTTCGCTCGCTGGACAACGAGGGTCTCGTTGCCAAGCTGCGCGAGGCCAAGGAGGAGCTGTTCAACCTCCGCTTCCAGGCGGCGACCGGGCAGCTCGACAACCACGGACGGCTCAAGCTCGTCCGTAAGGACATCGCGCGGATCTACACCCTGATGCGCGAGCGCGAGCTGGGCATCGAGACGGTGGAGAACGCCTGATGACTGAGAACACCAACGAGACGCGCGGTTTCCGCAAGACCCGTGAGGGTCTCGTCGTCAGCGACAAGATGGACAAGACCGTCGTCGTCGCCGTCGAGGACCGCGTCAAGCACGCTCTGTACGGCAAGGTCATCCGCCGTACGAACAAGCTGAAGGCGCACGACGAGCAGAACGCTTGCGGTGTCGGCGACCGGGTCCTCCTCGCGGAGACCCGCCCGCTGTCCGCGTCCAAGCGCTGGCGCGTCGTCGAGATCCTCGAGAAGGCCAAGTAACGAAGCCGATGAGGTACGGCCGTATGTGCACAGGGTCCCGCTGGGACGCCGGTGTGAGCAGCGGCCGGCCCGTCGACTCTCGTTGACGATCAGGAGAAAGCTGTGATCCAGCAGGAGTCGCGACTGCGTGTTGCCGACAACACTGGTGCCAAGGAGATCCTTTGCATCCGTGTTCTCGGTGGCTCCGGTCGCCGCTACGCCGGCATCGGGGACGTCATCGTCGCGACCGTCAAGGACGCGATCCCCGGTGGTTCGGTGAAGAAGGGTGACGTCGTCAAGTGCGTCGTCGTCCGCACCGTCAAGGAGCGCCGCCGTCCGGATGGCTCGTACATCCGTTTCGACGAGAACGCCGCTGTCGTGCTGAAGAACACCGATGGTGACCCCCGTGGCACCCGTATCTTCGGCCCGGTCGGCCGCGAGCTGCGCGACAAGAAGTTCATGAAGATCATCTCGCTGGCGCCGGAGGTGCTCTAACCCATGGCGAACAGCATGAAGATCAAGAAGGGTGACCTGGTCCAGGTCATCACCGGCAAGGACAAGGGCAAGCAGGGCAAGGTCATCCAGGCCATGCCGGCTGAGAACAAGGTCCTGGTCGAGGGTGTCAACCGGGTCAAGAAGCACACCAAGCCGGGTCCGGGTACCCAGGGTGGCATCGTGACCGTCGAGGCCCCGGTGCACGTCTCCAACGTCCAGCTGGTCGTGGAGAAGGACGGCAAGAAGGTCGTCACCCGCGTCGGTTACCGCTTCGACGACCAGGGCAACAAGATCCGCGTTGCCAAGCGGACCGGTGAGGACATCTGATGTCTGAGACGACTGTTGAGAAGGTGGCCCCCCGCCTCAAGGAGCGTTACAACTCCGAGATCAAGGGCCAGCTGCAGGAGCAGTTCTCGTACGAGAACGTCATGCTGATCCCCGGCCTGGTCAAGGTCGTGGTCAACATGGGTGTCGGCGAGGCCGCCCGTGACAGCAAGCTGATCGAGGGCGCGATCCGCGACCTGACCGCGATCACCGGTCAGAAGCCGGCCGTGACCAAGGCTCGCAAGTCCATCGCGCAGTTCAAGCTGCGCGAGGGCCAGCCGATCGGCACCCACGTCACCCTCCGTGGTGACCGCATGTGGGAGTTCCTGGACCGTCTGGTTTCGCTGGCCCTGCCGCGAATCCGTGACTTCCGTGGCCTCTCCCCGAAGCAGTTCGACGGCCGTGGCAACTACACGTTCGGTCTGACCGAGCAGGTTATGTTCCACGAGATCGACCAGGACAAGGTCGACCGTCAGCGCGGTATGGACATCACCGTCGTGACCACCGCTCAGACCGACGACGAGGGCCGGGCGCTCCTGCGCGCTCTGGGCTTCCCGTTCAAGGAGGCGTGAGCCAATGGCGAAGAAGTCCCTCATCGCGAAGTCCGAGCGTAAGCCGAAGTTCGGCGTCCGGGCCTACACCCGGTGCCAGCGCTGCGGCCGTCCGCACTCGGTGTACCGCAAGTTCGGCCTGTGCCGTGTCTGCCTCCGTGAGATGGCGCACCGCGGCGAGCTGCCGGGCGTGACCAAGAGCTCCTGGTAACCCCGGAGTTTCAGGTACCGCCAGCGACGCAGAGGTGCCCGACCCCACATCGGCCCGTTTTGGGCTCCCGTACGGATTCCCGTAAGGTTGTGGGGTCGGGCCCCCTGCCGCGGCTTCCCCATGGATGTCCGTGGCCCTTTCTGGAAGGGCTCGCACCCAGTCTTACTACGTCGTAGGTCCCCTGCGCTTGTGCCCCTGACGCACTCGTTCCGAGTGCGGCGGGGGGACCTGGTGCGGAGAAACCACGGCGAGAGAGGCCTGAGGCCATCATGACCATGACCGACCCCATCGCAGACATGCTCACGCGTCTGCGTAACGCGAACTCGGCGTACCACGACACCGTGGCGATGCCGGCCAGCAAGATCAAGGCGCACGTCGCCCAGATCCTGCAGCAGGAGGGGTACATCTCCTCCTACAAGGTTGAGGAGCCCGTCGAGGGCGAGGTCGGCAAGAAGCTGACCATCGAGCTCAAGTTCGGCCCCAACCGTGAGCGCTCCATCGCCGGCATCAAGCGCATCAGCAAGCCGGGTCTGCGCGTTTACGCAAAGTCCACCAACCTGCCGAAGGTTCTCGGCGGCCTGGGCGTGGCGATCATCTCCACGTCCTCCGGCCTCCTGACCGACAAGCAGGCCGCCAAGAAGGGCGTAGGCGGAGAAGTTCTCGCCTACGTCTGGTAATTCGGGAAACGGAGGTACAGCAATGTCGCGCATTGGACGGCTGCCCATCCAGGTCCCCGCTGGCGTGGACGTCACCATCGATGGCCAGACGGTCTCGGTGAAGGGCCCCAAGGGCTCCCTCACCCACGTCGTCGCTGAGCCGATCGAGATCGGCAAGGGTGAGGACGGCACCGTGCTCGTCACCCGCCCGAACGACGAGCGTCGCTCGAAGGCCCTGCACGGCCTGACCCGCACGCTGGTGGCGAACATGATCACCGGCGTGACCGCGGGCTACCGCAAGTCGCTGGAGATCAGCGGTGTCGGCTACCGAGTCACGGCGAAGGGCTCCGACATGGAGTTCGCGCTGGGCTACAGCCACCCGATCCTGATCACCGCGCCGGAGGGCATCTCCTTCGTCGTCGAGTCGGCCACCAAGTTCCACGTGGACGGCATCGACAAGCAGAAGGTCGGCGAGATCGCCGCGAACATCCGCAAGCTGCGCAAGCCGGACCCGTACAAGGCCAAGGGTGTCAAGTACGCGGGCGAGGTCATCCGCCGCAAGGTCGGAAAGAGTGGTAAGTAAGCGATGAGTGTCTCTGTCAAGATCGGCAAGGGCAACGCCTACAAGAGCGCCGCTCGCAAGCGCCGCGCGATCCGCGTTCGCAAGCGCGTCGTCGGCACCGAGGTGCGTCCGCGCCTCGTCGTGACGCGCTCGAACCGTCACATGGTCGCCCAGGTCATCGACGACGCCAAGGGTCACACCCTGGCGTCGGCGTCCACCCTCGACGTGTCCATCAAGGGCGCCGAGGGCGACAAGACCGAGCTGGCCAAGAAGGTCGGGAGCCTGGTCGCCGAGCGCGCCAAGGCCGCCGGCATCGAGTCGGTCGTCTTCGACCGCGCGGGCAACCGGTACGCCGGCCGCATCGCCGCCCTGGCGGACGCGGCCCGCGAGGCCGGGCTCGACTTCTAAGCCGCTCGTCGACTCTGTCGACGGACGTAAACGAGAGAGGTAATTCCAATGGCTGGACCCCAGCGCCGCGAAGGCGGCGCCGGTCGCGGCACGGGTGGCGAGCGGCGCGACCGTAAGCGTGACGGTCAGGGCAACGCCCAGGCCGTCGAGAAGACCGCTTACGTCGAGCGCGTCGTCGCGATCAACCGTGTCGCCAAGGTTGTCAAGGGTGGCCGTCGCTTCAGCTTCACCGCGCTCGTCGTGGTGGGCGATGGCGAGGGCACCGTGGGTGTCGGTTACGGCAAGGCGAAGGAGGTTCCGGCCGCCATCGCGAAGGGTGTCGAGGAGGCCAAGAAGAACTTCTTCAAGGTCCCCCGTATCCAGGGCACCATCCCGCACCCCATCCAGGGTGAGAAGGCCGCCGGCGTCGTGCTGCTCAAGCCCGCCGCCCCCGGTACCGGTGTTATCGCCGGTGGTCCGGTGCGCGCCGTCCTGGAGTGCGCCGGCATCCACGACATCCTGTCGAAGTCGCTCGGCTCGGACAACGCGATCAACATCGTGCACGCCACCGTGGCTGCTCTGAAGGGCCTCGTTCGCCCCGAGGAGATCGCCGCGCGCCGTGGCCTGCCGCTGGAGGACGTGGCCCCCGCCGCCCTGCTGCGGGCTCGTGCTGCTGGGGTGAGCGCCTGATGGCTCGCCTGAAGATCACGCAGACCAAGTCGTACATCGGCAGCAAGCAGAACCACCGTGACACCCTGCGTTCGCTTGGTCTCAAGCGCATGCACGACGTGGTGGTCAAGGAGGACCGTCCCGAGATCCGCGGGATGGCCCACACGGTCCGTCACCTGGTGACGGTTGAGGAGGTGGACTGATCATGGGCGACAACCCGATCAAGATCCACAACCTGCGTCCCGCCCCGGGTGCCAAGACCGACAAGATCCGTGTGGGTCGTGGTGAGGGCTCCAAGGGTAAGACCGCCGGTCGTGGTACCAAGGGCACCAAGGCCCGCTACCAGGTTCCGCAGCGCTTCGAGGGTGGCCAGATGCCGCTCCACATGCGTCTGCCGAAGCTGAAGGGCTTCAAGAACCCGTTCAAGATCACGTTCCAGGTCGTCAACCTCGACAAGCTGGCCGAGCTCTACCCGCAGGGTGGCGAGGTCACGGTCGAGGACCTGGTCGCGAAGGGCGCGGTTCGCAAGAACTCCCTCGTCAAGGTGCTCGGCACCGGCGAGGTCTCGGTTGCGCTGCAGGTGACGGTCGACGCCGTCTCCGGCTCGGCCGCCGAGAAGATCAAGGCCGCCGGCGGTACGGTCACCGAGCTCGTCTGAGCCCGCTGAACCCGCCGACAACCGGCTTCGAGCCCCGCACCTCCTTCGGGAGGTGCGGGGCTCGTGCTTTTACCCCGGCTTTCACTCCGGGGCCGAAATCAGCCGGTACCGACGGAAGTCCTGGTTCGGATCTTCATGGGCATGGCCAAATGTTTGATGCCTGTGGCCTCTGCCATTACTCGGCAGAGGCCACAGGCATCAGTGCGCGGCCGTGGAGCGGCCCGGACTAGTCGACCGGGCTGGTGTCAGTGTTCGGCTCAGCTCCAGAGCTGGTACGGGTTGCCATCGGTGCACACGTACGTGTACAGCGGCTGGCCGGGGTTGTTGGAGTCGAGGCAGAGGCCGGTGGCGTGGTTGACCAGTCGCCATCCGTTGTTGAAGTGCTGCTCGGACCACTGCTGGTACGCGTTGTTGTTGGTGCAGTTGCCGATGTAGACACTGCCGCTGCCGTCGCCGTGGTCGTTGCTGTCGAGACAGGCGTTCCTGCCGTTGGCCTTCTCCTGCCAGTATCCGTTCCCGAGATCGTTGTCGTTCCAGGTGATCCAGCCGCGGTGGGAGCCGCAGCCGTCGAGTCCCACCCAGTTCGGGATGTCGTTGATGTAGTTGACATCCCAGGTGAGGCACTGGCCGCCCTGCTTGACGCTTTGCCAGGTGACGGAGCCGGTTTCGACTGCCGAGGCAGTGGTCGCCGTACCGAGAAGCAGCATTGCAGTTGCCGCAATACTCATTCCCAACTTCATCGTCCGCTTCGTGTCCACTTCGATCCCCTCCCGGTTCTGACCTGCGAGAATGTGCCAAAGGAGCTGACTCAAGCAACTGATCAGCACCCCACTGGTCCGCTGAAAGATTTGCGAACGAAATGAACTCTAGCGGCCTTGACGTGCTCCGGCAAGGGATTTAAAGAGGGTGCTCATGTGCATTTTGGAGAAACTCAATCAATAGGCATGCATCCCTCGTCGATCGCTTTAATTAGTTCTTTGGTCAGAGATTTCGGAATGCGTGCGCATGGTCCGGATTGCCGCGACCGCTACCCTATGTATCGGTATGCCATCGCATTGTGACTGCTGGGGCGTGAGTGGCAAGGGTGGGCAAATCGTTCGCCTGAACGGCCGAGGCGGGCATCGACCCCTCTCCGGAGCCGCCTGGGCGGGTCTATCGGAGGGCTGCTCTGCTACTGGGAAGTGGCCACATGCTGTTAGAGTCCGTCGGGTCGACGTGTCGGCTCGGCATGTTGAAGTGGCAAACCACCCAGGGCCAGACCGGCCACCAGGACCGACCCTCCCGCCGACGACGTGCGGGAGGCGCAGGAGGCACCGTGCTCAGTGCGTTCGCGCGGGCGTTCCAGACGCCCGACCTGCGCAAGAAGCTGCTGTTCACGCTGGGCATCATGGTGCTGTTCCGGCTGGGCTCGCACATTCCGATTCCGGGCGTTGACTTCAAGGCCGTCAACGTCTGTGTGACTCAGACCAGCAAGACCGGGCTCTTCGGACTCGTCAACCTGTTCAGCGGTGGCGCGCTCCTCCAGCTGACGATCTTCGCGCTCGGCATCATGCCGTACATCACCGCGAGCATCATCCTCCAGCTCCTCACCGTCGTGATCCCGCGACTGGAGGCGTTGAAGAAGGAGGGCCAGGCCGGCACCGCGAAGATCACCCAGTACACCCGCTACCTGACCATCGCGCTCGCCGTGCTCCAGGGCACCGGCATCGTCGCGACGGCCTCCAGCGGTGCGCTGTTCTCCGGCTGCCCGGTGGCCAACCAGATCGTGCCGGACACCTCGGTGTTCCGGATCGCCGTCATGGTGCTCACGATGACGGCCGGCACCACGGTCATCATGTGGCTGGGCGAGCTGATCACGGACCGCGGCATCGGCAACGGCATGTCGCTGCTGATCTTCACCTCGATCGCCGCGCAGTTCCCGACCTCGATGTGGGCCATCAAGCAGTCGGGCACCATCGGCGGCGGCTGGGTCGAGTTCCTCTCCGTGGTCGCGGTCGGCATCATCGTTGTGATGCTGGTCATCTTCGTCGAGCAGGCGCAGCGCCGGATCCCGGTCCAGTACGCGAAGCGGATGATCGGCCGCCGGGCCTTCGGGGGCACCTCGACCTACATCCCGCTCAAGGTGAACCAGGCCGGTGTCATCCCGGTCATCTTCGCCTCGTCGCTGCTGTACATCCCGGCGCTGGTGGTCCAGCTGACCAACAGCCAGTCGGGCTGGGCGGCGTGGATCAAGCAGAACTTCGTCAAGGGTGACCACCCGATCTACATGGCCACCTACTTCCTGCTGATCGTCTTCTTCGCCTTCTTCTACGTCGCCATCTCCTTCAACCCCGAAGAAGTTGCCGACAATATGAAGAAGTATGGTGGCTTCATCCCGGGCATCCGGGCCGGCCGCCCGACGGCCGAGTACCTGAACTACGTGCTGACCCGAATCACGTGGCCGGGTTCGCTCTACCTGGGCCTGATCGCGTTGATCCCGATGATCGCCCTGGTCGCCTTCGGACAGCAGACCAACTTCCCGTTCGGCGGCACCAGCGTGCTCATCGTCGTCGGCGTCGGACTCGAAACTGTGAAGCAGATCGAGAGCCAGCTCCAGCAGCGCAATTACGAAGGGTTCCTCCGCTGATGCGTATCGTCCTCGTTGGTCCTCCCGGGGCCGGGAAGGGTACTCAGGCGCACCTGCTCGCCAAGACCCTGTCCATCCCCCACATCTCCACCGGAGACCTGTTCCGCGCCAACATCGGCCAGGGCACCCCGCTGGGGCTCGAGGCCAAGAGCTACATGGACGCGGGTCGCCTGGTGCCGGATGAGGTCACCATCGGGATGGCCAAGGACCGCATGCTGCAGGCCGACGCGGCCAACGGCTTCCTGCTCGACGGCTTCCCCCGCAACCTGGGCCAGGCCAAGGCGCTCGACGAGTTCCTCACCGAGCAGGGCATCAAGCTGGACGGCGTGCTGGACCTGGAGGTCCCCGAGGACGAGGTCGTCCGCCGGATCGCCGGCCGCCGCCTGTGCCGCAACGACGGGGGCCACGTGTTCCACGTGGACTACAACCCGCCGAAGGTCGAGGGCGTCTGCGACGAGTGCGGCGGCGAGCTGTACCAGCGCTCGGACGACACCGAGGAGAAGGTGCGCACGCGCCTGGAGGTCTACCACACGGAGACCGAGCCGATCATCGACTACTACGTCCAGCAGGGCCTGGTGGCGACGATCTCGGCCCTCGGCAAGGTGGACGAGGTCACCCAGCGCGCGATCGAGGCGTTGAAGCAGAACGGCTGAGGTCCCTCAGCGAGGTACGCGTGACGGCCGGGTCGCCCGTGGAGCGGGCGGCCCGGCCGTTTTCGACGTCGTACGGTGGTAGGCAGTGGTAATCCGGACTTGGAAGGCGTGACCTGATGGTGGAGATCAAGACCCCCGAGCAGATCGCGAAGATGCGGGCGGCCGGGCTGGTCGTCGCCGAGGCGCTCAAGGCCTGTCGCGAGGCGGTCGCTCCCGGGGTGACCACCCAGGAGCTCAACGACATCGCCGACAAGGTCATCACCGACCACGGCGCCACCTCGAACTTCCGGGCCCACCACGGCGGCCTGTGGTTCCCGGGCGTGATCTGCGCCTCGGTGAACAACGAGGTCGTGCACGGCATCCCGGGCGAGCGGGTGCTGCAGGAGGGCGACATCATCTCGATCGACTGCGGTGCCATCCTGGACGGCTGGCACGGCGACTCGGCGATCACGGTCGCCGTCGGCGAGGTCCGCCCCGAGGTCGAGATGCTCAGCCGGGTGACCGAGGGCTCGATGTGGGCCGGCATCGCCCAGATGAAGAAGAACAACCGCCTGGTGGACGTCTCCAAGGCGATCGAGGGCTACATCCGGCGCCAGCCGCTGCCGCCCAAGGGCAAGTGGGGCATCACCGAGGGCTACGGCGGCCACGGCATCGGCACCGCGATGCACATGGAGCCGCACGTGCTGAACTACGTCGAGCGCGGCCGCGGCAAGGGCCCGAAGCTGGTCCCGGGCACCGTGCTGGCGATCGAGCCGATGGTCTCGCTGGGCACCCCGCACACCGCGGTGCTGGAGGACGACTGGACGGTCGTCACCAACGACGGCACCTGGGCCGCGCACTGGGAGCACTCGGTGGCCGTCACCGAGGAGGGCCCGCTGGTGCTGACCGCCTTCGACGGCGGCAGGGCCGAGCTCGCCAAGCTGGGCATCACCGCAGCTCCGGACCCGCTGGCGTAGCGGCCGGGCGGTCAACTGCCGCTGCTGACAAGGGATCAGAGCCCTGGAGGTTTGGACCTCCAGGGCTTTTGTCCTATTTTTAACGGCTGGCAGTGGCAGTTTCTGGCCCAATGGCTTACGAGCGAGCAGGAGAGCGCAGTGCTCAAGGGATTCCGCGAATTCATGATGCGCGGCAACGTCGTCGACATGGCGGTCGGTGTGGTCATCGGTGCCGCGTTCACGGCGGTGGTGACCGGCTTCGTGTCCGCCTTCCTCACCCCGCTGGTCGGCGTGGTGGTCGGTGCGGCCGGCGACTTCAGCTCGTACACGGCGGAGATCGGCGGGGTGAAGTTCCCGTACGGCCAGTTCCTGAACGTGCTGATCGCGTTCCTGATGACCGCCGCGGTGCTGTACTTCTGCGTCGTGCTGCCGATCACCAAGGCCACCGAGCGTTACCTGCCGAAGAAGCCGAAGCCCGCGAAGCGCCCCTGCCCCGAGTGCCTGACCGAGATACCCGAGGCCGCCCGCCGCTGCTCGGCCTGCACCGCCCACGTCGAGCCGCTGACCTTCTCCACCGGGGCCTGACGGGGCCGGTGTGACGGCGGACTCCTTCCGGTACCCCCGTTTTGGCCCGCGGGACGCGCTGGCGTAGGATGGACCGTCGGCTCACTCGTAGCGTGCTTCAGCACGCCCTCTTCCCCTCGGGGGCGGGGTGAACCCAGGTTCGCACGAGCGTTCCGCATACGGTAGCCGGTCCCGGAAGGTGGATCTCGCAGTTCATGGCTAAGAAGCAAGGCGCCATTGAGATCGAGGGCACCGTGATCGAGTCTCTTCCGAACGCGATGTTCAAGGTCGAGCTGCAGAACGGTCACAAGGTCCTCGCGCACATCAGTGGCAAGATGCGCATGCACTACATCCGCATCCTGCCGGACGACCGGGTCGTCGTGGAGCTCAGCCCCTACGACCTCACGCGCGGCCGGATCGTCTACCGCTACAAGTAAGAACGTCAGATCTAGACCCGGAGAACCTGAACATGAAGGTCAAGCCGAGCGTCAAGAAGATCTGCGACAAGTGCAAGGTGATCCGCCGTCACGGCCGGGTCATGGTGATCTGCGACAACCTGCGCCACAAGCAGCGCCAGGGCTGATCTCCCTCCCGCATTTCTCGTAGTACTTCGCGCGACGCGAAAACGTCATACGCGGGTCACCCGATCCGTCCCCCGCGGACGGACTGCCGCCCCCGGTCAGAGGCCGGGGCTCCCTCACCGTGAGGTGTCGGAGTAGGTGGCTCGTCAGACCTCTGAAGAACAACAGGAGCCTTGAATGGCACGCCTCGCCGGCGTTGATCTCCCCCGTGAGAAGCGGATCGAGATCGCCCTTACGTACGTGTACGGCATCGGCCGTACCCGCGCCCAGCAGACCCTCGCCGAGACCGGCGTCAACCCGGATGTCCGCGTTCGCGACATCACCGAGGAAGACCTGGTCAAGCTGAGCCAGTACATCGACGCCAACTACACGGTCGAGGGTGACCTCCGCCGTGAGGTGGCCGCCGACATCCGCCGCAAGGTCGAGATCGGCTGCTACGAGGGTCTGCGTCACCGCCGTGGCCTGCCGGTCCGCGGCCAGCGCACCCACACCAACGCGCGTACCCGCAAGGGCCCGCGTCGCGCGATCGCCGGCAAGAAGAAGCCGGGCAAGAAGTAGTCCGTCCCGTAACCGGACATCCCTCCGGCCCGCGGGTCAGCGGACCGACCACCTCAGTAGGAGAACAGACTTATGCCCCCCAAGGGTCGTCAGGCTGCCGGCGCGAAGAAGATCCGCCGCAAGGAAAAGAAGAACGTCGCTCACGGCCACGCGCACATCAAGAGCACGTTCAACAACACCATCGTTTCGATCACCGACCCCGCGGGCAACGTGATCTCCTGGGCCTCCGCCGGCCACGTCGGCTTCAAGGGCTCGCGCAAGTCCACCCCGTTCGCCGCGCAGATGGCCGCCGAGGCCGCTGCCCGTCGCGCGCAGGAGCACGGCATGCGCAAGGTTGACGTCTTCGTGAAGGGTCCGGGCTCCGGCCGCGAGACCGCGATCCGTTCGCTCCAGGCCACCGGCCTGGAGGTCGGCTCGATCCAGGACGTCACCCCCACCCCGCACAACGGCTGCCGTCCGCCGAAGCGTCGCCGCGTCTGACGCAGCGCCTTCGGGCACGGTGGTAACGCTGTAAGCCACGTACGGGGTCCCGCGCAGGTGATTAGTCGCTCTGCGCGGGACCCCGTACGCTTGGTCCTGTCGGCATCAAATAGTGGGTGCCGAAGACAACTGGAGGAACATCCCCCATGCTTATCGCTCAGCGCCCCTCGCTGACCGAAGAGGTCGTCGACGAGTTCCGCTCGCGGTTCGTGATCGAGCCGCTGGAGCCGGGCTTCGGCTACACCCTCGGCAACTCCCTGCGCCGCACGCTCCTGTCGTCGATCCCGGGTGCCGCTGTCACCAGCATCCGCATCGACGGCGTCCTGCACGAGTTCACCACCGTGCCGGGCGTCAAGGAGGACGTGACCGACCTCATCCTCAACATCAAGCAGCTGGTCGTCTCCTCGGAGCACGACGAGCCGGTCGTGATGTACCTGCGCAAGCAGGGCCCGGGCGTCGTGACCGCCGCCGACATCGCCCCGCCGGCGGGTGTCGAGGTGCACAACCCCGAGCTGGTCCTCGCCACGCTGAACGGCAAGGGCAAGCTGGAGATGGAGCTGACCGTCGAGCGCGGTCGCGGCTACGTCTCCGCCGTCCAGAACAAGGCCTCCGGCCAGGAGATCGGCCGCATCCCGGTCGACTCGATCTACAGCCCCGTGCTGAAGGTCACCTACAAGGTCGAGGCCACCCGTGTCGAGCAGCGGACCGACTTCGACAAGCTGATCGTCGACGTCGAGACCAAGCCCGCCATGCGTCCGCGCGACGCCATGGCCTCGGCCGGCAAGACCCTGGTGGAGCTGTTCGGCCTCGCCCGCGAGCTGAACATCGACGCCGAGGGCATCGACATGGGCCCGTCCCCGACGGACGCCGCCCTGGCCGCCGACCTGGCGCTGCCGATCGAGGAGCTGGAGCTCACCGTTCGGTCGTACAACTGCCTCAAGCGCGAGGGCATCCACACCGTGGGTGAGCTCGTCGCCCGCTCCGAGGCCGACCTGCTCGACATCCGCAACTTCGGCGCGAAGTCGATCGACGAGGTCAAGGCGAAGCTGGCCGGCATGGGCCTGGCCCTCAAGGACAGCCCGCCCGGGTTCGACCCGACCGCCGCCGCCGACGCCTTCGGCGCCGACGACCTGGACGACGCGGGTTACGCGGAGACCGAGCAGTACTAAGAGATTTGGCCGCGGGGGCGGTTCCACGGAGCCGCCCCCGTCGTCATGGCAAGTCGTGCCGGCAACAGTGCCGGTACGCCCGCTGCGGTACCTGATACGGCCGTATTCGGAGATACAAGGAGTCACCATGCCGCGTCCCACCAAGGGTGCCCGCCTCGGCGGCGGCCCGCACCACGAGCCGCTGCTGCTCGCCGGTCTGTGCCGGGAGCTGTTCCAGTACGGCCGCATCACCACGACCGAGGCCAAGGCCCGTCGGATGCGCCCGCTGGCGGAGAAGCTGATCACCAAGGCGAAGAAGGGCGACATCCACAACCGTCGCCTGGTGCGCAAGACCATCACCGACGTCTCGGTGCTGCACACCCTCTTCACCGAGATCGCGCCGCGCTACGAGAACCGCCCGGGTGGTTACACCCGCATCACCAAGATCGGTCCCCGTCGTGGCGACAACGCCCCGATGGCCGTGATCGAGCTGGTCGAGGCGCTGACCGTCGCGCAGACCGCCGTCGGCGAGGCCGAGGCCGCCACCAAGCGTGCCGTCAAGGAGGCCGACGCCGCGGTCGAGGCCAAGGCCGACGAGGCCGAGGCCACCGAGCAGGCCTGACACCTCCAGGTGTGATGCGGGCCCGCTCTCCCAGCGATGGGGGAGCGGGCCCGTTCCTTATTCGTAGGAGCAGGAGCAAGTGGTCAACGATTGCGCCGAGCAGCCGCCGGTGAAGGACGGGCCGGCCGACGGTCATGTCCGGGTCCGGCTCGACCTCGCCTACCAGGGCGCCGAGTTCTCCGGCTGGGCCCGCCAGAAGGGCGGCCGCCGGACGGTCCAGGAGGAGATCGAGACGGCGCTGCAGATCGTCACCCGCAGCCCGGAGCTGTTCCCGCTCACCGTGGCCGGCCGGACCGACGCCGGCGTCCACGCCCGCGGCCAGGTCGCCCACGTCGACCTGCCGGCGGAGCTGTGGGAGGCGCACCGGGAGAAGCTGCTGCGCCGGCTGGCCGGCCGGCTGCCCGGGGACGTCCGGATCTACCGGGTCGGCGAGGCGCCGGCCGGGTTCGACGCCCGCTTCTCGGCCGTCTGGCGCCGCTACGCCTACCGGGTCGCCGACCACCCCGGCGGGGTCGACCCGCTGCTGCGCGGGCACGTGCTGTGGCACGACCGGCCGCTGGACGTCGAGAAGATGAACGAGGCCGCGAAGCTGCTGCTCGGCGAGCACGACTTCGCCGCGTACTGCAAGAAGCGCGAGGGCGCCACCACCATCCGGACCCTGCTGGAGCTGCACTGGGACCGCGTCCCGGTGGACGGCTACGCGAGCCAGGAGGGCAGCCTCGCGGTCGCCACCGTGCGGGCCGACGCCTTCTGCCACAACATGGTCCGGGCGCTGGTCGGCGCGATGCTGCTGGTCGGCGACGGGCACCGGCCGGTGGAGTTCCCCGGCGAGGTGCTGGCCGGCGGGGTGCGCAACTCGGCCGTCAACGTGATCCGGCCGTACGGGCTCACGCTGGAGGAGGTCGGCTACCCGCCGGACGACCAGCTCGCCGAGCGGAACCGGCAGGCGCGGCGGATGCGCACGCTGCCCGGGCAGCCGGCGGCCGCGTAATCCGTTTTGGCCCGGGGCGTCCGCTTGGGACAATCGCTCCCATGGGACACGTCGAGATTTCGCACCTGGAGTACTACCTGCCGGACGGGCGGGTGCTGTTCGACGACGCGTCCTTCCGGGTCGGCGAGGGGGCCGCGGTCGCGCTGGTCGGGGCCAACGGGGCCGGCAAGACCACCCTGCTGCGCATGATCGCGGGGGACATCCAGCCGCACGGCGGCACGGTGACGATCAGCGGCGGGCTCGGCGTGATGCGCCAGTTCGTCGGCACCACCGGCCGCGAGGACCAGAGCGCCACCCCGGGCGCCCTGCCGGCCGACGCCTCGGTGCGCGACCTGCTGGTCTCGGTCGCCCCGGAGCGGATCGCCACGGCCGCCCGCGCGGTGGACGCCGCCGAGCTGGCGATGATCGCCCAGGACGACGAGAAGACGCAGATGGCCTACGCCCAGGCGCTCTCCGACTGGGCCGACGTCGGCGGCTACGACTACGAGACCGACTGGGACGTCTGCACCATGGCGGCCCTCGGGATGCCCTTCGACAAGGCCCAGTGGCGCGGCCTGAACACCCTCTCCGGCGGCGAGCAGAAGCGCCTGGTGCTGGAGGCGCTGCTGCGCGGCCCGGAGGAGGTGCTGCTCCTCGACGAGCCGGACAACTACCTGGACGTGCCGGCCAAGCGCTGGCTGGAGGAGGCCATCAAGGCCACCTCGAAGACCGTCCTGTTCATCTCGCACGACCGCGAGCTGCTCTCCCGCACCGCTGACAAGATCATCAGCGTCGAGTCCGGCGGCGCCGGCAGCAGCGTCTGGGTGCACGGCGGCGGCTTCGACACCTTCCACGAGGCCCGCAAGGCCCGCTTCGAGCGCTTCGAGGAACTGCGCCGCCGCTGGGACGAGGAGCACGCCAAGCTCAAGAAGCTGGTCGTCACCCTGCGCCAGGCCGCCGCCGTCAGCCACGAGATGGCCTCCCGCTACTCGGCCGCCCAGACCAGGCTCAAGAAGTTCGAGGACGCCGGCCCGCCGGAGGCCCCGCCGCGCGAGCAGACCATCACCATGCGGCTCAAGGGCGGGCGCACCGGTGTGCGCGCCGTCACCCTGGAGCGGCTGGAGCTCACCGGCCTGATGCAGCCCTTCGACCTGGAGGTCTTCTACGGCGAGCGGGTCGCGGTGCTGGGCGCCAACGGGGCCGGCAAGTCGCACCTGCTGCGGCTGCTCGCGGGGGACACCACCGTCGCCCACAGTGGCGACTGGAAGCTCGGCGCCCGGGTCGTCCCCGGCCACTTCCGGCAGACCCACGCCCACCCGGAGCTGTTCGGCCGCACCGTGCGCTCGATCATCGAGGAGGAGCACGCGCTCAGCCGCGGCGCCGCGATGGGCGCGCTGCGCCGGTACGAGCTGGACCGTCAGGAGGAGCAGAAGTTCGAGTCGCTGTCCGGCGGACAGCAGGCCCGACTGATGATCCTCAAGCTCGAACTCTCCGGCGTGACGGCCCTGTTGCTCGACGAGCCGACCGACAACCTGGACCTGGAGAGCGCCGAGGCACTGCAGTCCGGGCTGGAGGCCTTCGACGGCACGGTGCTGTGCGTCACCCACGACCGCTGGTTCGCCAAGACCTTCGACCGCTTCCTGGTGTTCGGGGCGGACGGCAGGGTCTATGAGGCGCCGGAGCCGGTCTGGGACGTCACCCGGGTCGAGCGCGAACGCTGAGTGACGGCCGGGTGGGCGGGAGGCGATTTTTGACCCCTTCCCGCCCGCCCGGTAACCTGGACGCTTGATGTGCGTATTGGCTCGCTCTATCTCACGTGAGAGGTCGGTACGCCGGAGACATCAGGTCGACGACCAGCGGTCCCCCTTGAATTGCGTCCAAGGGTGATCAGGCTGCTCTTCCGTCCGGGTGCTCCTGTCAGGACTCACTCACTGAAAAGCGAAGGCTACGACCGTGCGTACGTACAGCCCCAAGCCCGGCGACGTCCAGCGTCAGTGGCACGTCATCGACGCGACCGACGTCGTGCTCGGCCGCCTGGCCTCCCAGGCCGCCAACCTCCTCCGGGGCAAGCACAAGGCGATCTACGCGCCGCACGTTGACACTGGTGACTTCGTCATCATCATCAACGCCGACAAGGTGCACCTGTCCGGTAACAAGAAGACCCAGAAGCTGGCCTACCGCCACTCGGGCTTCCCGGGCGGTCTGCGCTCGGTGCGCTACGACGACCTGCTGGCGAACAACCCGGAGAAGGCCGTCGAGAAGGCCATCAAGGGCATGATCCCCAAGAACAGCCTGGGCCGTCAGATGCTCTCGAAGCTGAAGGTCTACTCGGGCGACCAGCACCCCCACGCTGCCCAGCAGCCGGTGCCGTTCGAGATCACCCAGGTCGCGCAGTAATTCGGCCACCAAGCCCCCCAACACTGAAAAGAGCTGAGGAACATCGTGGCCGAGACCACTGAAACCCTTGAGGTCGACTTCGACGAGGCCGTTGAGGCCGTCGAGGGCGAGTACACCTCCGAGGAGAGCTACACCTCCGAGTCCCTGGCCGGCCGCTTCGGCGAGGCCACCCCGGGCGCCGGCCTCGGCCGTCGCAAGGAGGCGATCGCCCGCGTGCGCATCGTCCCCGGCACCGGCCAGTGGAAGATCAACGGTCGCACCCTCGAGGGTTACTTCCCGAACAAGGTGCACCAGCAGACCGTGAACGAGCCCTTCAAGCTCCTCGAGCTTGACGGCCGTTACGACGTCGTCGCCCGCATCAGCGGTGGCGGCGTCTCCGGCCAGGCCTACGCGCTGCGCCTCGGCGTCGCCCGTGCCCTGAACGAGGCCGACGTGGACAACAACCGCGGCGCCCTCAAGAAGGCCGGCTTCCTGACCCGTGACGCCCGCGCCGTCGAGCGCAAGAAGGCCGGTCTCAAGAAGGCCCGCAAGGCGCCGCAGTACAGCAAGCGCTAATCGCGTCCCCGGGGGTGCGGTCCGCCCTGGCGGCGCACCCCCTGGTTGCGCAAACCGTCGCCCCGGAGTACCTCGTGTACTCCGGGGCGACGTGTTCCCCGGCTAACGTGCGGCGGCCGGGATCAAGGTGGGTTCCGAGCATGGTGATGGAGGACGGGACAGTGGGACGACTCTTCGGTACGGACGGCGTACGCGGTGTGGCCAACGAGGGCCTGACGGCGGAGCTGGCGCTCGGCCTGTCGGTCGCGGCCTCCCACGTGCTCGGCGAGGCCGGCGCGTTCGACGGGCACCGGCCGGTCGCGGTGGTCGGCCGTGACCCCCGTGCCTCGGGCGAGTTCCTGGAGGCCGCGGTCATCGCCGGCCTGGCCAGCTCCGGCGTCGACGTGCTCCGGGTCGGTGTCCTCCCCACCCCCGCCGTGGCGTACCTCACCGGCGCGCTCGGCGCCGACTTCGGCGTGATGCTGTCCGCCAGCCACAACGCCATGCCGGACAACGGCATCAAGTTCCTCGCCCGCGGCGGCCACAAGCTGGACGACCGGATCGAGGACGCGATCGAGGCCCACTACCGCAAGCACACCGTCGACGGCGAGGACTGGAACCGCCCGACCGGTGCCGCCGTCGGCCGGGTCCGCGAGTACACCGAGGGCTTCGACAAGTACGTCGCCCACCTGATCGGCGTGCTGCCCAACCGCCTGGACGGCATCAAGGTCGTCATCGACGGCGCCCACGGCGCCGCCGCCTACGTCGCCCCCGAGGCCTTCGCCCGGGCCGGCGCCGAGGTCGTCCACACCCTGGGGGCCGAGCCCACCGGCCTCAACATCAACGACGGCGTCGGCTCCACCCACCTGGACCGGCTGCGCGCCGCGATGAAGGAGTACCGGGCCGACCTCGGCATCGCCCTGGACGGCGACGCGGACCGCTGCCTGGCCGCCGACGCCGAGGGCAACGAGGTGGACGGTGACCAGATCATCGCCATCCTCGCGATCGCCATGAAGGAGGCCGGCACCCTGCGCGGCAACACCGCGGTCGCCACCGTGATGTCCAACCTCGGCTTCAAGCTGGCGATGGAGCGCGAGGGCGTCGACCTGGTGGAGACCGCGGTCGGCGACCGCTACGTGCTGGAGGCGATGAAGGAGCACGGCTTCGCGCTGGGCGGCGAGCAGTCCGGCCACGTCATCCTCCTGGACCACGCCACCACCGGCGACGGCACCCTGACCGGCCTGATGCTGGGCGCCCGACTGGCCGCCACCAAGCAGCCGCTGGCCGACCTGGCCGCCGTGATGACCCGGCTGCCGCAGGTGCTGATCAACGTCAAGGGCGTCGACAAGAGCCGGGTGGGCACCAGCACCGAGCTGGCCGCCGCGGTCGCCGCCGCCGAGGCCGAGCTGGGCGCCACCGGCCGGGTGCTGCTGCGCCCCTCCGGCACCGAGCCGCTGGTCCGGGTCATGGTCGAGGCCGCCGACCCGGTGCAGGCCGAGGCCGTCGGCCAGCGCCTGGCCGAGGCGGTCCGCACCCACCTGGGCTGAGCCGCCCCGGACACGGCGAAGGGCCCCCGCCCGGTGCGGGGGCCCTTCGCCGTGCGCCGCGTCCGTTCAGAGCTTGCGCAGCAGCGCCCGGCGGACCTTGTGGTCGGCGCCCTTCTGCAGGACCAGGGTGGCCCGGCCGCGGGTCGGCAGTACGTTCTCCAGCAGGTTGGGCTTGTTGATGGTGCGCCAGACCTGCCGGCCGTACTCCATCGCCTCCTCCTCCGGCACCTCGGTGAAGCGGCGGAAGTAGGAGTTCGGGTCCTGGAAGGCCGTCTGCCGCAGCTTGCGGAAGCGGTCCAGGTACCAGTGCTCGATGTCGTCGGTGCGGGCGTCGACGTAGATCGAGAAGTCGAAGTAGTCCGCCACCGCGAGCCTGGTCCGGCCGTCGGTGCCCGGCAGGGCCGGCTGGAGCACGTTCAGGCCCTCGACGATCAGGATGTCCGGGCGCTCCACCGTCAGCCGCTGGTCCTGCACGATGTCGTACACCAGGTGCGAGTACACCGGCGCCGTCACCAGGTCCTTGCCCGCCTTCACGTCCGCGACGAAGCGCATCAGGGCCCGGCGGTCGTACGACTCCGGGAAGCCCTTGCGGGCCATCAGGCCGCGGCGGCGCAGCTCGGCGTTGGGCAGCAGGAAGCCGTCGGTGGTGACCAGCTCCACCCGCGGGTGCTCGGGCCAGCGGGCGAGCAGGGCCTGGAGCAGGCGGGCGGTGGTGGACTTGCCGACGGCGACCGAGCCGGCCACGCCGATGACGAACGGGGTACGGGTGCGCTCGGTGTCCGGGGTGTCCAGGAACGTGCCCACCGCGCCCCGCAGTTCGTGCGTGGCGTGGATGTAGAGGTTCAGCAGCCGGGACAGCGGCAGGTAGACGTCACGCACCTCGTCGAGGTCGAGTGCAGTGCCGAGGCCGCGCAGCTGCTCCACCTCCTCGGCGGTCAGCGGCAGTGGCGTACGCTCGCGCAGCGCGCTCCACTCGGCCCGGCTGAGGTCCACGTAGGGGGACGGGGACGGGCCGGGCGTGGCGGCGCCCCGCGTACAGAGTTCGGTCAGCACATGCTCCATTGTGAGCCGTCGCGGTGTTCACCGTGGTTGTGGTGTCGGTCACGCAGCGTTGGGGCGAGCCGGGAAAGACGGGAAAACGGCCACAGAACCGCCCTTATGCTGGCACGCATGTGCGGAATTGTTGGATACGTGGGCGCGCAGTCCGCCCTCGACGTAGTAATCGCGGGCCTGCAGCGACTGGAGTACCGGGGCTATGACTCGGCCGGTGTCGCGGTGCAGGCGCAGGACTCCCAGGGGCAGTGGAGTCTGGTCACCGACAAGCGGGCCGGAAAGCTCGGCAACCTGGAGAAGTCGCTCGCCGAGTCCCCCCTCCCCGGCGGCACCACCGGCATCGGCCACACCCGTTGGGCCACCCACGGCGGCCCGACGGACGCCAATGCCCACCCCCATCTGGACGACGACGGCCGGGTGGCCGTGGTCCACAACGGCATCATCGAGAACTTCGCCCAGCTGCGCGCCGAGATCGCCGAGCGCGGCCACACCCTCCGGTCCGAGACCGACACCGAGGTCGTCGCCCACCTGCTCGGCGAGGCCTACGAGGGTGACCTGGCCGAGGCCATGCGCGTGGTCTGCCGCCGGCTGGACGGCGCCTTCACCCTGGTCGCCGTCCACGCGGACGCGCCTGGCGTGGTGGTCGGCGCCCGTCGCAACTCCCCGCTCGTGGTGGGCCGTGGCGAGGGCGAGAACTTCCTCGCCTCCGACGTCGCCGCCTTCATCGCGCACACCCGTGAGGCGATCGAGCTGGGCCAGGACCAGGTCGTCGAGCTGCGCCGGGAGGGCGTGACCGTCACCAACTTCGACGGCACCCCGGCCGAGGTGCGCGAGTACCACGTCGACTGGGACGCCTCCGCCGCCGAGAAGGGCGGCTACGACTACTTCATGCTCAAGGAGATCGCCGAGCAGCCGAAGGCCGTCGCCGACACCCTCCTCGGCCGGATCGGCACCGACGGCCGGCTGACCCTCGACGAGCTGCGGATCTCCGACGCCGACCTGCGCTCGGTCGACAAGGTCGTCATCGTCGCCTGTGGCACGGCCTTCCACGCCGGCATGATCGCCAAGTACGCGATCGAGCACTGGACCCGCATCCCCTGCGAGGTCGAGGTCGCCTCGGAGTTCCGCTACCGCGACCCGATCATGGGCCCCGGCACGCTGGTCATCGCCATCTCGCAGTCCGGCGAGACCATGGACACCCTGATGGCCCTGCGGCACGCCCGCGAGCAGGGCGCCAAGGTCCTGGCGATCTGCAACACCAACGGCTCGACCATCCCGCGCGAGTCGGACGCGGTGCTGTACACCCACGCCGGACCGGAGGTCGCGGTCGCCTCCACCAAGGCGTTCCTGACCCAGCTGGTCGCCTGCTACCTGGTCGCCCTCTACCTGGGCCAGGTGCGCGGCACCAAGTGGGGCGACGAGATCTTCACCATCATCCGCGAGCTCGGCGACGCGCCGAAGCAGGTCGAGCAGGTGCTGGAGACCATGGAGCCGGTGCGCGAGCTGGCCCGCTCGCTGGCCGACGCCCGCTCGGTGCTGTTCCTCGGCCGTCACGTCGGCTTCCCGGTGGCCCTGGAGGGCGCGCTCAAGCTCAAGGAGCTCGCCTACATGCACGCCGAGGGCTTCGCGGCGGGCGAGCTCAAGCACGGCCCGATCGCGCTGATCGAGGAGGGGCTGCCGGTCGTGGTGGTCGTGCCCTCGCCGCGCGGGCGGTCGATCCTGCACGACAAGATCGTCTCCAACATCCAGGAGATCCGGGCCCGTGGCGCCCGCACGATCGTGATCGCCGAGGAGGGCGACGAGGCGGTCGTGCCGTACGCGGACCACCTGATCCGCATCCCGGCCACCCCGACCCTGCTCCAGCCGCTGGTCTCCACCGTTCCGCTCCAGGTCTTCGCCTGCGAGCTGGCCACGGCCAAGGGCCACGAGGTCGACCAGCCGCGCAACCTGGCGAAGTCGGTCACCGTCGAGTAGTAGCGGCGTGGCGCCCCTGCGGTGGCTGTGCCCTACCGCAGGGGCGCCGTGTCGAGCGTGAAGGAGAACGGGGCGGGCAGGTCGATCGACTTGCCGAACTCGACCTTGGTTTGAGTGATGTAGTCCTCGCCGTCGGGTTCGGTGAACAGCGTGACCATGCCGTCGGTGCGGTCGACCAGCAGGTAACAGGGGATTCCCGCAGCGGCGTAGCCCTTGCGCTTGGGCTCGCGGTCCTTGTACGGGTTGCTTGAGGTGATCTCGAAGACCAGCAGGACCCCTTCCGCGGGCGCCCAGGAGTCGGCGTGCTCGAAGTGGCCGACAGGGCTCAGGGTGCCGTCGGGGATGAAGCGCCCCCTGGGCGTGATCAGCCCCTTGTTGCCGGAGATGTCCAGCTCGGCCTCCACCTTGCGCATGAACTGCCGGTTGAGCAGTGAGAACGCGGTCTCGTGGGCCCCGTCCGGTGGCGGCGTCACGACGATCTCCCCTTCGATGAATTCAGCCTTGCTCCCCAGCGGGGTGTCCAGCTCCAGAAACGCCTGGAGAAGGCTGTCCTCGCCCAGCGGGTGCTCGACAGCAGGCATGGCGACCATGGCCCTTCTCCCTCCTGTGGGTCCGTGCCGAGCCACAAGGTAGGCGTACGGACCGACACCGGTGGGGCATCGAAGTGGTTGTCACTCGAAAGTGTGCCGCAGGCCCGGCTCCCGTGGGGCGGTGGCGCGGGCTAGCGTCGGCGGTAGCCGACCGCCGAAGGAGTTCTCCCCATGCGCCACGCACACCCTGTGGAAACCGTTCGGGCCGCTGAGGCCGCGCTGATGGCCAGGCTGCCCGAGGGCACGCTGATGCAGCGGGCGGCGGCCGGACTGGCGGCGACCTGTGCGCGGCTGCTGATCGGGCGTCGGGGGCGGGTGTACGGCGGCCGGGTGACGGTGCTGGCGGGCAGCGGGGACAACGGGGGTGACGCGCTGTACGCCGGGGCGGCGCTGGCCCGGCGCGGGGCGCGGGTGACGGCGGTGCTGCTCGCCCCGGCGAAGGCGCACCCGGGTGGGCTGGCCGCGCTGCGGGCGGCCGGCGGGCGGGTGACGGCGGAGCAGGAAGTCGGCCTGGCCGACTTCTCGTGCGCGGACCTGGTGCTGGACGGGATCGTCGGCATCGGCGGCCGGGGCGGGCTGCGCCCCGAGGCCGTGCCGTACGCGCGGGCCGAGCGGCGCGGGGTGGTGGTGGCGGTGGACCTGCCCAGCGGGGTGGACGCCGACACCGGCGAGGTGCCGGGGGAGGCGCTGCGCGCGGACGTCACGGTCTGCTTCGGCACCTACAAGCCCGGGCTGCTGATCGACCCCGGGGCCTCGTACGCGGGCGCCGTGCAGCTGGTGGACATCGGCCTGCAACCGCCCGGGCCGGAGGTGACGGCCCTGCAGCACGCGGACGTGGCGGCGCTGCTGCCGCTGCCGGGCGCGGAGAGCGACAAGTACCGGCGCGGTGTGGTCGGGGTGGCGGCCGGCTCGGCGCGGTACCCGGGGGCGGCCCTGCTGGCGGTCGCCGGGGCGCTGCACGGCGGTGCGGGTGCCGTCCGGTACATCGGCACGGCGGCCGAGGAGGTGGTGCGCCGCTTCCCGGAGACGCTGGTCACCGAGGGCGGCCCGGCCGGGGCCGGTCGGGTGCAGGCCTGGGTGGTCGGGCCGGGCGGCGGCGAGGGGGCGCGGCAGGCGCTGGCCGAGGCACTGGCGGCCGACGTCCCGGTGCTGGTGGACGCGGACGGGCTGACCGAGCTGGGCCGGCTCGGTCCGCGGGCCCTGGCCGGCCGTACCGCGCCCACCCTGCTGACCCCGCACACCGGCGAGGCCGCCCGGCTGCTGGCCGGCGCCGACGGCACCGCGCCGCCCGCCGCCGAGGCGTTGGCCGCCACCCGGCTGGCCACCGCCCGGCGGCTGGCCGCCGCCTACCGGGCCACCGTGCTGCTCAAGGGCTCCACCACGGTGGTCGCCGACCCGGGCGGGGCCGTCCGGGTGAACCCCACCGGCACCTCCTGGCTGGCCACCGCGGGCAGCGGGGACGTGCTGGCCGGGCTGGCCGGTTCGCTGCTGGCCGCGGGCCTGCCGCCGCTGGACGCCGCCTCGGTGGCCGCCTACCTGCACGGCCTGGCGGGCCGGGAGGCGGCGGGCGAGCCCGGGGCGCCGGTGACGGCGCTCGCGGTGGCCGATGCGCTGCCCGCGGTCTGGCGGGCCGTCCGGCAGCCGTGACCGCGGTCCGGCCCCGCCCCACGGCGGAACCGAGACCTCCGTGCAGCGCGTCCTGAACCGGGTGGATGAGCCGTCCGCCGCAGGTCGGCGGGGTGCCGGGGGCCGCGGTGCCGACCACCGCGCCGAAGGCCCGTTCGGCGAGGACTCCGGGACGTCTGGGAGACTGACCCTGATGACAACTGCGAACACGACCGGAACGGCCACCCTCACCGACGGCGTACGGGCCGAGGCGACCATCGATCTCGCCGCCCTGCGCGGCAACCTCGCCAGCCTGCGGGAACGCGTCGGGAGCACGGCGGTGATGCTCGCGGTCAAGGCGGACGCCTATGGCCACGGCGCGGTCGAGTGCGCCCGCGAGGCGGTCGCGAACGGGGTCGGCTGGCTCGGCTGCGCGACGCCGGACGAGGCGTTGGCGCTGCGGGCCGCGGGCATCCGCCCCGACCAGGCCCGCATCCTGTGCTGGCTGTGGACGCCGGGTGGGCCGTGGCGCGAGGCGCTGCGCGCGGACCTGGACATCTCGGTCAGCGGCCGGTGGGCGCTGGAGGAGTTGCTGACGGCCGTTCGGCAGACCGGCGTTCCGGCGCGCGTCCACCTCAAGGCCGACACCGGCCTCGGCCGCAACGGCTGCCAGCCGCACGACTGGCCGCAGCTGGTGGCCGAGACCCGGCGGGCCGAGGCGGAGGGCCTGCTGCGGGTGGTCGGCGTCTGGTCGCACTTCGCCGCCGCCGACGAGCCTGGCCACCCCTCGATCCAGGCCCAGTTGGACTCCTTCCGCACCGCGCTGGCGCAGGCCGAGGCCGCCGGGCTGCGCCCCGAGGTCCGGCACCTGGCCAACTCCCCAGCCACCCTGCTGCTGCCCGAGTCGCACTTCGACCTGGTCCGTACCGGCCTGGCCGCGTACGGGCTGTCGCCGGTGCCCGAGGTGGGCTCGCCGGCCGACTTCGGGCTGCGCCCGGTGATGGCGCTGACCGCCCGGCTGGCGCTGGTCAAGCACGTCCCCGGCGGGCACGGGGTCAGCTACGGCCACCACTACGTGACGCCCGGTCCGACCACGCTGGGCCTGGTCCCGGTCGGCTACGGCGACGGCGTCCCGCGGCACGGCAGCGGCACCGGCCCGGTGCAGATCGGCGGCAAGTGGCGCACGGTGGCCGGCCGGGTCGCGATGGACCAGTTCGTGGTGGACCTGGGCGGCGACACCCCCGAGACCGGCGACGAGGTGCTGGTGTTCGGCAACGGCGAGCGCGGTGAGCCGACCGCCGAGGACTGGGCCCGCGCCTGCGGCACCATCTCGTACGAGATCATCACCCGGATCGGCACCCGGGTGCCCCGCCGCTACCTGGACGGGAGCCACGGCGGCGGCCACGACGGGGGCCGTACGGCATGACCGACACGCCGGCCGACAGCAACCCGGTCGCGGCGGTGGCCAAGGCGGCCGGCGCGGCCACCGGGGTGAGCCGGGCCGGTGTGATCGGGATATCGGTCGGCGTGCTGGCGGCCGGTGCGGCCGCGGGCGTCGCGATCGAGCGGCTGACGGTCGGCCGGGCGATGCGCCGCCGGGCCCGGGCCGAGCTGGAGGCGGCAGCCCCGTACGGGTCGCTGCGCGGGCGCCCGCTGACGGTGGCCGCGCCGGACGGCACCGAGCTGTACGTCGAGCTGGACGGCACCGGCTGGGACGAGCCGGACGGCACCCCCTCTCAGCCGCTGACCGTGGTGTTCAGCCACGGCTACTGCCTCAACCAGGACAGCTGGCACTTCCAGCGGGCGGCGCTGCGCCAGGGCCTGCGGCTGGTCTTCTGGGACCAGCGCAGCCACGGCCGCTCCGAGCGCTCCCGCTCGTACCTGGCGGGCGAACCGGCCAGCATCGACCAGCTGGGCGGTGACCTCAAGGCGGTGATCGACGCCGTCGCGCCGACCGGGCCGCTGGTGCTGGTGGGCCATTCGATGGGCGGCATGACGGTGATGGCGCTGGCCGACCAGCACCCTGAGCTGTTCCGGACGAGAGTCGCCGGGGTCGCGCTGGTCGGCACCCTGGCGGGGGACTGGAACGAGGTGAGCCTCGGTCTGCCGAAGGCGGGGGCCAAGCTGTTCAAGAAGGTCGCGCCCGGGGTGGTGAAGCTGCTCGGCCGTCAGGTCGACCTGGTGGAGGCGAGCCGGCGGATCGGCTCGGACGTGGCCGCCGTGTTCTACCGGCGGTTCTCCTTCGGCGGCCGGGACGTCGACCCCGGCGTGGTGCGCTTCGCCGAGCAGCTGCTGGACGCCACCCCGATCGACGTGGTCGCCGAGTTCTACCCGGTGTTCGGCGCGCACGAGAAGTACGGGGCGCTGGCCGCCCTGCGCGGCCTGCCGGCCCTGGTGCTGGCCGGGACGAAGGACCTGCTGACGCCCTCGGCGCACAGCGAGGCGATGGCCGAGCGGCTGCCGGGGGCCGAACTGGTGCTGGCCGAGGGTGCCGGGCACCTGGTGCTGCTGGAGCGCCCGGAGCTGGTCGACCACGAGCTGGCGCGGCTGCTGCGCCGGGCCGCCGACTTCGCCGGCGCCGCGCCGCTGCCGCCGGCCGTCCTCGAACTCGCGGCCGAACCGCCCCGGGAGGAGCGTCCTCCGGCGGGCGCTGACCCGGACACGCACCCGAACACGCACCCGGACGCGGACCCGGATCCGGCCGTCGACCCCGCCTGAGACCGGCCCGGGCCCCCGCCGGGCCCGCCGGGCACCCGCACGCCACGGCAGGGTGCGGTGATGTGGCACGGTAGCGGTGGCGGCCGGTGGTCGGTGCGCCACTACGGACCGAAGGGCAAGACACGCGCATGGGCTCGCACGCCACTCTGACCGTCCCCACTCCGGAGCGGATGGGCCGGCTCGGCCGGGAGCTGGCCGCGCTGCTGCGGCCGGGGGACCTGGTGCTGCTCTCCGGTGAGCTGGGGGCGGGGAAGACCACGCTGACCCGGGGCCTGGGGGAGGGGCTGCAGGTCCGCGGGGCGGTGACCTCGCCGACCTTCGTGATCGCCCGGGTGCACCCCTCGCTGGTCGGCGGCCCGGCCCTGGTGCACGTGGACGCGTACCGGCTGGGCGGGGACCTCGACGAGATGGAGGACCTCGACCTGGACGTCTCGCTGCCGGAGTCGGTGATCGTGGTCGAGTGGGGCGAGGGCAAGGTCGAGCGGCTGTCCGAGGAGCGCCTGGAGGTCCGGATCGAGCGGGCGATCGGTGACACCGCCGGCGAGGACCACGACCCGCGCCGGGTGCTGCTCACCGGCATCGGGCCGCGCTGGGCGGGCGTCCCGCTGGCCGGGCTGGCTGACTAGGCGCCCCGGCACCGGTCGATCGGGTTCCACCGTTTTGCCGACAGGCCGTCGGCAAGGTGTTGCGGGCGGGGCGCCGGGCGTGGTGGGATGGGTGCTGCGGTTAGGTCTGCCTAACTAGGGAGGCGCCATGTCGAGCACCACCCCCGCCCCGGAGCGCGCCGTGCGCGACACCGGGGCCGGAGAGTCCGCCCGCCGCGCTCCGGGAGAGCCGATGCGGGCCCTGCTGGCCGCCTGCGCGGCCGCCGAGGCGGTGTCCAGGCCGCCCGAGCCGAAGGCCCGACAGGCCGACGAGGAACCCGAGACGGGCGCGCCCCGGGCCGCCGCCTAGCGCGGCCGGGCGCCCGTCCGCCCCGTCCGTCCTACGGGACCACGACCACCTTGGTGCCGGTCGGCGCGAAGTCCCAGAGCAGCTGCCCCTCGGGGCGGCCGCTGCGGATGCCGCCGGTCTTGGCCTTCGGGTCGGCGGTCGGCGTCGTGCCGTCCAGCGCCGCGCTGAATCCGAACACCACGCCGTTCTGCTGCGCGAAGCGCACCACGTGCTCGATCTGCTTGCCGTCCGTCCCGGTGGCGGTCTGGGTGCGGCTGTACACCGAGTAGCTGCCCGGGGTGGGCTCGACCGAGCCAGGGGTGACCGCGAAGGCGGCCGCGACCTGCGGGTTCTTCTTCGGGTCGACCAGCCAGACGAAGTGGCCGCCGGCCGAGTAGACGACCCGCGTGCCGCTGCCCGAGGTGGCCGGCAGCGGCGGGACGGTCGGGGTGGCGGAGGCGCTCGGCGTCGCGGAGGCGGCCGGGCCGGTGGACGTCGAGGCGACGGTCGGCCTGGCTCCGCCCGCGCGGTCCTGGGCGCCGTTGGCCTGGAAGGCCAGCAGGCTCACCACTGCCAGGGCCCCCAGGGTCAACCCCGTGACCACCACTCCAGGACCCATCTTCGCCACGTGCCCGCTCCCGCCGCCGTCCGCTGTACGTACCGCCCTTATCGTGCCAGGTCCCCCGGGCGGGTCGGCGGGTGGCCAGTACGTGTGTTCCGGAGGGGGACACCAGCTCGATCGGCCGGTCGGCCCAACGTCGGTCTAACCTTGACCCGTGCTGCTGCTCGCGTTCGACACCGCTACCCCCGCCGTCACCGCCGCCGTCCACGACGGCACGGCCGTCCTCGCCGAGACCCACCAGGTCGACGCCAGGCGCCACGGCGAACTGCTGCTGCCCGCGATCGACCAGGTCCTGCGGGCCGCCGGAGTGGACAAGAGCCGGCTCACCGGCATCGCGGTCGGCGTCGGCCCGGGCCCGTACACCGGCCTGCGGGTCGGTCTGGTGACCGCCGCCGCGCTCGGCCACGCGCTCGGCCTGCCCGTGCACGGCGTCTGCACCCTGGACGCGATCGCCTTCCAGGCCCGCGCCGAGGGCCTGGCCGGGCAGTCGTTCACGGTCGCCACCGACGCGCGCCGCAAGGAGGTCTACTGGGCCTCCTACGACGCCGAGGGCAACCGCACCGAGGGCCCCGGCGTGGACCGCCCGGCCGAGCTGACGCCCGCCGCCCGCTCGGTGGGCGCCGGCGCGCTGCTCTACCCCGAGGCCTTCCCGGGCGCCCACGGCCCCGAGCACGTCTCGGCCGGCGCCCTGGCCGGCTTCGCCGCCGCCGAGCTGGCCGCCGGGCGCGAGCTGCTGCCGAACGTGCCGCTGTACCTGCGCCGCCCGGACGCCCAGGTCCCGGCGGGCTACAAGAACGTTCTGGGGGGCAAGGCGGTGTTCCCGGCGTGAACCACGGCACCACCCTGCGCCCGATGCGCTGGTGGGACATCGAGCCGGTGCTGGACCTGGAGCTCAGGCTGTTCCCCGAGGACGCCTGGTCCGCCGGGATGTTCTGGTCCGAGCTCGCCGAGGCCCACCCCGGCGGCACCCGCCACTACTCGGTCGCCACCGCCGCGGACGGCACGATCGTCGGCTACGCCGGCCTGATGGCCGTCGCCGGTGACGGCGACGTCCAGACCATCGCCGTGGACGAGCGCCACCAGGGCGCCGGCCTCGGCACCGCTCTGCTCACCGACCTGATCCACGAGGCCGCCCGGCGCGGCTGCGCCGACCTGCTGCTGGAGGTGCGGGTGGACAACCAGCGCGCCCAGCGGCTCTACGAGCGCCACGGCTTCGAACCGGTGGGCATCCGGCGCGGCTACTACCAGCCCGCCGACGTCGACGCGCTGGTGATGCGCCTCGAGAACCCGAGCACTGACAGCACCGACCCGAAGGACATTGAGGACACCCCCCATGGCTGACGAACCGCTCGTCCTGGGCATCGAGACCTCCTGCGACGAGACCGGCGTCGGCATCGTGCGCGGCACCACGCTGCTGGCCGACGCGGTCGCCTCCAGCGTCAACGACCACGCCCGCTTCGGCGGCGTCGTCCCGGAGATCGCCAGCCGCGCCCACCTGGAGGCGATGGTCCCGACCATCCAGCGCGCCCTGGACACCGCCGGCATCAAGGCCGCCGACCTGGACGGCATCGCCGTCACCGCCGGCCCCGGCCTGGCGGGTGCGCTGCTGGTCGGCGTCAGCGCGGCGAAGGCGTACGCCTGGGCGCTCGACAAGCCGCTGTACGGGGTCAACCACCTCGCCTCGCACATCTGCGTCGACCAGCTGGAGCACGGCCGGCTGCCCTCGCCGACGATGGCCCTGCTGGTCTCCGGCGGGCACTCCTCGCTGCTGCTCAGCGAGGACATCACCACCGACGTCCGCCCGCTCGGCGCGACCATCGACGACGCGGCCGGCGAGGCCTTCGACAAGGTCGCCCGGGTGCTCGGCCTGGGCTTCCCCGGCGGCCCGATCGTCGACCGGACGGCCCGCGAGGGGGACCCGAAGGCGATCGCCTTCCCGCGCGGCCTGACCGGGAAGAACGACCCCGAGTACGACTTCTCCTTCTCCGGCCTCAAGACCGCCGTCGCCCGCTGGGTGGAGGCCAAGCGCCGGGCCGGCGAGGAGGTGCCGATCGCCGACGTCGCGGCCTCCTTCCAGGAGGCGGTCACCGACGTGCTCACCCGCAAGGCCGTCAAGGCCTGCAAGGACAGCGGCGTCGACCACCTGATGATCGGCGGCGGCGTCGCGGCCAACTCCCGGCTGCGCGAGATGGCCCAGCAGCGCTGCGACCGGGCCGGCATCCGGCTGCGGGTGCCCCGGCCGGGCCTGTGCACCGACAACGGCGCGATGGTGGCGGCGCTGGGCTCCGAGATGGTGTGGCGCGGCCGCACCCCCTCCGCCTTCGAGCTGTCCGCGGACTCCTCGCTGCCCGTCACCGACGTCCACGTCCCGGCCGGGGAAGTCGGGCACGGCGACGTCCACGGCCAGGCCTACCAGGCCCTCGGCGGCGGCGCCGCGTGACCGTCGCCGCGATGTGGGAGGCCCGCGCGGCGGACGGTCGCGGGGCCGAACTCGCCGCCTGGGTACGGGAGTTCGCGATTCCCGCGGTCCGCGGCGCGGCCGGGCTGGAGCGCCTCGAACTGCTCTCCGCCCCCGGCGAGAGGGTGCTGCTGATCACCTGGTGGAGCGGCGAGCCCGGGCCGGTCGCCGACCCGCCGGCCGAACTGCTGGGCCGTCCGGTGCACCGCTGGTCCTTCACCAGCGAGCACGTCGAGCAGGGCCCGGACGGGAACCGCCGCGGCGGCGCTACCGTGCATAGCTGAGAGAACGCTGGACGGGACCGGGAGCGCGGTGCGGTGAACAGGGACGGGCTGGGCAGGACCAGGACCAGGACGTACGCGGCGGGGGCGGTGGCCCTGCTGGCCTTCGCCACCGCGTGCGGCGACAACGGGGGCGGCGGCAGCGCCGCCCCGGCCGCGAGCACGGCCGGGACGGCGGCGGCGACCCAGCCGCCCGCCGGCGGCACACCCGGTGCGCCGGCCACCACGCCCGGCGCGGCCCCGGCCCAGGGCGACGCCGCGGCCTGGGCGAAGTGGAACCTCAAGCCGCTCGCCCCGGCCCCCGCGCCGCCCGCCGACAAGCCCGTCAAGCTCGAACGCACCGGCACCGTACCGGTGTTCAGCGATGTGAAGACCACCGACAAGGTCGTCTTCATCACCATCGACGACGGCGCCGAGAAGGACCCGAAGTTCGTCGAGATGCTGACCGAGCTCAAGGTGCCGATCTCGATGTTCCTGACCAAGGACATCGTCAAGAACGACTACGGCTACTTCAAGCCGCTCCAGGCGCTGGGCAACCACATCCAGAACCACACCGTCACCCACCCGGTGATGAGCAAGCTCTCGGCCGACAAGCAGAAGTCCGAGATCTGCGAGGACCAGGCCGCGCTCACCCAGCAGTACGGCACCGCCCCGCTGCTGTTCCGCCCGCCGTTCGGCGACGGCGCCAACACCCCGATGCTCAACACCTCGGTGCAGCAGTGCGGCCCGCGCGCCATCGTGCTGTGGCGCGAGTCGATGCAGATCCACGACATGCAGTACCAGGCGGGCGACAAGAAGTTGAAGCCCGGCGACATCATCCTGGCGCACTTCCGCGGCCCCAAGGAGCTCAAGGGCGCCACCATGACCCAGATGTTCGCGGACCTGCTGGCCCGGATCCAGGAGCAGGGCTTCTCGGTGGCCCGGCTGGAGGACTACATCCAGGCGCCGCCCTCGTAGCCGCTCAGACCGGCCGGCCCACCGGCCGGCCCAGCATCATCAGCGGCCCGTTGTCGGTGCGGCTGAGGATCACCGTGACGGAGTCCGGCCCGGAGGGCTTGAGCTGACGGCGCAGCTCCTCCGGGGTGATCGCCATCCCACGCTTCTTGATCACCACCGTGCCGACCCCGCGCTCGCGCAGCAGCGCCTTCAGCTTCTTGACGTTGTACGGGAGCACGTCGGTGAGCTCGAAGGCGTGCGCGTACGGGGTGGCGACCAGCCGGTCCGAGGTCACGTAGGCGATCTTCGGGTCGATCAGCCGGCCGTCGACCTGCCCGGCCACCTCGGCCACCAGGTGCGCCCGGATCACCGCGCCGTCCGGCTCGTACAGGTACCGCCCGACCGGGCCGGCCGGCGGGTCGGGCAGGTCGCCGCCGGTCAGGCTGTCGCCGTGCGGCAGCAGGGTCGCGCGGTGCGGGCGGACCGCCCCGGTGCCGAACCAGAGCACCGCCTCCTTGACGTCCCCGTGGTCGGAGACCCACTCGGCCTCGGCGTCCGCCGGGACGGCCTCGTGCGGGATGCCCGGGGCGACCTTCAACGCGCCGATCGGGGTCCGCCGGCCGGCCTCGATCGCCCAGGAGAGCGGCGGGGCGTACGCCTCCGGGTCGAACACCCGGCCGCGCGAGGTGCGCCGGGCCGGGTCAGTGAAGACCGCGTCGTAGCCGGTGACGTCCACCTCGGCGACGTCCGCGCAGCGCACCTCCACCAGCTCCGCCAGGCCCAGCGCGGCGGCGTTGGCGGCGGTGGCGGCGCAGGCCGCCGGGTCCTTGTCGACGGCCAGCACCCGGATCCCGGCCCGGGCCAGTGCCAGCACGTCCCCGCCGATGCCGCAGCACAGGTCCGCCAGGGTGCGCACGCCCAGCTCGGCGAAGCGGCGGGCCCGCCACTCGGCCACGCTCCGCCGGGTGGACTGCTCGACCCCGTTGGGCGTGAAGTACATCAGGTCGGCGTCCGCCCCGAACTTCGCCCGCGCCCGCTGCCGCAGCCGCGCCTGGCCGAACACCGCCGACACCAGCTCCGCCGGGTGCTCCCGCCGCAGCCGGGTGGCCAGCGCCAGCTCCTCCTCGGGGGCGAACTCGCGCAGCTCGGCGAGCAGGGCCTGACCCTCGGGGGTCAGCAGGGGCTGGAGGTTCTCGGTGTCCACGGGCTCATTCTGACCGGTCGGCCGCCGTGCGGGCGGACGGCCGGCCAGAGCCCGGACGGCCGGAGCGCCGGAGCGCCCAGCGTGACCCAGGGGGTGATCCGGTACCCGAGTGCCGGGAGCCGCGGGCGGTTACCGCCACAGGACGCCGGAGGAGAGCACCGCCGGCACGACGAACGGCGAGAGGGCGGCGGCGACCGGGAGGAGCTGGTAGCCGGAGCGCCAGGTGCGGACGGCCGTCAGGACGCCCGCGGCGAGGGCGGCGACCGGACCGGCCATCAGGCCGATGCCCAGGAAGGCCCAGCCGCTGCCGTCCCCGTCGTCCCAGCTGCCGGAGCCGCTGCCGACGGCGACGGTGACGCAGAGGACGACGAACGGGAGCACGCCGCCCAGCAGGGGCAGGGCGAGGAGGGCGAGGGTCGCGTCCTTGAGCCGGCCCGGCCCGACGCGCAGCGGGATCGAGGTCATGGCAGGAGTCTGGCCGCCCGGTCGGGCCCCGCACATGAGTACGGCTACTCATCCGCCGGCTGAGCCCGCAGTGCGCGTCGTTGGCACTCTGGTTGACTGAGTGCTAACGGCGGCCTATGGTCGTCCTTGGCACTCCCCAGTGGGGGAGTGCTAACGCGAAGACGCGCTTCTGACCCCCGCGACGGCAGATGCGCAGGTTCGCCCCTACCCGTTAGAAAGCCCCGTAATCTCCGAAGGGGAGCTCGGACGTGACCACCAGCAGCAAGGTTGCCATCAAGCCGCTCGAGGACCGCATCGTGGTCCAGCCGCTCGACGCCGAGACCACCACGGCCTCCGGCCTGGTTATCCCGGACACGGCCAAGGAGAAGCCCCAGGAGGGTGTCGTCCTGGCTGTCGGCCCGGGCCGCTTCGAGGACGGCCAGCGGCTGCCGCTCGATGTCGCCGTCGGTGACATCGTCCTGTACTCGAAGTACGGCGGCACCGAGGTGAAGTACCAGGGCGAGGAGTACCTCGTCCTCTCCGCCCGCGACGTTCTCGCCATCATCGAGAAGTAAGTCGTTCCGACCCGCCCCGGATCCGTGTCCCTAGTGACAGGGGCCCGGGGCGTGGTTGTTGGTTCAGGTAGTTCGGAGGCCGGTCGGCCGGCCGCAGCCCCGAGGGAATAGGGAACATGGCGAAGATCCTGCAGTTCGACGAGGACGCCCGCCGCTCGCTGGAGCGCGGTGTCAACAAGCTGGCCGACACCGTCAAGGTGACCATCGGCCCCAAGGGCCGCAACGTCGTCATCGACAAGAAGTTCGGTGCCCCGACCATCACCAACGACGGCGTCACCATCGCCCGTGAGGTCGAGCTGGACGACCCGTACGAGAACCTTGGCGCGCAGCTCGTCAAGGAGGTCGCCACCAAGACCAACGACGTCGCGGGTGACGGCACCACCACCGCCACCGTGCTGGCCCAGGCCCTGGTCAACGAGGGTCTGCGCAACGTCGCCGCGGGCGCCGGCCCGGCCGCCCTCAAGAAGGGCATCGACAAGGCCGTCGCCGCCGTCTCCGAGCACCTGCTGTCCATCGCCCGTGAGATCGAGGGCAAGGACGACGTCGCCGCCGTCGCCTCCCTCTCCGCGCAGGACACCCAGGTCGGCGAGCTGATCGCCGAGGCGATCGACAAGGTCGGCAAGGACGGTGTCATCACCGTCGAGGAGTCGAACGCCTTCGGCGTGGAGCTGGACTTCACCGAGGGCATGCAGTTCGACAAGGGCTACCTGTCGCCGTACTTCGTCACCGACGCGGAGCGTCAGGAGGCGGTTCTCGAGGAGCCGTACATCCTGATCCACCAGGGCAAGATCTCCTCGATCCAGGAGATCCTCCCGCTGCTGGAGAAGATCCTGCAGAGCGGCACCTCCAAGCCGCTGCTGATCATCGCCGAGGACGTCGACGGCGAGGCGCTGTCCACCCTCGTGCTGAACAAGATCCGTGGCCTGTTCAACGCCGTCGCCGTCAAGGCCCCGGGCTTCGGCGACCGCCGCAAGGCGATCCTCGGCGACCTGGCCGTCCTGACCGGCGGCACGGTCATCTCCGAGGAGGTCGGCCTCAAGCTTGACCAGGCCGGTCTGGACGTGCTGGGCACCGCCCGCCGCGTGACCATCACCAAGGACGAGACCACCGTCGTCGACGGCGCCGGTGACTCCGAGGCCGTGGCCGGCCGCGTCGCCCAGATCAAGGGCGAGATCGCCGCGACCGACTCCGACTGGGACCGCGAGAAGCTGCAGGAGCGCCTGGCCAAGCTGGCCGGCGGCGTCTGCGTCATCAAGGTCGGCGCCGCCACCGAGGTGGAGCTCAAGGAGCGCAAGCACCGCCTGGAGGACGCCATCTCGGCGACCCGCGCCGCGGTCGAGGAGGGCATCGTCGCCGGCGGTGGCGCCTCGCTGGTGCACGCCGCCAAGGTGCTGGACGGCGGCCTGGGCCTGTCGGGTGACGAGGCCACCGGTGTCGCGGTCGTCCGCAAGGCGCTGCACGAGCCGCTGCGCTGGATCGCCCAGAACGCCGGCCTGGAGGGCTACGTCATCACCTCCAAGGTCGCCGAGCTGGAGGCCGGCCAGGGCTACAACGCCGCCACCGGCGAGTACGGCGACCTGGTGAAGGCCGGCGTCATCGACCCGGTCAAGGTCACCCGCTCCGCGCTGGAGAACGCCGCCTCGATCGCCTCCCTGCTCCTCACCACCGAGACCCTCGTGGTGGAGAAGAAGGAGGAGGCCGAGGCCGGTCACGCGCACGGCGGTCACGGCCACTCGCACTGAGGCACCGACGCCTGACCGGAGGCCCGGTCCGACCCCCGCGGGGGACGGGCCGGGCCTCCGGTGTTGGGGAGCCCGGGTGGCGGAAGCCCGTTTGAGGCTTCAACTATCAGTAGAATTTTGCAGAATGCAAAGATTGCCTTATAACTGAGGCATGATCGAGGCCCGCCATCTGCGCGTCCTGCGTGCCGTCGCCCGCACCGGCTCCTTCTCCGCCGCCGCCCGCGAGCTGGGGTGCACCCAGCCCGCCATCAGCCAGCAGATGAAGGCCCTGGAGAAGTCGGTGGACACCCCGCTGGTGGTCCGCTCGGGCCGCGGGATGCAGCTCAGCGAGGCCGGGCGGGTGCTGCTCAAGCATGCCACCGGGATCCTGGCCGGGCTCTCCGCCGCCGAGGAGGAGGTGGCCGCGATCGCCGGACTGCGGGCCGGACGGGTGCGGCTGGTCTCCTTCCCGACCGCGAGTTCCACCCTGGTGCCGCCCGCGGTCGCCCGCCTGCGGGACAGCCATCCGGGGGTGCGCGTGTCGCTGGTCGAGGCCGAACCGCCGGAGTCGCTGGCGATGCTGCGCGGCGGCGAGTGCGAGATCGCGCTGGCCTTCCGCTACCCGCAGTCCGACGGCGCACCCGCGGCGCCCGCCCCCGGGCACGGTTCGCCGCGCGAGGCCCGGGCCGAGGCGAACCTGGAGGCCCAGCAGCTGTCGGCCGGCACCGACTGGTCCGACCTGGTGGTCACCCCGCTGCTGGACGACCCGCTGGTGGGCCTGCTGCCGGCCGCCCACCCGCTGGCCGGGCGGGGCGGTCCGGTGGAGCTGGCGGAGCTGGCGGGGGAGCAGTGGATCGCCGGCTGCCCGCAGTGCCGGGGGCACCTGGTGGAGCTGTGCGCGGGAGCGGGCTTCGAGCCCCGGATCGACTTCGCGACCGACGACTACCCCGCGGTGGTCGGCCTGGTGGCGGCCGGGCTCGGGGTGGCGGTGCTGCCCCGGCTGGCCCTCCAGTCGGTGCGTCCTGACGGCGTGTCGACGGTTCCGGTGCGGACGGCCTCGGGGGCGCCGGCCGTGCGGCGGGTGGTGGCGCTCACCCTGCCGGACCTGGCCGAGGTGCCGGCCGTCGCGCTGATGCGGGAGCGGCTGGCGGGTGCGGCCGCCGATCGCTGACGGTCGGTGACCGGGGTCCCCGATCGGGGACGGAGCGGCCTGAGGCGCCGCGAAGAAACGTTTCTTCACGGCGCGCCGCGGACGCGGGTCTAACGCTGCGCGACCGCCGGCGGGGTCAGCGGGACCTCCACCAGGCGGTGCCGCGAGCGGCCCAGGATCTCCTCGCGCTCGTCCTCGGTCATCCCGCCCCAGACCCCGTACGGCTCGCGGACCGCCAGGGCGTGCGCCGCGCACTCGGCGATCACCGGGCAGCGCATGCAGACCTCCTTGGCGCTGGTCTCGCGCGAACTGCGGGCCGCCCCGCGCTCGCCCTCCGGGTGGAAGAAGAGCGAGCTGTCCACGCCGCGGCAGGCTGCCGAGAGCTGCCAGTCCCAGAGGTCCGCGTTGGGACCGGGGAGGCGGGAGAAATCTGCCATGGCTCATTCCCTTCAGAGGCGGTCGGCGGTGGCCGGGCGTTTCGGCGGGCTGCTGCCGAACGGTGCCCGGCGGGGCGCCCCGCGCTGGTGTGGACACCTGGAAATATGACTTAAGGCAACTCCATGGACAAGTCACCCACACACTGGCACAACAGTCAATGACCATACGAAAGCTATAAAAACGGGCAAAGTGGGCAAGGGGTTCGGCGGGCGCGGGATGTGGCAATCGGGTGGCTCACGGGCGCGCGACGACCCGCACCGGCGTGCGGGTCGTGCGCCCACCGCGCGCGAGCTGCGCAAAAGTGCGGCGTGTGCACCGCGATGCGGCTGATCGGTAATGGGTTGGCCACGTACAGTGGTGGAGATGGCCCGAAGGCCGTAACTCATTCGAGTGACGGTCGTTGGTAGTGCGGAGGCGGTTAGCGGGCGCCGGACGTCGGGAACGATCGCGGGCAAGTCGGGGCGATCAGGACGAAGTCCGTCGCCGATCGGCCGTGTCGGAGAGGTTCGTACCAGCCAGGAGGCTCAACGTGACGCGGATCAGCTGCGGAGGACGACGGTCATGACTTCCGTTCTCGTTTGCGACGATTCCCCGCTCGCCCGCGAGGCGCTTCGCCGCGCCGTCGCGACCGTACCCGGTGTGGACCGGGTCACCACCGCGACGAACGGGGAGGAGGTCCTCCGCCGCTGGGTGGCCGACCGCTCCGATCTCGTCCTGATGGACGTCCGGATGCCCGGCCTCGGCGGGGTCGAGACCGTCCGGCGGCTGCTGTCCGCCGACCCGGGCGCGCGGATCATCATGCTCACCGTCGCCGAGGACCTCGACGGGGTCGCGCTCGCGGTGGCCGCGGGCGCCCGCGGGTACCTGCACAAGGACGCCTCGCGCGCCGAGCTGCGGGCCACCGTCACCCAGGCCCTCGCCGACCCGACCTGGCGGCTCGCCCCGCGCCGGCTGCGCAGCCCCGACATGGGCGCGGCGCCGACCTTGACGGCGCGTGAGATCCAGGTGCTGGAGGGCATGAGCCACGGACGCAGCAACGCCGAGATCGGGCGCGAGCTGTTCCTGTCCGAGGACACCGTCAAGACCCACGCCCGACGGCTGTTCAAGAAGCTCGGGGCCTCCGACCGGGCGCACGCGGTGGCGCTGGGCTTCCGCTGGGGACTGGTCCGCTGACCGGTCGGCGGCGCCGCCGGTCGCGGCGCGCCGCCCTCGAATTCCGGAGCGGGCGCCGCACGGGCGTGTGACGTTACGGTCCCGAGGTTGCACCATGGAGGAGTGGAGCACCTCGGGGACCAGCGGACAGGCACTGCGGCGAACCACGCAGCCGCAGGACACTCGGCGGACGGCGCGACGGACAGGACCACCCACGGCGGCGCGGCGGGAGGCGGCACGGTGCAGGAGGGGCCGGTGGTGCGCGGCACGCCGCACGGTGCCGCAGCGCATAACGTTCCGGTGCACAACTCCGGACGCGGTGCCGCGTTTTCCCGCTCGACCAGGCACCATGGACCGATGCGCGACGATGTCGCCGGTGCGGCCGGCCAGGCGGACCCGGGTGAGGCCGAGCCCTCCGACCCGGGCCCCGACGCGTACGCGGAATCCGGCGACCTGGTGACCGACGCCGTGGCCGACGCCGTGACCGACGCCGTGACCGGGGACGGTCCGGGCCGCCCGCCGGTGCTCGGCACGGGCGGCTCCCCCCTCGTCGGCGAACTGGTCGCGGCCGCCGTGCGCGGCGAGGGCCCCGCGATCGACGCGCTGCTCGCCTACGTCCACCCGCTGGCGCTGCGGTACTGCCGCGCCCGGCTGGTCCGGCTGCCCGGCGGGGCCCGGCACCACGTGGACGACGTGGCCCAGGAGGTCTGTGTCGCGGTGCTGTGCGCGCTGCCCCGGTACAAGGACCAGGGGCGGCCGTTCGAGGCGTTCGTCTACGGCATCGCCGCGCACAAGATCGCCGATCTGCAGCGGGCCGCGATGCGCGGGCCCGGCTCGACCGTGGTGCCGCAGGACGACCTGCCGGAGGTGCCGGACGAGGCGCTCGGCCCGGAGGAGCAGGCGCTGCTGAGCAGTGACGCGGCCTGGGCCAAGGAGCTGCTCTCCAACCTGCCGGCCCGTCAGCGCGAGCTGGTGCTGCTGCGGGTGGCCGCCGGGCTGTCGGCGGAGGAGACCGGTGAGGTGCTCGGGATGTCGCCGGGGGCCGTCCGGGTCGCCCAGCACCGTGCGCTCAGCCGGCTGCGGGCGCTCGCGGAGGAGTCCTCCTGACCGGAGGCGCAGGCCACGGGGGGTCCGGCCGGGCGGAATGAGCCCGCAGGGGCACGTGTTGTCAAGGGCACACGAGGGCACATTCGCGGTGCCAGTACCATGGGGTATCGGCGCCTGGGCAGGTTGCCAAAGTTTTGCGGGTGCACACGGGGTTCCGTTGGAGCTTCCTCCAAGCCACCCGGCTTTCGGCGGTCTGCGCGAGTGAGCGATCAACGCGCCCCCTCCCTCTGGGCGCGAGCGGATAAGGCCGGCCACGGAAGGTACCCCCAAATGTCTTACAACGCCGCAGGCGTACCCGAGAAGTTCGCCATGCTCGGGCTCACGTTCGATGACGTCCTGCTGCTGCCCGGGGCCTCCGCGGTGCTGCCGAACCAGGTCGACACCTCCTCGCGGGTCTCCCGGAACGTCCGCGTCAACATCCCGCTGCTGTCCGCGGCGATGGACAAGGTCACCGAGGCGCGGATGGCCATCGCCATGGCCCGCCAGGGCGGCGTCGGCGTGCTGCACCGCAACCTGTCGGTCGAGGACCAGGCCAACCAGGTCGACCTGGTGAAGCGCTCCGAGTCCGGCATGGTCACCGACCCGATCACGGTCGGCCCGGACACCACGCTCGGCGAGGCCGACGCGCTGTGCGCCAAGTTCCGGATCTCCGGCGTCCCGATCGCCGACGAGTCCGGCAAGCTGCTCGGCATCGTCACCAACCGCGACATGGCCTTCGAGTCGGACCGCAGCCGCCAGGTCCGCGAGATCATGACCCCGATGCCGCTGATCACCGGCAAGGTCGGCATCTCCGGTGAGGACGCGATGGCGCTGCTGCGCCGCCACAAGATCGAGAAGCTCCCGCTGGTCGACGACGAGGGCCGGATCAAGGGCCTGATCACGGTCAAGGACTTCGTCAAGGCCGAGCAGTACCCGAACGCCGCCAAGGACGCCGAGGGCCGTCTGCTGGTCGGCGCCGCCGTCGGCGCCAGCGCCGAGGCCTTCGACCGGGCCCAGGCCCTGGTCGAGGCGGGCGTGGACTTCCTGGTCGTCGACACCTCGCACGGCCACAGCCACAACGCGCTGGCCTGGATCGAGAAGATCAAGTCCGCCGTCAAGGTCGACGTGGTCGGCGGCAACGTCGCCACCCGCGACGGCGCCCAGGCGCTGATCGACGCCGGCGTGGACGGCGTCAAGGTCGGCGTCGGCCCCGGCTCCATCTGCACCACCCGCGTCGTCGCCGGCATCGGCGTCCCGCAGATCACCGCCATCTACGAGGCCGCACTGGCCTGCCAGGCGGCCGGCGTGCCGGTCATCGGCGACGGCGGCCTGCAGTACTCGGGCGACATCGGCAAGGCGCTCGCCGCCGGTGCCGACACCGTGATGCTGGGCTCGCTGCTGGCCGGCTGCGAGGAGTCCCCGGGCGAGCTGCTGTTCATCAACGGCAAGCAGTTCAAGTCCTACCGCGGCATGGGCTCGCTGGGCGCCATGCAGTCCCGCGGCCAGGGCCGCTCCTACTCCAAGGACCGCTACTTCCAGGCCGAGGTCGCCTCGGACGACAAGCTCGTCCCCGAGGGCATCGAGGGCCAGGTCCAGTACCGCGGCCCGCTGTCGGCCGTGCTGCACCAGCTGGTCGGCGGCCTGCGCCAGACCATGGGCTACGTAGGTGCCGCCACCATCGCCGAGATGGAGAGCAAGGGCCGCTTCGTCCGGATCACCGCGGCCGGCCTCAAGGAGAGCCACCCGCACGACATCCAGATGACCGTCGAGGCGCCGAACTACTCGGCCCGCTGACCCGCTCGACCCCGGAAGGGCCCGCCACGGCGGGCCCTTCCGCGCGTCCGGGGGTCGGGCCGTCGGGGCGCCACCAGCGGTAGTACGGGATACTGGGGGCGGCCGGGGTGACCCGGCGGGCATGAGCAACAAACCAGAAGGGCTCGAAGTGACTGAGATCGAGATCGGGCGAGGCAAGCGCGGCCGCCGGGCGTACGCCTTCGACGACATCGCCGTCGTCCCCAGCCGGCGTACGCGTGACCCGAAGGAGGTCTCGATCGCCTGGCAGATCGACGCCTACCGCTTCGAGCTGCCGTTCCTGGCCGCCCCCATGGACAGCGTGGTCTCGCCGCAGCAGGCCATCGCCATCGGTCGCCTCGGCGGGCTCGGCGTGCTGAACCTCGAAGGCCTCTGGACCCGCTACGAGGACCCGCAGCCGCTGCTGGACGAGATCGCCGCGATCACCGACGAGGCCACTGCGACCCGGCGCCTCCAGGAGATCTACTCCGCGCCGATCCGCGCCGAGCTGATCAAGCAGCGGATCCAGGAGGTCCGCGAATCCGGCGTCGTCACCGCCGCTGCGCTCTCGCCGCAGCGGACCGCCGAGTTCTCCAAGGCCGTCGTGGACGCCGGGGTCGACGTCTTCGTCATCCGCGGAACCACCGTCTCGGCCGAGCACGTGTCCAGCGCTGCCGAGCCGCTGAACCTCAAGCAGTTCATCTACGAGCTGGACGTTCCGGTGATTGTCGGGGGCTGCGCCACGTATACCGCTGCGCTGCACCTGATGCGGACCGGCGCGGCCGGCGTGCTGGTGGGCTTCGGTGGGGGGGCTGCGCACACCACCCGGAACGTGCTGGGGATCCAGGTGCCGATGGCGACCGCGGTGGCGGACGTCGCGGCTGCGCGGCGGGACTACATGGACGAGTCCGGCGGGCGCTACGTGCACGTGATCGCGGATGGCGGGGTGGGGTACAGCGGGGACATTCCGAAGGCTGTCGCCTGTGGTGCCGACGCGGTGATGATCGGGGCGGCGCTGGCGCGGGCGACGGACGCGCCGGGTAAGGGGTTCCACTGGGGGATGGAGGCGGTTCACGAGGAGCTGCCGCGGGGGAAGCGGGTCGACCTCGGGACGGTCGGCAGCACCGAGGAGATCCTGACCGGGCCCTCGCACACTCCGGACGGGACCATGAACCTGTTCGGGGCGCTGCGGCGGGCGATGGCGACGACGGGGTACACGGAGTTGAAGGAGTTCCAGCGGGTTGAGGTGACGGTGAACCCGGCGCTGGATCATCGCTGATGGTTTGAGCTTGGCTTGGCTGACGGCCCGTTTTCCCTTCGGGGGAGCGGGTCGTTGGTGTTTTTTTGGGGTGGGGGCATTCCGGGGGTGTGTGGGGGCCGCTGCGCGGGGCTGGGGGGGTTGGGGGGCTTTCGGGAGGGTGGGTTGGTCCGGGGGCGGTTCCGGGGGTGGGCGCTCCGGGGGCTGGGTGATTTTCGGACCGCCGACTCTGTGGGTGGGG